>CAYXGJ010000009.1:0-34710 GCA_964464535.1 uncultured Thermodesulfatator sp. | reverse complement strand
ATAAGAAATTATTTATAAAGGTATTCAAAAAATTTATCTGGTTTATATATGACAAAATAGGCGATATTTTCTCCTTCACAACTTTTCACATTAATAAAAGTTATTAAATAATTTTTGTTTTTTATTTTTAGATTTGTTGAAAAACTCTTTCCCTTTTTAAGGTTAATTTTTATATTTTTTAAATCCTCCTTATTTATATTTTGAACCTCCCTTTTAATCTCCTCAGTATTTTCATTAAAAATTTCAATTTCTTTATCTATAAAATACTCATCAAAAATTGAGCTTCTAATATAATTTTTTGTTCCTCTTTATAGAGGTTTTTTTGTATGGACTTGCAATCAATTAAAAATTCCATATAAACAGGTAAAGCCATTTCAATACCTGAGATTATAGAATTAGCATGATAAGCTATATCAACTGTTCCAACAAAAATTCCTTTGTAATATAAAGGAAAAACATTCCTAAAAGCATGAATGACTCTACCTATTTCAAAACAACTAACCGGAGTTTTTAATTCATGAACAATTTCTAAAGATTTTCTAATTCCTTTAAATGAATCTCCAAATTTGTTAGGTCTATAAAATCTTATAAGATTGGTATAATCTGGAAGATTAAAGTTTAAATCCTGTAATTTGTATTTTTTCATATAATTACTTTCTTTATATAAATTTTTATATAATTTTTCATGTAATTTCTTAAAATCCTCACTATTTTTATCTTTAACTTTTGATGCTTCAGCCAAAATTTTAAGAATATCTTCTTTATTTATAAAAATATCAAAAACAATATTTGCTCTTTCTTTTAATAAATAGGCATTATTTTTGTATAAAGCTTCAAAACTTTGGGTCATAATTTGCAAATAAGTCTCTTTTTCTAATGTATATAGTTTATAAAAAATAACTAAAATAATAACCATTGAAAGTATAAAAAGACCTAAAACTAAGGAAAAAACTTTTATTTTCTCATCCATCTTTCAATTTTTGAATATTTATTTAGCTTAAACTTTATAAGCGGTGTAAAGGGTTACAATACCCATGGTTAAAAACTCATATTTTACTTCTTTAAAGCCAGTTTCTAAAAGCATTTTTTTTATTTCATCTGGAGCTAGAAATTTTTTAATAGAATCTGCTAAATAAAGATAGGAAGCTTTATTCCCTGTTAAAATACCTCCTAATAAAGGTATATATTTATCTAAATAAATTTGATAAATTTTTTTAAAAAATCTGTTTTTAGGCCAAGAAAATTCTAAAATAGCAAGTAATCCATTAAGTTTTAAAACTCTGTAAAATTCTTTTAGAGCCTTTTCTATATTAGGCAAATTTCTTAAACCAAAAGCAATACTTATTCCTCCAAAGGTATTATTTTTAAAAGGTAAAATTTCTGCATCTCCGCAAACTGGATAAATTAAATAGTTTAAGATTCTTTTTTTTCCGTAATAAAGCATAGAAAAACTAAAATCAAGAGCAAAAAGAGGATAGGGATTCTTTTTAAAGATTTCTACACTTAAAGTATAAGGACCGCAACAGAGATCAAGTATAGGTGATTTTTGGTCTTTAAAAAATTCAGCAACCCTTTTTCTCCATAATTTATCCTGTCCCAAACTTCCTATTAAATTTACTAAATCATATCTTTTGACAATTTTTTCAAATTTCTCTTTAACAAATTTTTTATCCTTTTCCATTAAGGGTTTTTATAAAATTTCTAAAAACCTAAGTTTTGGTAATTCTTTTATTAATTTCATTTTTAATAAATATTCACAAAAGGTTATAAAGGCTCTTTGTTTTAACCCTGAAAAATCATATTCTAAATGAGTTAAATAATTAAATAAAAATCCTTTTGGAAGATTTAAATAGCTTTTTTTTACAAGTTCCTTTAAATCAGAAAAGGATCGTGCTCTGGCATAATAAAGGTGGGTACAAAATTCTTTTAATTCTTTCTTATACTTTTTAGCTATTTCTTTTCTCACAATGAAAAGTGCAAACACAAAGGGAAGATGGGTATACCTTAACCAGAGTTCAGCAAGATCAGTAATTAATCCTGCTTTATTTGTATTTCTCTTATTGAATTGAAGAGTTAGGGCTTCATCTCCTATAGCTAAATATCCTGAAAGTTCTTTTTTTTCTTCTTTTGTCAAATTCCCCCAATTTTTAGAAAGTTCTATATATTTAGGTTTTACACCAATAAATTCCTCTAATAATATTCTTAGTAAATTAAAAGCACTTTCTGTTTCAGGAGTGATACCTATTTTTTTATTATCAAGTTTTTCTAAGGGAATTTTGTGATAAAGTATTACACTTTTAACCTCTCCCACTGCACTTATAGATATATCAGGAAGAATTAAATATTGGCGAAAATTTTTGGCATAAAATACACTTGAGCTTAAACTTCCATGGATTTCTCCTTTAGCTAAACTTTGATTAAGCTTTTTAGGAACCTCAAAAATTATCTCAAAATAAGGATTATTCTGAGGAAAATAGAATAATAAAGGAAGTGTGTTTATATAAAGAGGGCTTCCTAATTTTAGTTTACACATAGAACCTAAACTTTACCTCTTTTTCAGTATTTATTAAACTTCTAATTGTCTCTTCTGGTTTTTCTTTTAAATAATCTCTTATTTCTACAACAAGCATATTGGGATTATATCCAGCAAGGATTGCCCCCATTTTATCAAATCCCAAAACTTTTGCTCCTTTAAAAGTAGCTATTTTTAAAATTTCTTCTGGAGAAATATCTGGATAATAAGTATAAATAGTTTTCATTTCTTCCCAGATAGAAATTTGATCATTACTTGCTAAGCTATCTGTTCCTATGCAAACATCAAGCCCAGCTGAAAGAAGTTCTTTTAATCTTGGAATACCTACTCCTATAAATAAATTACTCTTAAGACAAATACAGATTTTAGGCTTAGTATTTTTAAGTATTTCTAAGTCTTTCTCATCTATATGAATTACATGGACAAGTAATGTATCTTCATCTAAGAGTTTTAAACTATTAAGATATTTTATAGGGCTAACTCTCGGAGGAACAAAGTTTTCATTCCATTGTCCTCTTTCTTTTAAAAATTCTAAAAGAGGTCCCTCACCTTTTTCTAAAAATTTAATTTCTTCAATTGATTCTGCACAATGAATACAAAAAAGTTTTTTTCTTTTTTTATTATAAGATTTGATAGCTTGAAGTAAAAGTGGAGAGACACTATAGGGGGCATGGGCCGAATAGGTAATTTTAAAATTTGGGGAAGGGGATTTTACTTGTATTTCTTTTAAATTATAACCTCCTTTAAAACTAATAACCTCATGAAAAAAATATCCATAAAAAGTTGAATTGCAAAGAAGATCAAGAGTTAGAGCTGTATTTCCTACATCACCAACTATACCGATTCCTTCTTTCCAAAAATGATAAAGAACTGCTTTAGCAGATTCTTTAATCTCAACCAAACTTAAATTTTCTTTTAATTTAATTACATTTTTAACCCAGGAGATAAAATCTCCTGAAGGAGGAGAAATTTTAAATCTTAGAGCTGATAATTCTAAGTGAGTATGAGCATTAACTAAGGCAGGAAGTATTATTGTTTCTCCAAAGTCAATAGTTTTTGCTAATATTGCTTCTTTAGAAACTTCTTTAAATTTTCCTACATTTATTATTTTTTTATTTTTGATCTCAACTGCTCCATCTAAGATTGGTTGAGAAAGTATTGGGAAGATCCATTTTGCTCTAATTAGATAATGATGATAAGGTTGAAGCTTTAATTCTCCCATATAAATTTTATTCTAAAAGGGTATAGTCCATTTTCCTTCTTTTAGGAATATAACCTGCACTTTCTATATAACTTCTTATTTGTTCTTCACTAAGTCTGTGAGATACTCCAGCTGCTGCAACTACATTTTCTTCTATCATAGTACTTCCAAAATCATTTCCACCAAACTCTAAAGCTAATTGAGCTATGTAAGGCCCCTGAGTTACCCATGAAACTTGAATATTTTTTATATTATCCAGAAAAATTCTTGAAATAGCAAGCACTTTCAAATATTCTGTAGATCCCGCTTTCATAAGATAGCTTAAACGGGTATTTTTAGGCTGAAAAGTCCAAGGTATAAAAGCTGTAAAACCATTGGTTTTATCTTGTAAATTTCTAATTTTAGATAAATGTTCTATTATTTCTTCTCTTGTTTCTATATGTCCAAACATCATAGTTGCTGTAGTTTTAAGCCCAAGTTGATGAGCAGTTTCCATAACCATTAACCATTCCTCTGAAGAACATTTATTGGGAGAGATTAGCTTCCTTACTCTATCTGAAAGAATTTCAGCTCCCCCTCCTGGAATTGAATCAAGTCCAGCTTTTATTAGCCTT
Organism: uncultured Thermodesulfatator sp.; assembly: GCA_964464535.1. GTDB lineage: Bacteria > Desulfobacterota > Thermodesulfobacteria > Thermodesulfobacteriales > Thermodesulfobacteriaceae > Thermodesulfobacterium. The sequence goes on along the minus strand of CAYXGJ010000009.1, from coordinate 30,362 downwards.
TCTAAAACCTCTTTTATAGTTAAACCCGAAATTTTACTAAAATGGATTATTTCTGGAGGTGAAAAAGCATGCAAATGAATCTGGGGGAAATTATTCTTAACAAATTTTAACATTTCTTCGTAAAAAGAAAAAGGAAGTTTTGGATGAAGACCTCCTTGAAGTAAAATTTGATAACCTCCGAGATTGATAGTTTCTTCTATTTTTTTGCCAAGTTCCTCAAAACTTAAAACATAACCTTCTAAAGACCCTGGAGGCTTATAGTAGGCACAAAATTTACAACCTGAAACACAAATATTGGTATAATTAATGTTTCTATCCACAACATAAGTTACTATTCTTTCAGGATTTATTTTAAATCTAACCACTCTTGCTAAATATCCAATTTCAGACAAATTGAAATCAAAGAGCTTCAAAGCTTCTCTTTCGTTAATTCTTTCACCTTCTAAAATTTTCTTAACTATTTTTTCTTTCATTTTTCTATACCCTTTCTTGATTTTACACCTTTATCATAATAATGCTTAATTTTTTTCATTTCAGTTACAAGGTCTGCTGTCTCTAAAATTTTTTTTGGGAAAGATCTTCCTGTGATAACAATTTCAAGATTTTTGGGCTTATTTTTAAGAAATTCTAAAAATTCTTTCAAATTAATTATTTCCCAATTTAGGGCATAAGAGATTTCATCTAAAACTAATATATTATAGCTTTTTGATTTTACTAATTCTTTTGTTTCTTCCCAGCCTTTAAGAACAAGTTTTTTTGTTTTTAAATCAACCTCATTTTTTACAAAACCTTTTTTACCAAAATTTTTATAATAAAGTTGGGGATAAAATTTTTTTAATATTTTTACCTCGCTTGAAGTTCCAGGTTTAAAAAACTGAAAAAAGGCAACTTTTAACTTTGCTCCGAGAGCTCTAATCGTTAATCCAATGGCTGCTGAAGTTTTTCCTTTTCCTTCTCCAGTATAAACCTGAATATACCCTTTAAATTTTCTCATTTTAAATTTATCTTAAAAAGGTAATTATAAAAATTCCAGCAAGCATAAGAATTGCTGCAAAAAGCCTTATCAAAATATGTTTTTCTTTAAACACAAAGTATCCTAATATTACTGCAAAAAGAATGCTTGTTCTTTTAAGGGCTATCATATAAGCTGTTTCAATTTGACTTAAGGCTATCATATGAGAATAACACATAAGTCCCTGGGTTAATCCTACTAATAAAATTGAATTATAATGTTTTTTTATAAATTCCCCAAGTTTTATTTGGTAAAGAATTTTAATTACTAAAGTTGAAGTTATTCCTAAGATAGAAAAATAAAAAGAAGCAAACCATAGAGGATTGCTTAATATTATTCCTCCCTTACCGAGAACTGAGGTTACAGAATAAATAAAGGCAACTTGAAGAAGTAAAAAACTTCCCTTCTCTTTTTTAATAGCCTTAAAAGGAGCTAAAAAACCCTCCTTTACAGAGGGAAGATTAATACAATAACTTCCTATTACAACAAGAATTATCCCCAGAGTTCCTTCTTTAGAAACCTTTTCTCCTAATAAAAGATAGCCTGTAAGTATTATGAAAACAGGAGTAAAAGATAAAAAAGGAATGGTTAAAGAAAGAGGAGAAAGTTTAATTCCTTTCATATAAAGAATGGTAGCTATTATTTCTAAAAATAAAAGTAAAGAAACATTGGTAATAAATGGAAAAGAAAAGTAATTTAATCCATTATATTTATAGGTTAAGAATAAAAAGAGGGGAAAGAGAAAAGGTAAACTTCCTAAAGTTCTTGCAATAACCATATAGGGATAATCAAGAGAAGAAAGATATTTTTTATTTAAAGCATCACTTAAAGAAACAAAAAAACCTGCTGAGATTGCAAATATGCACCAAATCAATTTTTTCCACTTAATTAAGTGTCATTTCTAAGAAATATTAATAGTTTTTAATGGGCAAGTTTCACAAAGAGGTTCTTTTTTCTTACAAAAATTTTTACCACAAGCAACCAAAAGGGCGTGAAATTCATTAAAAAGCTGAGGATCCTGAGGAAGGTTTTCCATAAATAAAGCTTGTATTTCTTCATAAGTAGCTTCTTCAGGGACAAGAGAGTGACGATTTAAAATTCTATAAGTATAGGTATCAACTACAAAAATGGGGAAATTTCCAGCATATAAAAGAATACTATCCACAGTTTCTTTACCTAATCCTTTTATACTAAAAAGTTCTTCTCTTGCTTTTTCAATTCCTTTAGAAAATAAAATTTCCAGATCCCCCTGATAATTTTCTACTAAAAACTTAACAAAATTTTTAAGTCTTTTTGCTTTAATATTATAAAACCCAGAAGGTTTTATAATTTGAGAGAGGGTTTCTAAAGGAATTTCATAAATTTTAAAAGGATTTAAAAGATTTTTCTTTTTCAAATTATCTATCGCTTTTTTTACATTTTTCCAGCTTGCATTTTGGGTAAGAATAGCCCCTACACATATCTCAAAAGATGTATCTGCAGGCCACCAATTTTGAGGTCCAAAATGAGAAAAAAGTTTTTCATAAATTTCATATAAAATCTGATGAATATTTTTCATAACTCTTCTTTTAAAAAAACAACTCTTGTACCTAAAGGAAAATCAAAAAGGAAAAACCCCTCCTTTTCGAGTTCATCTCTTATTTTATCTGCTAATTCATAATTTTTTTCCCTTTTAGCTTTTTCTCTTATTTTAACCTTTTCTAAAATATCCTTTTTTTCTATTACCTCAGGGAACTTAAATATTTTTAAAATCCCATTAAGTTTTCTAAGGGACTTTAAAACTTCATTTTTATAATCTAAAGGTAGTCCTTGTTTTAAATAGGGATAAATTTTTTTAAAAAAAGAAATTATCTCAGAAATAACTATAGGGGTATTTAAATCTTCTTTTAATGCTTCTTTCCAATTATTTTCAAAACCTTTTAAAATTTGCCAAAGGTTTTCAGCCTCTTCTATTTTTTCATTTTCAGGAGTTGCTCCTAAATAGGCTATATATTTATCAATTTTTTCTAAAATTTTAGAACTCTCCTCTAAACCCTTCCAACTAAAATTAAACTGATTTCTATAATGGGTTCTTAAGAAATAAAATCTTAAAATTCTTCCTGAAAATCCTTTATTTTTAATGTCCTCTATTGAAATCTTATTTTCAGAGGAAATTTTTTTTCCATTGTAAAAAACTAAACCTGAATGAATCCAATATCTTGCAAGTTCTTTTCCAGTTAATGCCTTAGCAATAGCTCTTGTATTTTCGTGATGAGGGAAGATAAGATCGCTTCCACTTGTAAAAAAGTCAATTTCCTCCCCAAGATATTTTAAAGCAAGGCTTGCACAATGAATATGCCAAGTAGGTCTTACTTTTCCAAAAGGAGTTTCTACAAAATAGCCCTTTTTTAATTCTAAAATTTGAACTCTTTTTAAAAGAGCAAAATCAAAAGGTTCTTCCTTATCGTACTCTTCAAGATCAATTGTAGCACCTGGTTTTAGAAAACTTAAATCAATTTTAGAAAGTTTTCCATATTCAGAAAATCTTGAAATATCAAAATAAAGGCTTGAATATTTAACATAGGCTTTATCTTTTTCTAGAATATTAATAGCAAGTTTTTTCATATCTTCCATATGTTCGCTAACCTTAGGATAAAAATCAGCCTTTTCAATCTTAAGCCAATCTAAATCTTCATAAAATTCTTGTTCTATTTTAGAAGTAAGCTCTTTTAACTCTATATTTTTTTCTAAGGCTATATTAATGGTTTTGTCATCAAAGTCTGTCAAATTAACTACATGGACGATTTTGTAACCCATTAACTTTAAAAAGCTTTTTAAGATATCTGCAGTAATAAGTCTTCTATAAAGACCTATATGTGGTCTTGTATTCAATGTAGGACCACAGGTATAGATTTTTACTTCTTTCTCAATTAAAGGATAAAAAGCTTCTCTTTTGCCTGAAAGGGTATTAGTAAGAAAAAGGTCTACCTCCTTAGGGAATTCTTTTTTAACTATTTCAAAGCTCCAAAGAGGTGTTGAAAGGTATCTTTCTCCTCCGTCGGGGAAAATAACTACAATTAAACCTTCATCTAATGTTTCTGCCAATTTTAATGCACCTGCCAAAGCTGCACCTGAGCTCATACCTACAAAAATACCTTCTTTAGCTAATTTTCTTGCCCAATAAAATGCTTCTTCATCATCTACATTTATTATTTTTTCAAGAAGGCTTTTTTTATAAATACTTGGTGGATAAGATTCTTTCATATTTTTTAGACCTTGGATTTTATGTCCAGGATTAGGTTCTATTCCTATTACTTTAATAGGAAGGTTATTATCCCTTACAAATCTTGCGATTCCCATAGCAGTACCTGTTGTCCCAAGACCACAAACTACATGAGTAACTTTACCTTCTGTATCTCTTAAAATTTCTGGAGCAGTGGTTTTATAGTGACTGAGCCAGTTTGCATCATTATTAAATTGATCAGTGCAATAATATTTATCTGGATTATTTCTCCAAATTTCATAAACAGTCTCTATAGCTCCATCCGTTCCTTTTTCTGCAGGGGTTAAAAGAATTTCTGCTCCAAAAGCTTGCATTATTTTTCTTCTTTCCAGGGAAGCTGATTCTGGCATAGCAATTATGCATTTATATCCTTTTAATGCACATACCAAAGAAAGTCCTATCCCTGTATTTCCGCTTGAAGCTTCAATTACAATTTTTTCTTTAGTTAGAAGACCCTTTTTTTCTGCTTCCTCTATCATAAAAAGTGCTGGTCTATCCTTTATAGAACCTCCTGGATTTTGGCTTTCTAACTTTCCCCAGATTTCTATAGATGGCTTGACTTTTATATTTCTTAGTTTAATTATGGGAGTATTACCGATTTTCTGTAAAATATTATGAAATTTCATAAAATTTTTATAAGCTTTTTATTCGTTTTATTTTATATTACTTTAGGGACTTGCCAAGTAAATAAATTAATTCCGAATAAATTTATCTATTTTGAAAATCTCTCCTATACTATTCAAGAAAATGATACATTTGTAGATTTAGCTGTTCAGTTTGAAGTAGGATATTATCATATAACCCTTGCCAATCCCAAAATAGATCCCTGGATACCACCTATAGGAAAAAAAATTATTATACCTAAAAAGATTTTAATTCCTGAAGAATTTTTCTATCTATCTGATAATTTTATCCTTATTAATCTTCCAGAAATGAGATTATACTATTTCAAAAATAATGAATTTTTAGTAGCTCCTATAGGAATTGGTGCTGAAGGTAGTCTACCTCCCTTAGGATTATATACTATAGTTGATAAAAAAGAAAAACCCACCTGGTATCCTCCACCTTCTATAAAAGCTGAAGATCCCACCTTACCCGATATAGTTCCTCCTGGACCAGAAAATCCTATGGGTGATTATGCGCTTTACTTATCAAGGGGTCTTTATGCTATACATGGCACAAATAAAGTATATAGTATTGGTAGAAGAACTACTCATGGATGTATTCGTCTTTATCCAGAAGATATAAAATTTTTATTTAAAAATGTTCCTATAGGAACCTTGGTAAAAATTGTTTACGAACCTTATAAAATTGCAATAGAAGGGGAAAAAATATATTTGCAAGCCTATCCTGATATAGAAAACCTTATTAAAAATCCTCTACCCTATATTATACAGAAATTAGATAAACTTACAGAAGGAAGAAATTTAAGTTATAAAATCAATTTAAAGGTTTTAGAAAGGGTTCTGGAAAATCCTGATGGTTTAATTTATGAAATAGGAAAAATTAAAAATTAGGCTTGTTCATTTTTTTTCAATTTTTTATAAATCAACAAAAAAGCAAGAGCTCTCCTTTCTACTTCTTCTAATAATCCAGCTTTATAAAGGCTTTTCAAAGCTTCTATATGAACTCTGTGATTGGAATAAATTGCTTCTACTTCTGCTACTAAAGGGTTTCCTAAAGTAAACAAATCTCCAACAATATCAAGGATTTTATGTCTTACAAATTCATCTTGGGTTCTCAAACCTTCAGGATTAAGAACTCTATCTTTATCTAAAATTATAGCATTAGAAAGGCTACCTCCTTTTATGATGCCCTTATTTTTTCTTTCAAAAAGTATATCTTTAAAGCCAAAAGTTCTTGCAAAAGCAACTTCATTAATATAGGATCTTGGAGTTATTTCTATTTCTAAGCTTTGCTCTCCTATAAGGGAATGTTCAAAAAATATGGAAGCTTTAATTTTTAAAGTATTAGAAGGTTTAAAACTTATTTTGGATACTCCGTTTTGATACTGAAAATTTTTGCGAAGATAAAGTTTCTTTTTGGGAGTTAATAAAAATTTATATCCTACTTCTTGTATTTTTCTTACCCAAGGATAAGCAGAGCCGTCAAATAAGGGTATTTCCTCTCCATAAACATAAATAGTAGCATTGTCTATCTGAAGTCCATGAAGAGCAGAAAGGAGATGTTCAACTAAATAAATAAAATGTTTTCCATCAGTAATTGCTGTTGAACCTTCAAGCCCAATAATATTTTCTATATTTAATGGGATAACTGGTTTTTCTAGTAAATCTGCTCTTATAAAATTAATACCTCTATTTTCTTCAGCTGGTTCAATTTCTACCCTTATGTTTTTTCCAGAAAAAATACCTTCTCCTTCTAAAACCACTTTTCCAGCTAATGTTCTCTGGTATTCCATTTCAAACTTCTCTCCTTTTAAATTTTTAAAAAATTTTTAGCAATGTTTATGCCTGATTTGAATTATTGATTTTTCTTAATTTTTTAAAAAATTTGGAACACCTAAATGTGTAAATTTGTAAACAGGTGTGTTATAAAATACACAATCATATAAGAGATAAATCAAAAATCTTTTCTTTTAAAATAACTTTTTTAACTCTTCCTTTAAGTTTTTTATTCAAAAGTGGAGTATTTTTACTTTTTGATTGAATTATTTCTTCAGTTAAAATATATTCTTCTTCAGGATCAACAATTATGACCTCAGCTAAGACCCCTTTTTTAAAAGAGGGAGGTTCAATACCTAGTACCTTGGAAGGATTTGTAATAAGTTTTTCAAAAAGGGCTAAAGGAGTTAAGTACCCTTCTCTTACTAAATTAAGGCTTAAAGGAAGCAAAGTTTGAAGTCCTATCATACCAAAGGAAGCTTGTTCAAATTCTATTTCCTTTTCAAGGGGACTATGAGGTGCGTGGTCACTTGCTATTACCTCTATTAATCCTTCTTTTAAAGCAAGTTTTATAGCAAAAACATCTTCTTCAGTTCTTAGAGGTGGTTTTACCTTGGCTAAAGTATTGTAATTTTCTACTTCTTTTTCTGTTAAAGTAAAATAATGGGGACATGTTTCTGCTGTAAAGGGAATACCTTCATCTTTACCCCATTTTAAAAATGTTATAACTTCCTTGGTTGAAAGATGAGCTAAATGAATAGATTTTTGAGTTTCTTTAGCTAAAATAAGATCTCTAAATACTGCTATAATTTCTGCAGAAGTGGGGATTCCTTTTAGTCCTAATTTTGCTGAAAAGTATCCCTCGTTAATTTGTCCTCCCTTTGAAAGGCTCATATCTTCGCAATGAGAGATTATTGGCAGATCAAAATTTTTAGCATATAACATTGCCCTTCTCATAACTTCTGAATCTTGAACCCATTTTCCATCATCAGAAAGTGCAATTGCTCCTGCTTTTTTTAATCTTCCAAATTCAGTAATTTCTTTTCCTTCTTGGTTTTTAGTAATACAGGCAATGGGATAAACAGTAACATAAGCTTTTTGAGATGCCCTTTCAAGAATATATTTAGTAACCTCTGGAGTATCGTTAGGAGGTTTTGTATTTGGCATACAGGCTAATCTTAAAACTCCTCCATACAAAGCTGATTTAGTGCCTGTTTCAATATCTTCTTTCCATTCTTCCCCTGGTTCTCTTAAATGAACATGAATATCTATAAGTCCTGGCAAGACCCATAAATTATTTGCTTCTATTATTTCCACCCTTTCATGAATTTCTATATTTTTTTCAATCCCTAAAATTTTCCCATCCTCTATCAATAAATCTCCTAAAAAATCTAAATTTTGTGAAGGATCTATTATTCTTCCTTTTTTAATTAAAATCTTCATAAATTTTTTCACCTGTTAAAAACCTTAACAAAATTGCCATCCTTATAGCTACTCCATTTTCTACCTGTTCTAAAATTACTTGAAATGGATATGTTTCCATTTCATAAGCGAGTTCTACTCCCCAGTTTATAGGTCCTGGGTGCATAAGGATTGTCCCTTCTTTTATTAATTCTAAATGCTCCGGTTTTAAACCAAAGAATTCATGATATTCTAAAAAACTTGGAATAAGAGTTTCTCCATGTCTTTCTTTCTGAATCCTCAAGGCTATAATTACATCTGCGTCCTTAATAGCATCCTCTATTTTATAACAAATTTTGAACCCATTTTTTATAATTTTAAAATAATTTTCTTCTTTAATATCTGGCAAAAGTTGAGCTGGGCCTGAAATCCATACAGTGGAACCCATTTTTTGAAAAGCTAATATATCTGAATGAGCAACTCTGCTATGCTTAATATCTCCTATAATTGCAACTTTTAAATCCGAAAGAGTTCCAAGTTTTTCTTTAACAGTTAAAAGATCTAAAAGTGCTTGGGTAGGGTGTTCATGGGTTCCGTCTCCAGCATTAACAACGGGAACTTTGCTGTATTTAGCTACAAAATGAGGAGCTCCAGCAACAGGGTGTCTAATAACAAAAAGATCAGCTCCTATAGCCTCTAAATTTTTAATAGTATCAAGAAGAGTTTCTCCCTTTTCAATACTTGTTCCTTTACCTGTAAAAGTTAAAGTATCTGCAGATAAGGTTTTAGCAGCCTTTTCAAAGGAAAAACGGGTTCGGGTTGATGGTTCATAAAACAAATTAATTATTAATTTTCCTCTTAAAGTAGGAACCTTTGGAATTGGTCTGTAAAGAATCTCTTTTAAATTTTCTGCTAAATTTAAGAGATCTTCTATTTCTTCCTTGGAAAGAGAGGCAATATCAAGAAGATGTTTATTTTTCAAATCCATAAATATTCCTTAATATACTCTAATGCTTCTTCAGGAGTATCAACTATTTTAAAAAGGTCAATATCCTTGGGTGAGATTTTGTTATTAGGAATAAGGAAATCAACCATCCATCTATAGAGAGGTTCCCAAAATTTTTTATCAATAAGTACTACAGGAATGGGCTTTATTTTTTTTGTTTGTACTAAAGTTAAAACCTCAAACATCTCATCTAAAGTACCAAATCCTCCTGGGAAAAATACAAAAGCAACTGAATATTTTGCCATCATTACTTTTCTCACAAAAAAATATCTAAATTCTAACTTGAGATTAGCATAAGAATTAGGTTCCTGTTCCAAAGGTAATCTAATATTTAATCCTACTGAATATCCTTCAGCTTCTGCTGCCCCTTTATTAGCTGCTTCCATAATTCCTGGTCCACCACCTGTAATAACAGAAAAACCAGCTTTTACCAAAAGCTTTCCCAATTCTTCTGCTTTTTTATAATCGGGGTGATCAGGGGTTGTTCTTGAAGAACCAAAAATAGTCACTGCTGGATACACTCTGGGGAGAAGTTCAAAGCCTTCTACAAATTCAGCTAAAATTTTGAATAATCTCCATGACTCCTTAGCTGCAAGTCCTTCAAGTACATATTGTTTTTCTTCAAAAAATCTACCTTCAAGAGTTCTTTGTTTCATCTGTCCTCCAACCAAATTCTTTTAAAAATTTTAAAGAATTTAATTCAAAAGGCAAAAAATATTTAAAGAACTTTTCACTAATTTTAAAAATTTTTTCTTTAATATAAACTGATTTTTCTAAATCTTTTTCTAATTTTTTTAATCTTTCAAATTCAACAGGCATTTTAATCAAGTATCTTAAAATATCAACTGTTTCAAAATCAAGTTCTTCACTATTTCCGTCTTTGCATTTAAAACAAAGTATTCCTCCTTCAGGGATAGAAAGAAAAAAAATTTTTTTAGGTTTATATCCACACTTTACACATTGAAAAAACTCTGGAGACCATCCAGAAAATTTTAAAATTTTTAATTCAAAAAAGGGTTTCAATAAAGGGGGAAAATTTTCCTTTTCCATTTCCATAAAAAATTTTTTTATAAAAGAAAAATATTCTACAAAAAGTCCAGAAAAACTTATTTTTGAAAGGATTTCTCCCATATAAGAAATCATTAAAAACTTTTTATAATCCCCTCTAATACTTTCTGGTAAAAAAAGAAGATCTGCCTTTTCTAAAATGGGGAATTTACCTTTAGAAGTTTTTCTTAAGTGAGCTTTTATAAAATTAAACTCTTCTAAAAGATTGACAAACCTTTTACGACTCTTTTGAGCTCCTTTAGCAATACTCCAAATTTTTCCTTTAGGAGTAAAAAGTTCTATTAGTAAATCTATTTCACCAAATTTTTCCTTTGAAAGAACTAAAGCTTCTAAAGAAAAAATCATTTATAAATAAATTTTAATGTATCTTTTTTCTTCCAGTTCATTAATCCATTTCTCTAAAACTGTTTGTGCTTTTAATTCAAACAATTTTTGATATAACTTTTCTCGCATCTCTTCGAATGAAGGAGGAGCTCCTTCTTCAGTTTTAAGAAGCCTTATAATATAATATTTTTCATCCCTTTTTATTAAAGGGGTTACTTCACCAGGAGAAATATTTTTAAGTTTCTCTAAAATTTCTGAAATTAACTCATCCCTTTTAAATGCTTCTTCTTTAATAATTTGTACATTATTGGAATAGGTTTTATGAATTTCTTCAAAGCTTTTTCCTTGGAGAATTTCTTCGTATATAGATGATGCCAGTTTTTCATCTCCATTTATAATTAAAATTGATAACCAGTATTTGGGAGTGGGGTCATAATTTTTTATAGTTTCTTCATAAGCTTTTTTAAGTTCTTCTTCAGTAATAACTACTTTTCCTTTCAACTGAATTTGAACAAATTTAAACTTTAATATTTTATCTCTAACTTTCTCTTTATATTCCTCATAACTTATTCCTTGTTTCTTTAAATATTCTCTAAATACTTCCTCTCCTCCTATTGAATTGATTTCTTGAGTTAAGACTTTGTTAAGTTCTTCATCACTTACAGTTAAACCATACCTTTGAGCTTCTATTTTTAAAATGCTTTCTTCTATCCATCCCTTTAAAATATTTTTTCTAATTTGATTTTTAATTTTTTCTTTTTCCTCTAAAGGTAGTTCTGGTTTTATAAATCTTTCAAAATAAGGCTTACACATTTCGTCCAAATCATAAAGAGTTAAAAATTCATCTCCTACTACTGCTACAATTTTATTTATAGTTTCAGAAGCAAAAGAATAGGTATTAAAAACTAAAAAAAGGAATAAAAAAATGATAACTTTTTTTAGCCACATTCTATTCTTCACTTTCCAGTTTTAAAGTAATATAGTATCTCCCTTTTGGTGTTCTAATCCCTAATAAAACTTTTTTTGTTTCTAAAGAAGGTTTAAGAGCTTGAAAGAACTCATTTAAATTTTTAACTTTTTTACGATTAACTTCATCAATTATTAAACCAGGGGTAAGTCCAGCATAATCAGCAGGTGTTTCCGGAATAACATCAGTAATAATAATACCTTGAATGGAAGAAAGTTTCAATTTTTTTGCTGTTTCAGGAGTAATATCTTCAACTATTAGTCCTAAATTTTCCAAAAATTCCTCTATATTTTCCATTTCGGTTTTGGAAATAATCAAACCCTCCTTTTGAGCTTCTATTTTAACCTTTATGGGCATTTCTTTCCCATTTCTTATAATCCTCAATTCTACCTCGGTTCCTGGTTTAGTTAAAAGAACATAATTTTTTAATTCTGAAGCATTTTTAACAGGTTTACCGTTATAACTTATAACTACATCCTTTTCCTTTAATCCAGCTTTTTCAGCAGGAGAACCTGATTTTACTTCTGTAATAAGTGCTCCCTCAGTAATTTTTAAGCTAAGTTCCTTAGCTAATGCTTGAGTTAAATCTTGAATAACTACTCCTAAATATCCTCTCTCAACATTTCCTTTAGTTTTTAATTGTTCAGCTACTGTTTTTACAATATTACTTGGAATAGCAAATCCTATTCCCATATAACCACCAGACCTAGTAAATATAGCTGTATTCATTCCTACAACTTCTCCTTTTAAATTTAAAAGGGGACCTCCAGAATTTCCTGGATTAATGGCTGCATCTGTCTGAATAAAATCTTCTACATCTGATATTCCTATTCCGCTTCTTCCTTTAGCACTCACTATACCTACAGTTACAGTATGAGAAAGTCCAAAAGGATTGCCAATTGCAATAACCCATTCTCCCACTTTTATTGAATCTGAATCACCGAGAATTAAAGTAGGAAGATTATTTGCTTCAATTTTAAGCAAAGCTATATCTGAAAAAGGATCTACTCCTATAATTTTACCTTCAAAACTTCTTCCATCTACCAATTTTATAGTAACTTTTTGAGCTCCCTGAATTACATGATTATTAGTAACCACATATCCATCCGAAGAAATTATAAATCCAGAACCTGCCCCTCTTTGTTTATAACGGGGTGTGGAAAAAAATCTTTTAAAGAACTCATCACCAAAAAAATCAAAAGGAAACATCTCTCTGGGAAATGAAACCACTCTTTCTGTTTCAATATAAACAACAGCTGGAGCTGCCTTTTCTGCTACATAAGAAAAAGCTTCTGAAAGTTCATTAGCTACTTCTAAACTTTTTGAAATAGTTGTTCCGTCTTCTGCAATTAATTCCTTTGACCTCAGAAAACCTGTTTTATCTATAAAAGTTTTTGCTAAAAGTCCAAAAGCAAAAGCCAAAATAATAAAAAAAATAGTTAGTTTATAAGAATTCCAAGAAAACTTCCTCATATCTTTCCCCCTCCTTATTTAGCAATTTTAGCTATTATATAATCCATTATTTTTTTAATGTTTACTACATCTTCTTTGTTATAAAGAATGAGCTTTCTTAAAGAATTTTTATCTTTCTCTTCTACCCACTTTTTCCATAACTTTACTGCATCATAGCCATTTAAACCTTCAGTTTTGCGAACAATCCCTAACATTTTTTCTATTTTCTTAAGACCTCCTCTTAATCCTACCTCTTTAGTTAAAAAGAAGAGATCAATATGAACTAAAGGGGTCCTTAAATAAGGGAAAGTCTTTTTTATAAAAGGGATGTCAAAATTTTCTCCCCCAAAGGTTATCCAAATAGGTGTAGAAGAAAGAAATTTCAAAGCTTTTTCTAAATTTAAATCTTTTATAAAAGGATAATATTTATTTTCCTTATATATACCTATGAGAGTAATGTTATTCTTTTCCTTTGAAAGGCCTTCAGTTTCAATATCAACAAACAATAAATGGGAAGGGAAATAAATATATAACTGCCATTTTTCCTTTTCAGAAAGATTAAAGTGTTTAAATTTCTCTTCAAAATCTTCTAATAATTTACTTACTTCTATCTTGTACATCTTTTTTCTTTAAATAAATCTTTGGCTGATAGGTTTTATAAAGGTTTTGCAAAATTTGTGCCATCAATTCCTTTTCCTTTTCTTGCCTATAATCTTCCTCTACCAAGTTTTTAACCTCATCAAAGGATGGAAATTTTTCAGGTATTATTTCTTCTACTTTTACAATATGATATCCATAAGGAGATTTAATAGGAGTACTTATTTCACCAATTTTAAGCTTAAAAATTTCTTTTTCAAATTCAGGTATAGTTTGTCCTTTTCTAATTATCCCTAAATCCCCTCCTTTTTCTTTTGAACCTGTATCATCAGAGTACATTTTAGCCAGTTCTTCAAAATTAGCTCCTTTTAAAAGTTTTTCCCTGATTTCATTAGCTTTTTTAAAAGCTTTCTCTTCAGTAGCATTGTCTGCATCCCTAGAAAGATAAATTAAAATATGTCTAATATGCCTTGCTTCTGGCTCTTTATAATTTTCTTTATTTTTTTCATAATACTCCTTTACTTCCTTTTCATTTATCTTTAAATTGGCTGTCTTTTTTTCAAAATACTTTTGAGCAATAAAATTTTTTTCAATTTCTGCTAATTCTCTTTTAATCGCTTCTTCTTTATCAATTCCTTCTTTTTTCCCTGCAAGAGAAAGTAAAGATAAGTTAATCCATCTATTTACTATAGCTGAAACTATTTCATCTTTTAATTCAGGCTTTGAATTTAAAATTTGTTGAATTTGAGGATCTCCTTTCATCATTTTATTTACATCTTCTTCATAAAGTTTATAAGGTCCTACTTCAGCTAAAAGTTTTCCTTCTTCTGGGTAAGCTTTTAGGTAAAAGCAAAAAACTAATGCAAAAATTGCAAAGATAAAAGTAAATTTTTTCATAAAGCCCCCTTATTTTAATTTTGTTCCTGGTAAAAAATAACCTGGACCACAAACTTTACCAGGATAAACATAAGATTTTTTACCTAAAAGTGTTCCAGGTTGTAAAACAGAATTACAACCAGTTTGACAACAATCTCCCAAGATGGCTCCAAATTTTTTAAGTCCTGTATCTATAGTTTCATTATTAATTACTAAAGTTATAATTGTTTTACTAAATTTCAAGTTAGCAAGTTTTGTTCCTGCACCTAAATTTACATTACTTCCAAGGATGCTGTCTCCTACATAAGCAAAGTGGGAGGCTTTAGCTGAACTAAAAAATATACTATTTTTAACTTCTGTTGCATGCCCTATTACTGCTTTTTTTCCTGTATATATACTTCCCCTAATATAGGAACCATGTCTTATTTGTGTTTCTTGAGAAAAATAAGCAGGAGGAGAAATTAAAGAAAAGGGCTCTACTATAACATCCTTCTCAAAAAATATCTTTTTTCCAGTTAAAATCGCTCCTGCTTTTAAAAGAGCTCCTCTTATTTTTTCCCCCTTGAAATAATATTCTTCCTCATAAATTTCTAATTCTTTTAAAGGTATAACTTCTCCTTCTGAAGTCAAAAATAAACTTTCAGGGATAGGGGTTCCTATGGGGATATCCTTAGGTAACTCAGGAACTATATCTAAAAGATAGGTTTTTAAAAGTTTTAAAGGCTCCCAGGGAAGAGCATCTTTAAATAATTCAGCTATTTTCTCTTTTTCTAAGTTTTCGAAAAATAAATCTAAGGATATATTCATATTGGCAACATTATAAACCTTTAAAAGACACTTGTCAAAAAGAAAAATTTGATTAAAATTTTATGAAAAATTTGCCCCTGTAGCTCAACAGGACAGAGCAGCGGCCTTCTAAGCCGTAGGTTGGGGGTTCGAGTCCCTCCAGGGGCGTTTTTTTCTTGAAAATTTTGAGTTCTAAGTTATATTCTTTAATATTATAATTTTTCAAATCTAAATAAAAGAGGTGAAAAAATGAAGAAAGGAATTCATCCTCAGTATTATGAAGAAGCAACGGTAAAGTGTGCTTGTGGTAATGAATTTAAGGTAGGTTCCACAAAAAAGGAAATAAGAGTAGAAATTTGTTCTAAATGTCATCCCTTTTTTACAGGAGAAATGAAATTTGTTGATACAGAAGGAAGGATTGAGAAATTTATGAAAAAATATGCAGATTTTTATGAACAGAAAGAAAAAAATTAAAATTTAGAAACTGAAAAATAATGAGTTTAGCAAGTTTTTATTTAAAAAAGTTAGATATCTTAGAAAAAAATTTTGAAGAAATTTCTTCAAAATTGTCTGATCCCTCTATAATTTCTAAGCCTGAAGTTTATGCTAAGTTAGCTAAAGAACATGCTGAGCTTTTAGAGATTGTAGAAACTTATAGAGAATATAAAAAGGTATTAGAGCAAATAAAAGAAAACAAACAACTTATAGAATTAGAATCAGACGAAGAATTAATAGAATTAGCTAAAGAAGAATTAAAAGAATTAGAAAGCCTTTTGGAAAAATTAGAAAAAAAGTTACCTATTCTTCTTTTACCAAAAGATCCCAATGATGAAAAAAATGTGATTTTAGAAATAAGGGCTGGAGCTGGTGGAGAAGAGGCAGCTTTGTTTGCTGCTGATCTTTTAAGAATGTATCAAAGATATGCAGAAAGAAAAGGATGGAAATTTGATATTCTTGATGCTAATGAAACTGGTTTGGGGGGTTTTAAAGAAGTTATAGCCAAAATTGAAGGTAAAGGTGCTTATAGCAGATTGAAATATGAAAGAGGAGTTCACAGGGTTCAAAGAGTTCCTATTACTGAATCTTCTGGAAGAATTCATACCTCTACTGTTACAGTAGCTGTTTTACCTGAAGTAGATGAAGTTGCGGTGGAAATAAAACCTGAGGATTTAAAGATAGAAACTATGAGAGCAAGTGGGCATGGTGGACAGCATGTAAATAAAACTGAAAGTGCAGTAAGAATTACTCACATACCTACAGGAATAGTGGTATCTTGTCAAAATGAAAGAAGCCAGTATCAAAATAAAGCTACTGCTTTAAAAATTTTGAGAGCCAAACTTTATGAATTAGCTTTGAGAGAACAGAATGAAAAGATTCAAACAGAAAGAAAATCTCAAGTTGGGACAGGAGAAAGATGTGAAAAAATAAGAACTTATAATTTCCCACAAAATCGTGTAACTGATCATCGCATTGGACTAACTATTTATAATCTTCCTGAGGTTTTAGACGGAGAGCTTGATGAGTTTATAGATGCATTAATTGCCCATTATAGAATTAAGGCTTTAAAGGAAGAGGAAGAAAAGCTAAGCTTAGCTGCTTAATTAAAAAAAATGATAACCTATTATAGTTTTGGTAGCCTAAGTTTTAAAGATAAAATATATAATAAAGATCTTATTATTATTAAAACTTCAAAAGAAGAAAAAATTTTTTCTGACTGGTGGAGAAAGGAAGGTCACAGATTACAAGTTGAAGATTTAGAAAAAGTATGGAAATATTCTTTAGAATATCTAATAGTGGGAACCGGAGCTTATGGGGTAATGAAAGTTGATCCCGAAGTAGAAAGTAAAGCAAAAAGTTTAGGCATAAAAGTTGAAATTTATAAAACCGATTTAGCCATTAAAAGATTTAACGAACTTTATTCCTCGGGAGTTTCTTTAGCTGGTGCTTTTCACTTAACTTGTTAATATTTCTATTCCCAACTCCAAGGGTTTTCTTTTTTTACTGAAGAAGTTGCCTGAGGTGGTACTTGTTTTTTGGAAGGCTCCTCTATATAAGTTTGAGGTTGAAGAGTTTGGGGTTGAATCTGACTTGGCTGATAAGTTTCAGCCGGAGGTTGGGAAGGAGCAGGAGCAGGAATTACCTGAGGAGAGTAATATTTGGGAGTTTTTTCCTTTTCTCCAAAAGGCCATATACGAGACCATAACTTAGAAAGGATACCCTCATCTTCTGAATAATAATAAGTATAAGGTGGTGGAGAATAGGGATAATAAGGCTGAGGAGGATAAATAGGTGGATAATTGGGAGTAACCATAGTAGCATTAGTATTTTTTTCTTTTTCCTCTTCTGCCCATCCAATTGTTCCTGTAGTGAGATCTAAAACTAATCTACTACTTAGTCCCTCTGGCTCATAATCTCCATAAGGACTTTTTGCTCTAGTTACTTTTGGTTTTCTTTCGATAGGTACAGAGGGATAAAGATAAGGCGCATAATAGTAATATCCTCTTTCTGGATGCTCTTTGCTTAATCCATAGGGTGCCAAAGCATAATAAGGTTCCCTATAAAAATCTTCCTCCTTTCCCTCTATATACATCCTTGCTTTTTGTGTAAATCTTGAAATTTGAGAAATTATTTCAGAAACATTTTTTATTTCCTGGAAAAACTGAGCAGGTTTTTTTTCACCAGATAAATCTATTATTTGTGCATCTATACTTACTCCCTCTCCTAAAACAGTAATGCTTCCCCATATAACATAATTTGCCCTAAATTTATTACCTAATTCTTCTGCTATTTTTTTGTTTATTTTTTCAAAATTTTTAGTTTCTTCCTTAACTTTCTCCAGTTCTACTATTTCTATTTTAGAAGGAGAAAAAAGACGGCTTACAAGCATTTCAGGAATAGCTTCTTTTAAATAAGAATATTCAGGTGGTGAATAGATATCAAAGGGGAGTACTAAAACCTTTTTAACTTCAGAAGAGGATTCCTCTGCAAAAACTTTAAAACAAAATAAAAAAATAGAAAGAACAATAAAAACTGATATTCTTTTCATAAGTTTTTCCTTTTCTTTTTAATTAATTTTTAAAATAAACCATTTTAAAATTTTGTCAAAAAATTTTTTTATTAGTTATAATTGTTTAAAAATCTTTTTGAATTATAATTAATTTAATGAAAATTGTAGGAATTGAGCCCAAAAATTTTAAAACTCACGTCTTTTCTGCTTTTAAACTTCCTCGCTTAGCTATGCCTCTTCTTGGCACAATTTTAAAAAATAAAGGGTATGAAGTTAAAATTTTTCTGGAAGAGTGGGCACCTATAAATGAAAATACTATCAAAGAAGCAGATGTGATTATGATTTCTACCATTACTTGTACAGCAAACAGGGCTTATGAATTAGCAGACTATTATAAAAAGAAGTATAAAAAACCTATTATTATGGGAGGACCTCATGTAAGTTTTTTAGCAGAAGAAGCTCTTTTGCATGCAGATTTTGTTATAAGGGGAGAAGAGGAAAAAGCTTTATTAAAATTGATAGAAAGTATTGAAAGAGGAAATAATGATTTCTCTTCTATTCCAAATCTTTCTTATAAAAAAGGATGGCAAATTTTATCATAATCCCTTTAATGAAAATTTTGTAGATCTTAACTCTTTACCTATACCTGATTTTAATTTAGTTGAAGGTTATAACCCAAATAAGCTTAAAATTTATCCTATTTCTACTTCAAGGGGCTGTCCTTATAACTGTATCTTTTGTGCTGTAGTTCCTGTGTTTGGTAGAAAATATAGATTTAGAAATGAAGATCTTGTTATAGAAGAATTAAAAAACCTTAAAAAGATAGAACATATATTTTTTTATGATGACAACTTTGCAGCTGACAAGGAAAGAGCAAAAATTCTTCTTGAAAAGATGATAAAAATGAAGTTTAAAGGAACTTGGTCTACTCAGGTAAGAATTGATATTTACCAAGATAAAGAATTATTAAAACTTATGGAAAAAAGTAATTGTAGTATCCTTTATATAGGTTTTGAATCTATAAAACCTGAAACCTTAAAACTTTACAAAAAAGGTATTACACCAGCTCAAATAGAAGAAGGAATTAAAACCCTCCATAAATACAATATTAAAGTTCATGGAATGTTTGTAATAGGTGCTGATACTGATACAAAAGAAAGCATTTTAGCTACTTTAGATTTTTCTAAAAAATTGAAGATTGACTCTGTTCAGTTTTTAATTTTAACCCCTGTTCCAGGAAGCAGAATTTTTCAAGAATTTTTAAATAAAGATAGGATTTTTACCACTAATTGGGATTACTATGATGGGCACCATGTAGTTTTTTATCCCCGAAATATGAGTCCTTTTGAACTTCAAGAATTGGCTTTTAAGCTTTTTGAAGGTTTTTATTCTTATAAAAGTGCTATAAAATATCTATTAAAATTAGACTGGATGCATTCAACTATTCATTTCTTAGGGACAAAATTAACTAAAAAGCAAGAAAAGAAAGAAAAGAGTTCATAAAAACCTTATCAAAAATCTAAATTTTTGATATAATATTTTTCAATATAAAGAAATTCTAAAAACCAAAGGAGGAGGGAATGAAGGTAATAATAGCTTATGATGGGTCTCTGGATGCAAAAGAAGGTCTTAAAGTTGCTAAAAAATTTTTAAAAGAGGTAATTGATGAATTGATCTTACTTTATGTAATTCGTAAAAGAGAAGGAATGAACAAGGAAGAGGAAGAAAAAGAGATAGAAAAGGCAAAAAAATTATTAGAAGAAGCCAAAACCGAGATTAAAGATGATTTTGTTATAAGAGAAGAAGTAATAGCTGATTATTCTATAGCTGAGGCGATTCTTAATTTTGTTGAAACTGAAGAAGCAGATATGCTAATTATGGGAGCAAGAGGAGTAAGACCTGATATTATAAGATATACTCTTGGTAGTACTACCGCAAAAGTAGTAAGTTTTGCTCCTTGTTCTGTGTATATTGTTAAAAAGAAATAAAAAATATTATTAAATGGCTGATTTATTTTTCTTTTTAAGTTTTTGCGTATATTTAATTTCTTTTATAGGTTTTGGTTTTTATTTTAAAAGCCTTAAAAAAGAAGCTTTAAGATATGCTCAACTGGTTTTGTTAGTGGGTTTTTGTTTTCATACTCTTTTTTGGGCATTTAAAATTTATCAAATTTTTACTACCTCTCTTCTTTCTTTTAAATATCTTCTCAACTTTCTTTCTTGGGAACTAATTTTAATCTATTTTCTTTTTACTATCTCTCCTATAAAAATTTATGCTACAGGTTTTTTTCTTTTACCCATAGTTTTAATACTATTACTTCTTTCTTATTTTTTCCCCCAAGAAATATTTTCCCCCTTTAGTCCTCATTTTAAGAGCCTATGGTTTCCTTTACACGCTTTTACAGGGCTTTTTTCTCATGGATTTTTACTTTTTGGAGTAGTTACCTCTTTGATGTATGTTTTGCAAGAAAGAGAAATTAAGAAAAAGCATTTAGGAATTTTTTTTAGAAAACTTCCACCCCTTGAATACTTAGACAGAGTTACTGAAAAATGCCTTTACTTGGGATTTATTTTTTTATCCTTGGCTATGATAAGTGGTGCTGTTTGGGGTGAGATTGCCTTCGGAAATTACTGGAGATGGTCTCCTAAAGAGGTTATAACTTTGATACTATGGTTAATTTATGCAGTTTTAATTCATCAAAGGGTTTTAATTGGCTGGAGAGGTAAGAAGGCTTCTTATATGTTTTTATTAGGATTTAGTATATGGCTTATTAGTTTTTTTGTGATAAATTTATTTTCCAAGGGGTTTCATACCTATGGGTCTTGATATTGTAATATTATTAATTGGTTTAAATCATAAAACAGCTCCTGTTGAAATAAGAGAAAAGCTTGCTTTTAAAAATCCCTCTTTTCATCCTTTAGAAAAAATTAAAAAAGATATTTTCTCTTTTAAAGAGGGTTTATTTTTATCTACCTGTAACAGAGTCGAATTTTACTTTGTTTTGGATCCTGATAAAAAAAATCAATTTTTGATGGATTTTTCCTCTTTTATAGAAAGGGAATCCTCTTTTAAATGGGAAGAGTTAGAACCTCATCTTTATTTTTTTGAGAATGAAAAAGCGGTTAAACACCTTTTTGAAGTAGCTTGTGGACTTGATTCTATGGTAATTGGAGAACCTCAAATTCTTGGACAAGTTAAATCTGCATATAAAGATGCTTTGAATTATCGCACATCTGGTATAGTTTTAAACAGATTACTTCATAAATGTTTTTCTGTAGCTAAAAAAGTAAGAACTGAAACTGGAATAGGTGGAGGGGCTGTTTCTATAAGTTATGCAGCCTTTAGTCTTGCTAAAAAGATACTGGGCTCCTTAAGAGATAAAACTGCGCTTCTGGTTGGTGCTGGTGAGATGGCAGAACTTGCTTGTATGCATTTTGTCTCAGAGGGAGTTAAAAAAGTAATCATTGCAAACAGAACCCTTTCTAAAGCTGTTGAGTTAGCAGAAAAATTTAAAGGAGAAGCCTATTCTTTGGATGAACTTCCCCATGCCTTAGTAAAAGCTGATATAGTAATTTCTTCTACTGGTGCGCCAGACTACATTATTACTAAAAACATGGTAAGTTCTATTTTAAAACCGAGAAAATATAGACCCCTCTTTATAATTGATATAGCTGTTCCAAGAGATGTAGAATCTGAAGTTAACAAGCTTGAAAATGTTTATCTCTATGATATAGATGATCTCAAATCTGTAGTTGAAGAAAATTTAAAAGAAAGAAAAAAAGAAGCTCTTAGAGCACAGGTAATAATAGAAACTGAAGTTTTTAAATTTCAAAAATGGCTTAAAGAACTTGATTTTTATCCTACCTTAAGAGCTTTGAGTGAAAAGGTAGAGACTTTAAGACAAAATGAACTTACTAAGACCCTAAAAAAACTTAAAAATCTTTCTGAAGAAGAGAAAGAAGCTATAGAAATATTAACCCAATCTTTAGTTCAAAAACTTATTTATTATCCTATTAATTTTATTAAAAAAAGTTATCATGAAGAAGGAAGGTACGCTATAAGTTTAATAAGGCAAATCTTTGAACTTGATGAGCCATTTGAGGAAATTTCTGATGCTGAAATAGAAAATTTATACCCTAAAGTTGAAGAAAAATCTCAATCTAAAGAAAATGCTACTAAGGGTAAAAATACTAAAAAGATTTTAGTTCAATAAAAACTTTAGAAGGGAATGTCTTCTTCATCTAATAAATTTTCTTCTATTTCCTCTAAGGATTGTTCTTCCAAAGCATTTCTAAACCCTTGAACTGAAGAAATTTCTTTAAGTTCAGAATCGGGTGATGATTTTCTTTCAAGAATTTGAAGGATATTAGCTACAATTTCAGTAATATATCTTTGGTTTCCTTGTTTATCTTCAAACTTTCTTGTTCTTAATTTTCCTTCTATATAAACTTGAGCTCCCTTAGATAAATATTCTCCACAAATTTCAGCAAGTCTTCCAAAGGCAACAATTCTATGCCACTCAGTAAGGACCTCTTTTTCTCCATTTCTTATTATTACTTCGTTGGTTGCTATTCTAAATGTGGCTACTGGTTTTCCATCAAGGGTATATCTAATTTCTGGATCTGCTCCCAGTCTTCCAATAAGGATAACTTTGTTTATGCTCATTTTAATTTTTATGATATTCTACTTTTTAATTTTTTCAATTCAATTTTTATAATTTAAAATTTAATTTCTTGTATTAAAATTTTAAAAATTATGAAAGCCTGGGTAATAGAGGCAATTAACCCTATATCTGAAGATACCAATCCTTTAAAATTAGTAGAATTAGATGATCCTGAGCCAGCAAAAGATGAAATTGTTATAAAGGTTCATGCTTGTGGAATTTGTCATACTGAAATAGATGAAATTGAAGGCAGAGCCCAACCTTCCTTTTTCCCTATTATTCCTGGGCACCAAATAGTAGGAGAGGTAGTTAAAATAGGTGAAGAAGTAACCAAATTTAAAATAGGCGATAGAGTTGGAGCTGGGTGGATTTATTTTTCTTGTGAAAAATGTGAATATTGTAAAAAAGGCTTAGAAAATCTTTGTTCTCAGTTTAAAGCTACAGGAAAAGATGTTCATGGAGGTTATGCAGAATATTTCAAAATAAAAGAAAATTTTGCTTTTCCTTTGCCTAAAACTTTTTCTTATGAAGAATGTGCTCCCCTTTTTTGTGCCGGAGCTATAGGTTATAGATCTATAAAATTAGCTAATCCAAGAGATGAACAAAATATAGGACTTGTAGGTTTTGGTGCTTCTGGACACCTTGTTTTAAAAACTATTAGATTCCTATTTCCTTTTTCTAAAATTTTTGTATTTGCAAGAAATCCTAAACAAAAAGAGCTTGCTTTAAGTCTTGGAGCTTTCTGGGTAGGAGATATAGAAGAAGAGCCTCCCCAAAAACTTCATTGTGCTATAGATACAACTCCTGTTTGGAAACCCCCTCTGTCTATCTTAAAATACCTTGTTCCCGGGGGAAGACTTGTAATAAATGCCATAAGAAAAGAGGATAAAGATAAGGATACTTTTTTAAATTTAAATTATGCTCGTGATCTTTGGTTAGAAAAAGAAATTAAAAGTGTAGCTAATGTAACTAGAAAGGATATTAAAGAATTTTTACAACTTGTAGAAACTTTTAATATTAGACCAGAAATAGAAGTTTATCCCTTTGAAAAAGCTAATCAAGCTTTAAAGGATATAAAAAATAAAAAAATTAAGGGAGCAAAGGTTTTAAAAATCATAGAATGAATTTTAGAATTTCTATAGGATTTGACCTTCATAAATTAGTTCCTGGTAGAAAATTAAAACTTTGTGGAATAGAAATACCTTTTGAAAAGGGTCTTTTAGGACATTCAGATGGGGATGTGGGACTTCATGCTCTTATAGATGCAATGTTATCAGCCTCTGGTCTTTCTGATATAGGAACTATTTTCCCCGATAAAGACCCTCAATATAAAGATATAGATAGTCTAAAACTTCTAGAAAAAACTTTAAAACTTGTAGAAGAAAAAGGATTTAAAGTTTCCCAAGTAGATTTAATCTTTATATGTGATGAGCCAAAGCTTTCTCCTTTTTATGAAAAAATGAAAAATTTACTTTCTGAAAAGTTAAAGATTGATCCCTCAAATATAGGAATAAAAGCAAAAACTACAGAGGGATTGATAGAATCTCTTCAAATTGAAGCTATAGCTTGCTTTTGTTTGGTTGTTTTAACTAAGCAAAAAACAAAAGCTAAAATCCCTTAAGCTTGTAAAATTTTTATTATGTGTTACTCTACTTTTTAAGGTAGAAGATTGAGTTTTTAGAGTCCTATTCTCTAAAATCTCAACTTCTATCAAATTAAAAATCAAAGGAGTTTAAAGATGCGCAAAGTTCAAATAGGTGATGTAGTAAGTATTCATTGTATTGGGAAACTAAAAAACGGGGAGATTTTTGAAAACACCTACAATGCAGAACCTTTCATTTTTCAAGTTGGCTCTCCTGAGATTATCCCTGGACTTTCTGAAGCTCTTGTAGGAATGGAAGAAGGAGAAGAAAAAGAAGTTTTAATTCCTTCTGATAAGGCTTTTGGTCCAAGAGATGAAAATTTGGTGAGAACTATCCCCAGAGATGCTTTAAGTATTGATGTAGAGCCAGAAGAGGGATTAATGTTAAATCTTATAGTAGATACACCTCGAGGGGAAATGAATTTTCCAGCTACCATCGTAAAAGTAACTGAGACTGAACTTGTTCTTGACCTAAATCCTCCTTTAGCAGGTGAAGATCTTTATTTCCAAATTAAACTTTTAAAAATTTATAACCTTGATGAGGAAGATATAATTCTCTAAAAAATTTCTTTGGGGGTTCTCCCCCTCTATTCATTTTAAAAAATTTCTGAATTATTATTCAATATATGCTTTTTGAATTTCTTAAAAGTTTTCTCATTATTTTTTTATTTGCCATTATAATAAGTGCAATCCTTATAAGATTCAAAATATCTCCTATTATTGGTTTTTTATTTACAGGGGTTATAGTAGGACCTTCTGTATCAGGTTTAATTCATGATGCTTATCTAATTGAAACTTTTGCAGAAATTGGGATCATCTTTTTGATGTTTCTTATTGGAGTTGAATTTTCAATAAAAAAATTGATATCTTATAGAAGAGAAATTTTATTTGTTGGCTTAATTCAAGTAGGATTAACTATTTTTATCGTCTCTATTATCACTTTACTTTTTTTTTAAGAAATCCTTAAAAACTGGTATTTTATTTGGAGCTCTTATTGCTATGAGCAGTACTGCTTTAGTATTAAAAATTTTGATGGATAAAGGAGAGCTTACTACCTCTTATGGTAGGGTCTGCTTTGGTATTTTAATTTTTCAGGATTTATGCGTAATACTTCTAATGCTTCTTATTCCCGTTTTAGGTGAAGAGAAAGGTTCTATAAAAGATATTCTCTTTGTTTTCAGTAAATCTTTAGCCATACTTAGCTGTACTTTTATGGCTTCTCTTTATTTTTTCCCTTTAATTTTACATCAGATCGTAAAAACCCGTAGCAGAGAATTATTCCTTATGACTATTTTGGTTTTATCCTTAGGAACTGCCTTTTTCTCTTATAAATTAGGACTTTCTTTAGCCTTAGGAGCTTTTTTAGCAGGAGTTGTTATTTCTGAATCAGAATACGCACTTCAAACCATAGCTGAAATAAAACCTTTAAAAGATTTGTTAATGGCTATCTTTTTTATTTCTGTAGGCCTTCTTTTAAAACCTTACTTTCTTTTTGCTAATTTAAAGTTAACTATTTTAATTGTTCTTCTAATTTTTTTAACTAAATTTATAGGAATCTTTTTCTCTACACTCTTAATAAGTAAAAGTTTAAGGATTTCCTTGTTAACTGGTTTTATACTTTCTCAGATAGGTGAATTTTCTTTAGTTCTTGCTTTAGAAGGAAAAAAATATGGACTACTTGAAGAAAATTGGTATCAACTTTTTATAGGTTCCTCTATGATTACCTTGTTTTTAACTCCTTTCTTAATTGATAAGTCTCATAAATTAACTGATCTTCTCCTTGAAAAAATATCTTACAAAAGCTATTTAAGACTGAAAAAAATAAAAGAGGAAAAAAGGGAAGAAAAAGCCTATTTAAAAGATCATACCATTGTTATAGGATATGGAGTGGGAGGGCAAAATATTGTGTATGGTTTAAAAACTTTAAAAATTCCTTATGTAATTGTTGATCTCAATCCTAATACAGTAAAAACTTTTAAAAGTAAAGGAGAACCTATCTTTTTTGGAGATGCTACTAATGTTGAAGTTTTAAGAAAATTAGGGGTTAAAACAGCAAAAACTTTGGTTGTCGTTATCGGAGATAATATTTCTGCTAGAAAAATTATTTTTCTTGCTCGTAGAGAAAACCCAGATCTTTATATTATAATAAGAACAAAATTTGTAGCAGAAATTGAAGATTTAATAAAACTTGGAGCCAATAAAGTAATACCTGAAGAATTTGAAGCCTCTATAGAAATATTTGCTAAAGTTCTTCATTATTACAAAATTCCAAGAAATGTAATTTTTGAACTTTTAGAAATTCTCAGAAAAAATTACTATAAAGCCTTTAGAACATTAGAAAAACCATTTTTAGAAAGTATTGATAATTTAGAATTTTTAAAAGATGTAGCTACTGAAACTTATTTAATTAAAAAAGAAAGTCCCTTAATCGGAATAACTATTAGAGCTCTTGATCTTAGATCTAAAACAGGAGCTACAATTATAGCTATAAAAAGAGGAGAAGAGTTTATAGTTAATCCTCCTGCTAATCTTTCTTTTAAAGAAAAAGATATTTTAATACTTATAGGATCTGAAGAACAACTAAACAAAGCTTTAAATTTTCTTGAGGATCCAATTTCTTATTCTATAAAATCCACTTTTATTAGAAACTTGTAATTGTAAACCAAAAATCTTGGTTAAAAATCTTTAATAGTTTTGTAGAATCAGCCGATGTTATAATATTGATCATGGATAAATTTATTTTTTTAAAAAATTCAAAACTTAAAAGAGAGTATGAAAATTTATTTCAATCTTTAAAAAATGTAAAAAATGCTCTAAAAGAGAATAAGCCTGAAAAAGTTCCTGAATTTTTAAATCAATTTATGTTTTTTTTAGTAGATTATTTTAATAAAGAAGAAAATTTGATGAAAGAATTTAAGTATCCAGACTTAGAATTTCACAAAAGAGATCATCAATTAATTAATAAGAAATTAGAATATTTCTTCGTTAAAAGTGATATCCAGAGGTTAGACTTAAGTTGTGAGCTCATAGAATTATTAGAAAACTTACTAATAGATCATGTAAATACTTTTGACAAAACTTTTAATTTATATTTAAACATTAAAATTGATTCTCTTACTGAATTTTTGTCTAAGGAAGCCTTTTTTGATACATTACAGGATTTTATAAATAAGGCGAAAGAAAAACTTATAGAAGATATCGCTCTTATTGTTCTTGAAATAGAAGATTATTCTCTTCTTTCTTTAACTTTAGGAGCTGAGATCACTGATCTTCTTTTAAAAGATTTTTCCCTATTTTTAAGAGAGTATTTTCATAAACCTAATATTATTTTCGGAAAATATAAAGAAAATCAAATTTTAATAATTTTATTAAATTATAACTTTTTAGAAATCATAGAATTTTTGGAAGATTTAGTAGATAAAGTTAAAAATTTTAAATTTAAGACCAGTAATCAAACCATACATTTAAACATTTCTATAGGTGTAGCTCTTTATCCTCATGATGGAGACGAAGCTTTTAAATTGTTAAAGTCTGCTGAGATTGCTCTTCAAATAGCTAAAAGGGAAGGAAGAAATAAATGGGTGTTTTTTGATTCTAAATTTTTAAAAGAATTGGAAAAGCTAAATAGAATTAAAACTTTATTAGAAAGAGCCATTAGAGAACGCCTTGTAATTCCTTATATTCAGCCAATATTTGATACTCATAATCTAACAATTATAGGAGGAGAAGTTTTAATAAGAATTTTAGATGAAAAGAAAAATATAATTAGTGCTGGAACTTTCATAAAACATGCCTATGAACTGGGATATATAGAAGATTTGGAGGCACTTCTTACTGAAGAAATTAATAAAGATGAAATTTTAAAACTTTTCAAAAATAAGTATATTTTCATTAATAAAAGTGTAAACTCTTATAATAAAGCCTTTTTTGTGTCAGAAGAATTAAAATTGTGGAAAGAGATAGCAAAAACACATGAAATTTTTAGCATATTTGAAATTACTGAATCTTCTATAATCAATTTTCTGGATGTATTTCAAATTATATCTTCTGAAACTAAAACTGAAAGAATAGGTATTGCTATAGATGATTTTGGGTCTGGATACGCTTCTTTTACCTCTTTATTAAAAGTGGATCCAAAATTTTTAAAAATTGATGGGAATTTAATTCGTCAAATTAATAAATCTAAAAAGTGTTATAATATTGTTAAAGGAATTGTTTCTATAGCTAAGGATTTAGGTATAAAAACTATAGCTGAATTTGTAGAAAATAGGGAAATTGCTGAAGCATTAAAAAATTTAAATGTAGACTTATTCCAAAGTTTTTATTTTTGTAAACCTCTATCTGTGGAAGAATTTAAAAATCTTATCTCTTGACAAAAAAGGTAAAGAGGTTATTTTAGGTAAAAAATATAAATTAAGGGGCCGTAGCTCAGAGGGAGAGCGCGTGAATGGCATTCACGAGGTCGTGGGTTCAAGTCCCACCGGCTCCAAATTTCAAGTATTTTTATTAATAACTTGACAAAAAATTTTATTAATATTATAATTTTTTTGTTGCGCCATTTAGATCTTTGAAGTTTTGAATCTTTAAACCCCTTGACAAAGTAAAAAAACAAATTTATAATTTAAAATGGTGTACTCTGGTCTTTGAAAATTGAATAGCGTCCGTATAGGGCTCCGCAATTTAAATTTGTAAGCAAATTTTCCCTGAGGGTTTGATCCTGGCTCAGGGCGAACGCTAGCGGCGCGCCTAACCCATGCAAGTCGTGCGGGAAAGGAAGTTTTCTTCCAAGTACCGCGGCAAACGGGTGAGTAACACGTGAGTAACCTATCCTCGGGTCTGGGATAACCACCCGAAAGGGTGGCTAATACCGGATAAAGTCACTGGGCGCAAGTTCAGTGATGAAAGGAAGCCTCTGCATAGCAAGCTTCTGCCTGAGGAGGGGCTCGCGGCCCATCAGCTAGTTGGTGGGGTAATGGCCCACCAAGGCTAAGACGGGTAGCTGGCCTGAGAGGGTGGTCGGCCACACGGGCACTGAGACACGGGCCCGACTCCTACGGGAGGCAGCAGTGGGGAATCTTGGGCAATGGGCGAAAGCCTGACCCAGCGACGCCGCGTGGGGGAAGAAGGCCTTCGGGTCGTAAACCCCTGTTCTGGGGGAAGAACCCTGACTAGGTTAAGAGCCTAGTCAGGCTGACGGTACCCCAGGAGAAAGCCACGGCTAACTGCGTGCCAGCAGCCGCGGTAATACGCAGGTGGCAAGCGTTGCCCGGAATCACTGGGCGTAAAGGGTGCGTAGGCGGCTGGGTAAGTCGCAGGTTAAAGCCCGGGGCTCAACCCCGGAAAGGCCTGCGATACTGCCTAGCTTGAGGGCCGGAGAGGCTGGCGGAATTCCCGGTGTAGGGGTGAAATCCGTAGATATCGGGAGGAACACCGGTGAGGAAGCTGGCCAGCTGGACGGTTCCTGACGCTGAGGCACGAAAGCGTGGGGAGCAAACCGGATTAGATACCCGGGTAGTCCACGCCGTAAACGATGGGTGCTAGGTCTGGGGAGGTAAACTCTCTGGGCCGAAGCTAACGCGTTAAGCACCCCGCCTGGGGAGTACGGCCGCAAGGCTGAAACTCAAAGGAATTGACGGGGGCCCGCACAAGCGGTGGAGCACGTGGTTTAATTCGATGCAAAGCGAAGAACCTTACCTGGGCTTGACATGCCAGGGTTGTACCCTGGTGGAAACACTGGGGGAGCGTAGGGGTTTACTCTACGCGCTCTGGCACAGGTGCTGCATGGCTGTCGTCAGCTCGTGTCGTGAGATGTTGGGTTAAGTCCCGCAACGAGCGCAACCCTTGCCCTTAGTTGCCAGCGGGTAATGCCGGGCACTCTAAGGGGACTGCCGGGGATA
>CAYXGJ010000008.1:94130-98510 GCA_964464535.1 uncultured Thermodesulfatator sp. | reverse complement strand
TTGCTGAACTTTGGGTTGGAAAAACTAATTATAAAGCCATAAATTTTTATAAAAATTTTGGATTTAAAGAAGCTGGAGAATGGGGAAAATGGTTAAGAATGACAAAATCATTAACCTCTTAAAAACTTTAGTAGAAATTGAATCACCAAGTAAAAAGGAAGACCAAATTAAAGAATTTGTAAAAAATTATTTAAAAAATTTAGGATATGAAGTTTCTGAGAGCAAAAATTATATAGCTACTAAAACTACCTCAAACTTAATAGTTGCTACTCATTTAGACACACTTCCTTTAAATTACAAATTTTCTTATGATGGAATTTATGCCTATGGAACAGGAGTGTGTGATGCCAAAGCAAGTATTACAGCTATGCTTGTTGCAGCTGAAAATAAATTAAATTATACACTTGCCTTTTTTTGCGATGAAGAAGAAGATGGTCTTGGTTCTAAAGAATTTGTAAAAAATTGGGAAAAGGGAAAATTTGCTATTGTAATGGAACCTACTAACTTAAAAATAGCCTCTAAACATTGGGGAAGTTTTGAACTTATAGTAAAAGTTGAAGGTAAAGAAGCACACGGAGCATTTCCTGAAAAAGGAATTAATGCCATAAAAAAAACTCTTGAACTTTATAATGAACTTAAAAAATTAAATTTGAAACTTAATCCCTTAAGAATCAACGGAGGATCTGAAAAATATATAATACCGGATATTTGTGAAATAAAATTTGAAATTTTCCTTAAGCCCGAAGAAAAGATTTCTGATTATTTAGAAAAAATTAAATTTGTAGAAAACTTTGGCAAATATGAAATTGAACATGCTTATGAAGGATATATAAGTGGTGGGGTGGTTAAATTTCTTGAAGAAGCTATTAAATTAGCTAAATTACCTGTTTGTTATACTGAAATGAAGTCTTGGACAGATGCTTTAAATCTAAAGGAAAAATTTGATGTATTAGTTTGGGGACCTGGAAATTTAGAATTTTGTCATACTAAAGAAGAAAAAGTAAAAATAGAGGATATTAAAAAAGCTATAGAAGTATTAGTTTGTTTAAACTTTCTTTTTTCTTCTAAAAACAAACCAAGATAAATATAAAGGGGTTTTTATTAAAATTCTTAAAAATATAGCAGAAGCAAAAGAACCAATGGCTAAAATTGGTAATAACTTTTTTTTCTTCATACTCTACCCTTTTTTTAATTTAAAATTTAAATCAAAATGGGCATTTTACAACCCTTTATAAATCCTATTCCTTATTTTAAAGTCACAATTGACAATAATAAACAATTTTAATAATATTTAATATTTATTAGTTATAAAGGGAGGTGAACATAAGCATTGATAAATAAAAAAATGTTTCAAAGATTTTCTATAAAAAATATTAAAAATTATCAACCTGATTTTAGACTGGTCTTAACTTTTTTATTAGGAATATTTATAGGAGGATTTTTAACTTTACTCTTTATTTTTACTGTGGGAAAGGATTTAATTCAGCAACAAAAATACTATAAACCCTGTTCTGTCTCTTTAACTCAAAAAATGAAAAAATATGGCTCTTTTGGATATTATTTATGGAGCTGGAATGTGGTTAAAGATGGAAATGTTATTTGTTCAAATCCTTATGTTTGGACTATAACAAAAGAAATTGAATGTGAGTAACTTTTATAAGAAATTGTTTAAGTCAGTGGAAAATATATAGATGAGGAGGTCTAAAACAGTGTATATGTCAAAACAAGTAGAAAATTATATAGAAAGAAGTTCTTGGATAAGAAAAATGTTTGAGGAAGGTTTGAAACTTAAGAAAGAATATGGAGAGGACAAAGTTTTTGATTTAAGTTTAGGTAATCCCGATTTACCTCCCCCTACAGAAGTAAAAGAAACTCTCAAAAAGATTTTAGAAAATTATGATCCCTCTTATCATCGTTATATGCCTAATGCAGGGTTTCCCTTTGTTAGGGAAATAATGGCAAAAAAAATTACTCAAGAACAGAAAATTGAAGTGGGTTTTGAAGAAATTATAATGACTTGTGGAGCAGCAGGTGCACTAAATGTAATTTTTAAAACTTTATTAAACCCAGGTGAAGAAGTTCTTTTCCCTTCTCCTTACTTTGTAGAATATTTTTTTTATATAGAAAATCATCAGGGAATCTCTAAAGCAATTCCTACAAAAGAGGATTTTAGCTTAGATTTGGAAAAAATAGAATCTTCAATTTCTGCAAAAACTAAAATTTTTTTGATAAATTCTCCCAATAATCCTACAGGAAAAATTTATTCAGAAAAAGAAATTAAAGAACTTTGTGAACTTCTTAATAAGAAAAGCCGAGACTTTGGTAAACCAATTTATCTTGTTTCTGACGAACCATATAGAAACTTAGTTTTTGATAATGAGAAAGTTCCTTCAGTTTTTCAATATTATCCAAATAGCATCATTGCTTATAGTTTTTCTAAAGAACTCTCTTTAGCAGGAGAAAGGATAGGTTTTATAGCAGTGCATCCAGAAATTGAAAATAAAAAATTAATTCTCGAAGGATTAACTATATGCAACCGTATTCTCGGTTTTGTTAATGCCCCAGCTTTAGCTCAAAGAATTGTGGCAAATTGTGCTTTTTCAAAAGTTGATGTAAAAATTTATCAAAAAAGAAGAGATATAATTTGTGAGATTTTAGAGGAAGCTGGTCTTTCTTTTATTAAACCAAAAGGAGGATTTTTTATCTTTCCAAAAGTTCCTATAGAAGATTTAAAGTTTTGTGAAATATTAAAAAAGGAACTTATTCTTGCAGTCCCAGGAAGAGCATTTGGAAGTCCAAATCATGTGAGACTTTCTTTTTGTATTTCTGAAAATATTTTATTAAATATGAAACCTAAGTTTATAAAAGCATGTAAAGAAATTTGTAAATATGTTTAAATATCAGATTCTTTATCAAAGCAAAAAAACTCAAGCTCGGATAGGAATGATTATAACTCATAGAGGAGTTATTGAAACTCCTGTTTTTATACCAGTTGGTACTCAGGGGACAATTAAAACCATGCCTCCTGAAATTATTAGTTCCTTAGGTTATGAAATTATCCTTTCTAATACCTATCATCTTTATTTAAGACCAGGACCAGATATTATTCAAGAACTTGGAGGGATTCATAAGTTTATGAATTGGAAAAAATTTATACTTACAGATAGTGGAGGCTTTCAAGTATATAGTCTTTCCCAATTTAGAAAAATTACTGAAGAGGGAATATTTTTCAAATCTCATATAGATGGAACTGAACATTTTTTTTCTCCAATTATTACTATGGAGGTTCAGAAAAAACTTGGCTCAGATATTTTGATGGTTCTTGATACTTGTATACCTTATCCCTTATCCTATGAAGAAACAAAAGACCTTACGGAACTTACTCATAAATGGGCTGTTGAATCTCTTGAATATTGGCAAAGACATAAAAATGAAAAACAGGCAGTTTTTGGCATAATTCAGGGAGGGATGTATGAAGATCTAAGAAAGTATAGTGCAAAATTTATTACATCTTTAGAATTTGATGGATATGCTATAGGGGGTCTCTCAGTTGGAGAGCCTTTAGAAATAAGAAATCAAATGACAGAAATAAGTTTAGAATATATGCCCTATAATAAGCCAAGATATGTAATGGGAATTGGAACTCCTTTGGATATAATAGATGCAGTTATTAGAGGAGTAGATATGTTTGACTGTGTATTACCCACAAGAAATGCAAGGAGAGGAACTGTATTTACTTCTAAAGGTTTTTTATCTATTAAAAATGCTTCCTTTAAAAGCGATTCCTTACCCCTTGATCCAGAATGTGAGTGTTATACTTGTAGAAATTTTTCTCGTGGATACCTAAGGCATCTTTTTCATGCAAAAGAATTGCTAGTTTATTTTCTTTTAACGCTTCACAATTTATTTTATTATGCTAAACTAATGAAATATATTAAAAATGCCATTAAAAATGAAACTTTAGAGGATCTCAGAGAAGAAATAGCCCAATATTATTTAAAGAATTTTAATGACTCTAAATAGGAGGTTTTTATGGATTTATTAAACTTTTTTATAAATTTTGCTTTTGCTATGGGAACACCTTCTCAACAAGGGAATTCTCCACAAGGAGGAGGATTAATCGGTTTTCTTTTTACTTTGCTTCCTTTAATATTAATTTTTATTATCTTTTATCTCCTCTTAATTAGACCGCAGCAGAAAAAAATGAGGGAACACCAAAAATTTATTTCAGAATTAAGAGTGGGGCAAAAAGTTTTTACTGCAGGGGGAGTGATAGGAAAAATTATTAAAATTGAAGACAATATAGTATGGTTAGAAGTTGATAAAGATGTGAATCTTCCTGTAATAAAAGGATATATAAGTGGACCCTTTATTCAATAA
>CAYXGJ010000008.1:0-94030 GCA_964464535.1 uncultured Thermodesulfatator sp. | reverse complement strand
TAAAACTTTTAAAGCTCTTTCTTTTAATTTCTTAATAATCAATTCCTGCAATAGGAATATAAGCAATTTTGGGTGTTATAAAGACTATAAGTTCTGTTTTGGTTAATAGTTTACCTCTTCTTTTAAAAGCTTCTCCAATACCTGGTATATTCCCCAATCCAGGCACTTGATCTAATCTTTCTGTAATATCACTTACTTTAATTCCTCCTATAACAAGTGTTTCTTCATTATCAACAAGTGCACTTGTTTGAACAAAATGAGTATATATAGCAGGAACTCCTTGAACAGTACGCTCCCAGTCTGGTGTAGCTTTTTCTATAGTAATATCTAAAAGAATTTTACCTTCAGGTGTAAGAGAAGGAACTACATCAAATTTAATCCCTGCATCAACAAACTCAATAGTAGGTACTGGAACTTCTGGCACATATCTTAAATATGGAATTCTATAGCCTTGTTTAATTGTTGCTGCTTCTCTATCTAAAGTAAGTATACTGGGCCTTGAAAGGACTCTTCCTACTCCTTTTTCTTCAAGTGCAGATAGTTGAAAATCAAGTAAAGCTGCATTTTTGCCAAAATAGCCTAAAACTATTCCTAAAGCACTAGGAGTAGTTCTTTGAGTAGGAATTGCTCCTAAATCTACAATAGTAGCAGTAGGAAGTAAAATAGTAGCATTGGTAGTAGGTGGTCCACCTCCTCCAGGATAAGTATAACTCATACTACCTGTAGAAGTAGATGGACGAGGGGAAATACCCCAGATGCTATGTTCAGTTGCTCTCCAGGTAGCACCTCCCCATTTTACTCCAAGTTCATGAACATAAGTATCACTTATTTCTGCAATCCTTGCTTCAATTAAAAATTGAGGTCTTGGTTTATCTATCTTCTTTATTATTTGTTCCATTTCTTCAAGCACTTTTGGAGTTGCTTTCACAATAAGGATATTAGTAAAAGGATCAAAGGTTATTTTATTAGGATCTTTAAGAATTTCTGCAAGTTTTTCTGAAATTCTTTGATTTTTCATTAAATCTACTACTTTACTTGCTCTAATATGCTTAAGCTCAAAAGTTTTAGTAATAAGTCTGTTTGTCATTTCTTCTGTTTCTTGAATAGCTCTAAGGATGTCTCTTTGATTTTCTATTTCTCTTCTAATTCCTTCTGTGCTTTCACCAAGGGCTCTCATATAATCTCTGTAAAGTTCTGCTTCCTTTTTAATTTCTTCTATAGTTCCAACTCTTGTTATATTGCCAATAGTAATTTTAGCTAATCCTTTATTTGCAAGGACCACATCTAACAATAAATCCCAAGGAACCTGTTTGGCTTTCAAAGTTACAAGACCTTTTACTTGTTCGCTAGCAACAATATTAATTTCCCCTACCTCTGCTAAAAACCTTAAAACTGCATGAATGTCTGCTTCTTGAAAATCTACAGTAACAGGTAAGCCCTTATATTCTTTGGCTGTCAAGGGCATCTTCATTCTATATTCACCTAAATAGATCTCATATTCAGGAAATTCTGATACTTTAGGAACTAAAGATTCAAAAGGTTTGGTAGGTTTTCTCTCTAAATATTCAACTTTTTCTTCTTTAATAATTACACTTACAGGTTTTTCAGGTTTTTCCCATATAAGATCTACTATCATTTTATTTGCAAAAGGAATTATTTGAAAATTAAAAGGTTTACTTAAAAGGAACTCTAAATAAAGCTTTTCCTTTTCATAAGAAGCATTTATTTCTTCAAATACCTCTTTGGGAAGAATTCTCATCCAATTAGAGGTTTTAGGAACTACGTTATAAAGAGTTAATTTTATTTTGTTTCCCTCTTTAGAGACTTCATATTTAGGTTTGTTACTAAATTCAAAAACTAATCTATCTACAGGCTCTTTTAAAAAGAACACATCTTCCAGATATATTTTTTCAGTAGCAAAACAATTTAGATTTAATAATAAAAATGAAAATATAGAAAAAATAAAGATCCCTATTCTTTTTATTTTCATGATATTTTCTCCTTTTTCAAAGGTAATATTCTCTTATTTCTCTCTTTTTCTCCGTAAATATTTACCTCCTCCTCCTCAATTATTACATAATCCTTTCCTATTTCTAATACTTCAATATTTCCTATCTTAGTTCCTGCTTTTACTATGTATCCCTTCTTGTTATTATCCTGTAATAAAGCTATTCTTTCTCCTCTTTTTTCTAAAATACCCACCAAGTCTAAAGGTATTTTTTCCTTCTTTTCCATAGCTGATTTTAAAACTTCCGGAGCTATAAAGGGGCTCTTAAGTTTACTTATATCAATTTTATAGGGCTTTTCTTCCAACGATTTTGTCCAATTTTTTAATTCTATATCTTCTATTTCGGCTTTTTTAGGTAAAGCTTTAGGGGGTCTTTCTTTTTTTTCTTCTTTATAAGAACAACTAATTAAAATTAAAATAAGCAAAAATATTGTTAAATATCTCATTTTATACTTCCTTCTCCTTTTTTTCTTCTTTTGTTTCCTCTTTTTTCTTTTCTTCTTTTTTCTCTAAGGGTGCCCCTGTATATTTGTAAGTATGAAAAGTAACTACAGCATTTAGCTGATTCTTTTTAATTTGAAATTTTATATTACTTAATGCTATTAAGCGCTGTAAATTTTCTATGGAGTTTAAGAAATTCAAAACGTTACTAAATCTTCCTTGGATTTCCATTTTTAGAGGTATTATGTTATAATAATCTTGAGGGATTTCTTTATCTGGTTCAAAGGTTATAACTTCTAAATTGTTTTCCTTAGCAAGGTCTGAAATTTGTCTTAAAATATCTGGAATTTCCTTTTCAGAGGGAAGAATTTCTTTAACTCTTTCTAAAAATTCTTGTCTTTGTCTCATCTGAGTTTCTAAAATTGCTGTCCTTTTTGCCATATTTTCATATTTTTGAATTTCCAAATCCAATTTTTTTACTTCTTCTTCTAAGATATTTATTTTGTCTTTTGTTGGGACATAATAGAATTTATAAAACAAAAATAAGGGAGCTAAAATAGAAACAAAAGCAATTAAGAATTTTTCTCTATTAGTAGCAGTTTTTTCCCAAGTTTTAAGTTTTTCCCACAAAGCTTTCATAATTAAAATAAAACTCCTGCCTTAAACTCTATATAACCTCCCTTTTTTTCTGTTTTATTAAGGGAGACTTCTTTAACTATTTCTTTTATATTTTCCAAATTTTTTAGATACCCAGCTATATCTTTTAAATCGGAACTAACACCACTTATACTAGCGTTAGAAATCTCTACTGAAAGCTCTGTAAAAACAATTCTATTTTTACCTATGTTTCCTATTAAGGTATCTATTCTTTGAAGACCCTTACCTTGATTTTCTTTAAGGGCAATAATAGTTGAGATTCGTTTTTTTAATTCCTCATTTTCTTTTTCTAATTCTTTTAATTTTTCTTCAATTTTTTTATATTCTACCAATTTTTTTTCTTTTTCTACTTTTTCATTTTTTAAATTTTTAAAAGCGTATTGTAAATGAACTCCTTCTGCAAAAATAGTTATAATTACAGCTAAGAAAATAATCAAAAAGGTTTTTAAAAATACAAATCTTTCTTTTTCCTCTTCAACCCTTATAGGCTCTTTTTTAGGAAGTAAATTAAACTTTATTATCATAAAGCTACCTTTTATCTAATCCTTTTATGTACTTATTTCATAAAATCTTATATATACTTATAAATCTGAATAAGTCAAGGATTTTTTATTAAAATTTTTTAAATATTTTTTAATATTTTTTAAATATATCGGCTAATTCTAAAAATTATTAAAAATTTTAAACCTAGGTCTTTTGTTTGCTCTTATAAGTTTTTAAATTTTAAATTAAATTAGGCTTTAAAATATTGACTTTAGAAAAATAATAAAATATAATTTAGTTCCAATGTACAGTTACATTAAAGCGCTTTTTCTTTTGTTTTGTTTATTATTTTTTTTCTTATTTTTTATCTCCCAAATAGCTTTTTCTTATGAAGATAGTTCAGAGAAACGTTTTAATCTTTGGCCTTTTGTAGTTTATAGTGAAAATAAAGCTAATAAATTTAAGCGTTTAGAAATTGCTGGTCCATTTATTTATAAATATTCCTTTTCTGATGAGAATGGCACTTCTGTTAGACCAATTTATTCTTCTGTAAAAAATCCGAAAGAAAAAAGGATTTATTTTATTTCTCCTTTAGGAGTTTATAAATCAGATAACGAAACTGAATCTTTAAAATTTGTTCCTTTAATAAATAAAACCTGGGTTAAATTTCCAGAAGAAAGGCAGGAGGAAAAACATTTTGATTTCTTTCCTGTATTTTGGGGTCAAACATCACAAAATGAAACATATGGAGGTTTCTTCCCCATTTATGGAAAATTTAAAAATAGATTTGGCAAAAGAGAAATATCTTTTGTTCTCTGGCCTATTTATAGTAAAATTGAATACGAAAAACATACAGCTTATAATTATCTTTGGCCTTTTATAAGAACTATAAAAGAAAAAGAAAAAAGTCAGCCTCCAGAGTATTCTGGATTTAAGATATGGCCTTTATTTGGACATTTTAAAGAAGCTAATACAGAAAGAAAATTTATTTTCTGGCCTTTTTACATAAAAACTCACTTTGAGGATCCCGAAGAAGGTTATTCTGATAAATTAGTAGTGTTTCCTTTTTATATGAAAGAAGATACAGAAAGTTATAATAAAAAAATTATCCTTTGGCCTTTTTTTCAAAAAATTTATGCAAAAGGCTATTATTATAAACAACTCGATAAACCATGGCCCTTTTATCGAAAAATAGAAGGTGAGGATGTTAAGGGGTTGAGATACTGGCCTTTTTATGGATATTTAAAAAAGGAAGACAGCTTAGACTATTTCATTATTTGGCCTTTATATTTTTATAAAGAAACACATATTACCCAAAGAAATTTAAAATTTGAGGAAAAGGAACACAAATTTCTTATTTTTTCCAAATATAGATATACTCAAGAAATAAATCAACCTTTACAAAAAGAATATCGTATTTGGCCTTTAGTTTATGGATATGAATATAAAACTGAGCCTGAGACCCAATTTTATTATTTCCCAGCAATTTTACCTCTTTATGACGAAGGGATGGAAAGGAATTATAGTGCCTTTTTAAAACTTTGGGAATATTATAAACATGAAGATTATACTTATTTCAAATTATTATGGGGTTTATATAGATACGAAAAAAATAAACAAAAAAGTATTCAAGAATTAGCTTTTCTTCTTAGGATGGTTAATGGACCAGATACAAGTTATGTAGAATTATTAGAAGGATTTTTAGGTATAGGAAAAATAGAAGGAAATCCTAAAATTAAATTACTTTTCTTAGAACTTACTCATAATAACAATAAATTAAAAAATTAAATTCTTAAAAAATGGAAAATAAGAAAATAGGAATTTATCCTGGCACTTTTGATCCGATTACTAATGGACATTTAGATATTATTAAAAGAGCTTTAAAACTTTTTGATTTAGTAGTAGTTGCTATAGGAGAAAATCCCCAAAAGAAAACACTTTTTTCTCTGGAAGAAAGAATATATTTAGTAAAAGAAGCCATAAAAGATATACCTGAAAACCATAGAATAGAAGTAGAAGGCTTTTCTGGATTATTAATAGATTTTGCTAAAAAAAAATCAGCTTGCGCAATAATTAGAGGGTTAAGAGCGGTTTCTGATTTTGAATATGAAATGCAAATAGCTTTAATAAATAGAAAACTTTCTAATAATATAGATACCGTTTTTCTTTTAACCAGTCTTAAATGGATATTTTTGAGTTCCTCAATTGTAAAAGAAGTAGCAAGATTTGGTGGAAATGTAGATGATTTAGTACCTAAAATAGTAGCTGAAAGGTTAAGAGAAAAATTTAAATAAAAGGGGAAGAGAAAAAACCCCATCCCCTTTTCTTTCTAAAAATTAAAGCTCTGTAACTGTAACAGATCCAGTAGGACAAACTTCCATACAGGTATGACATACCATACATTCATCAGGCCTTGCTACAATTGGTTTCCCATCTTCGCCTTTGTCATAAACCTGAGCAGGACAAGAATCTATACAGGATCCGCAAGCTTCACAGGTGTCATAATTAATAGTAATTTCAACCATACCCCACCTCCCTTTTCTTATTTCTTTTATTTATACTTAAACTTTTAAAATTCAAAGCTTCACCTAAGAAATTGGCTACAAAAAAAGGTATTCCTAAAAAGTGGATATGCGTATAACTTGCGAAAATTTTCTTATAATATAGACCATCTTGTTTATCACCAAATCCAATACCCTTTTCTAAATGAAAAATAAAATCTATATTTTTTTTGAAATTTAAAATCTCAGGACGGGAATAATGAAATTCGTGTCCTCGGAC
Organism: uncultured Thermodesulfatator sp.; assembly: GCA_964464535.1. Lineage (GTDB taxonomy): Bacteria > Desulfobacterota > Thermodesulfobacteria > Thermodesulfobacteriales > Thermodesulfobacteriaceae > Thermodesulfobacterium. Next base: position 87,660 of record CAYXGJ010000008.1, on the reverse strand, counting down.
AATTTCACCAACTGGAAAATACGGGTTTGATTTGATACATCGTGCTATAACATAACCGTGACCTTGGGGACGGGGTTCAACTACAAATTTAATTGGTAATAATCCAACCATAGGATAACACTTGTTATTCCACTGAATTTCTTTACCAAGATACATCAAACCACCGCACTCAGCGTAAATTGGTACTCCTTCCTGTCCAGCTAAATATATATCCTTTTTTAATGACTTATTCTCAGCCAAAGCTTCAGCGTAAATTTCAGGGAAGCCTCCTCCGAGATAGACCCCGTCTACTGAAGGAAGTGTGGAATCTTCAAAAGAATTAACAAAAACTAGCTCTGCCCCTAAGCCCTGCAGAATTTCTAAATTTTCTGGATAATAAAACTGAAAGGCTTTATCATAAAATACTGCAATCTTTACCCCAGTAAACATTTGATTTTCTTTGATAGGAGAGGAGGTTGGAAGTTCTATAGATTCAGCCTGATTAGCTATCTGCAGTACCTTATTTAAATCTATATTTTTTTCTACAACCTCTTTTAGTATAGTCAAAAAATTAAGGCGGTATTCCTGCGAAGTAATTAAACCTAAATGTCTTTCCGATGGTAAGTATTTAAGCCTGGGTATACTTCCCAAAATATCTATCCCTACATAATTTTCAATTGCATCTTTTATAACCTTTTCATGACGTGGACGAGCAATGTTATTAAGTATTACTCCAGCTATCTTTATATCTTTCTCAAATTCGAGAAAACCTTTAACTAAAGCAGCTATAGATCTAGTTGTTTTAGTACAATCAAGTACCATAATAATTGGAGTTTTCAATAGACGGGCAAGTTCAGCTGAACTACAACTACCTTGCCAATCCAGACCATCAAAAAGTCCCCTATTTCCTTCAATCAAAGCTAAATCTACATTATCCTTAATTCCCAGATAGAAAGAATAAAGATTTTGCTCTTCCTTTAAAAGGAAAAGATCAAGATTTCGACAGGGACGTTGAGAAACTAAAGCAAGCCATCCAGCATCAATATAATCAGGTCCTTTTTTAAAGGCAGTCACTTTAACATTTTTTGACTTTAAAATAAATAATAAACCAATAGTTAAAATAGTTTTACCAGCGCCCCCTCGGTGGGAGGCAATCATAAGCCTTGGAATAGTAAAGGTTTTCATCAACTGTGCTAACTTGACTTTATGAAAACACCTTTTTCCTTAGCTTGATATACAGAGATTGCGACTTTCCAGAGGATAGTAACAACGGTAAAACCTACAGACCAAACTCCAACAGCAACCATAAATTCAGGAAAAGTAGGAGTGTAAGGTGTTATAGTATGAAATACATTAGGAGTAAATCCTCCTATCATTAAGATAAGCCCTTTCTCTATCCAAACTGAGATAATAAGGGATAAACACCCTAAAGTTAAGGTAACTTCATTACGACGGGTAGCTGTTGGAATCAAAAGTATCAATGCTATAGCAGCTAATATCATAGATGCCCACATCAAACTAACATATTCAGTATGTCCCTCATACCCAAAAAATAGATAAAGATATGGTGCTTGATGGGAATGAATTCCACTATAAAAAGCAGTAAAAAGCTCAAATCCAAAAAGGAGCATATTTATTATAAAGGCATAAATAACGATTTTAGCTATAGTATCAATAGCCTTTGCTCCCACGTCAAACCCGGTTATTTTTTTTGTAAGTAAAGCAAGAACAAGTAATAAAGCAGGACCAGCTGAAAAGGCTGTAGCAAGAAACCTTGCAGCCATGATAGCAGTTAACCAATATTCTCTTCCTGGTAAACCTTGTAGTAAAAAAGCGGTAACAATGTGAATTAAGGGAGCCCAAAGTATAGCCAAATAAATAATAGGTTTAAGCCAGGATGGATACTTAACTCCTTTGTATTCCGCATGAAGTACCACCCAACCACAGATCAAATTAAGAATTAGGTATACAGAAAGGACTACAAGATCATAAAAGATGATTGAGTTTGGGGTTGGATAGAATAAAACATAAAATACTCTCCACGGCTGTCCCATGATGACAAAAACAGAAAGCATAGCTATTACTACCATACCAACAGCAAAAAATTCAGCAAGAACGGTAATTTTCCCAAATTCTTTATAATTATGAAAATAATAAGGTAAAACTATCATAACTGCTCCAGCTGCAGCTCCAACAAAAAAGCAAAGCTGTCCAATGTGAAGCCCCCAAGTTAAATCCCTATGAAGCCCAACTACTCTACCTGCTCCAATTTGATGCTCCAAATTCCAATAATAAACACCTATTAATATCAAGAGCACCAAAAAACCTAACCATATCCAATATCTGGGTTTACCTTGTAAGGCGTACTCAAACATGAGTTTCCCTCCTTAAAGAATGTAAAATACCATAGGTTTTGTTTGTAATTCTGGCTTACGGACAATGACAATACTTTCTGCAATAACCTTTCTCACAGAAGAATTTGGATCATTTAAATTTCCAAAATACATCTTTCCTTCCGAAGCCTCAACACAATAAGGTAATTTACCTTCATCTAAACGTTGGTAACAAAGTATACATTTTTCTACAACTCCAATTGTTCTCGCCGGATAATCTGGGTTGACTTCCTTTAAGAATTCTTTTGGGGGGTAAAAGTTATAATTACGAGATCCAAAGGGACAAGCTGCTATACAGAACTTACACCCTATACAGCGGTGCAAGTCCTGAACAACAACCCCATCCTCTCTTTTAAAGGTTGCTCGAACAGGGCAAACCCTCACACAGGGTGGATTATCGCAATGATTACAAAGCAATAAAAACTTTCTTTTTTTTACTTCTTCAGATATAAACTCATGTTCCAATGTTGGAAAGGCACGCTCAAAGGTATCAACCCAGATCCATTTAACCTCGCGAACAGGATCAGGTATCTGCGGAACGTTATGAGCCTTATGACAGGCTTCAATTACTTTCTTAAAATCTTCCTCAGTTATAAACTGTTTGGTATCTATAGCCATAGCCCATCTAACCTTACTAGGGGAGGATTTAATCTCCTTTAGAATATCTTTCCCTCTTCCAATCAGAACCCCACCAAAACTTGAAACTACACCAGTTACTACCCCTATACCTAAAATTTTTAAAAATTCTCTTCTTCTTATTGCCATTTTTTTACCTCCTCAGGGGAAATGTGACATTCCCAACAGTCTAAATGAGCTAATGTAGTATTATGACACCTTATACAAAATTTTTCCTTATCAGTGTGACATTTCATACAAGTTCTTTGTAAACTAATAGTGTATTTTTCTCCATCACTTGCAACATAAATATGTACACCCTCACGGACAGCTTTTTTTCTCCACTCATCCAATAACTTCATATGATAAGCTCTCATATATTCCTTTGATTCTACACATTTTTTTTCTTCCTTTGGAAGCTCTGGTTGTGGAATAGCTTCTAATCTTCCAAAATTTATCCACATTGGTATAGTAAAAAATAGAATAAGGAGAATTATAAAAAATATTACCTTTCCAGTATTATACATAGTTTAACCTCCTATTTTCAAAATTAATCAACACCTTTTACAGGATGTTTTAGAGGTCTTCTTCTTAAATCTACATCTCTTGATTTTTCCCCTTCAAAGACAAGTGCATTAGCAACAAGTTCGTGAAGCCCTGCTACACTTACTTCAGGGACCCAATATTCAGTAAGAGATGATAAAGTTGCTCTATCAATAGCACAAATACAAACTATTTGATTAACTCCGTATTCTTTATGCACATACTCTAATGCATTTGCTCTTGGAAAAGCACCTCTCATTCTCAATTCCATATTTTCTCCAGCATTAAGTCCTGCACCACTTCCACAACAGAAAGTTTTTTCTTTAATTGTATTTTCCGGCATTTCAACAAAGTTATTACATACATGTCTTAAAACAAATCTTGGTTCTTCAAAAAATCCCATAGCTCTTGCAGGATTACAAGAATCGTGAAAAGTTACTATTAGATGATCATTTCTTGAAGGATCTAATTTTAATTTCCCATGAGCAATTAAATCTGCTGTAAATTCAACTATATGAACAATTTTATTAGATTTGGCATGTTCAAAAACTGTTCCTGTGATAGGAGATTTAGGAACTTCTAAGAAATCTATAGGACCAAACCAAGTATTATGATATTGATTCCAAACCCTCCATTTATGTCCACACTCCCCACCAAGTATCCATTTAACTTTAAGCCTCTTTGCTTCCTCATATATTTTAGAATGGAGTCTTTTCGCCATCTCTAAAGAATTAAAATAACCAAAATTTCCTCCCTCACTTGCTAAAGTACTCATAGTTACATCTAAATCTAAATAATGGAAGAAAGCAAGGATTCCCATCATAGTATAAATACCTGGGTCAGCAAAATAGTCTCCAGACATAGGAACATATAAAATTTCAGCTCCCTTTCTATTTATATATTTATTTAAATCGATATGGATTCCTGTAATTTCTTCAAAATCCCAAGTTAAAAATTCTAAATTTTCTTTAAAAGTATGAGGAGGAACTCCTACATGATTTCCTATATAATAACAATTATGAACTGGTTTTATTTCCCAATCTGCAGCAATACCAAGCTCAAGCATAATTTCCCTCATCATTATAGTTACTTCTGCAGTATCTATACCATAAGGACAAAATACAGAACATCTCCTACATTCTGTACATTGATAGAAATAATAAAACCATTCTTTTATAACATCCTCAGTTAATCTTCTTGCACCTGCAAATTTTCCAAGAAGTTTACCAAAAGTAGAAAATTCTCCTTTTATTATAGACCTTATGAGTTCTGCTCTTAAAACAGGCATATTTTTAGGATCTCCAGTTCCCAAGAAAAAGTGACACTTATCTGCACAGGCTCCACATCTTACACATATATCCATGAATAATTTAAAGGATCTATGCATTTCCATTCTTTTTAAAATAGCTTTTCTAACAATTTCTTTCCAGTTTTCAGGAAGAGGCCATTTTTCATCATAAGGTTGCCACCTCCCCATATTAGGAAGATCCAGTTCTTCTAAAATCTTAGGCTCTATAATTGATAGATAATATCCTTTTTTCAGTTCAGGCTTTATATCCATCCAATTTTTTTCTGGAGTTTTATGTAAATGGACATCAGCTATTAATTCTTCAGGTTTAGGAAGACTCATCTTTACCTCCTATTTCTTTATATATTTTTATGAGGACCATACATAGTATACCATTCATGTTCTTCTTTTACTACTTCTTCATCTATAGGAATTCCAGCTTGCTCCATTACCTCTCTAAATCTTTCCTGATATTCTGCGTAAGTGAAATGTTTTACTGGATACTCCCAAGGATTAACATGCCTTACAGCACGGTTATTATTGGCCATGTTACGGGTTGGACTAAAAAATATACCTACCATGTGAACAAGTTTACTAAAAGGAAAATAAGCAGCAAGGGTTGAGACTAAAAATAAATGAATATAAAAAATTACTCCTATTTTTGCTCCTTCAGGAATAGCAGGATTGAATGTAGCAAGACCAAGAGTTAATTGTTTAACTGCATATAAGTCAACCTTTATCCAATATCTCATTAATATTCCTGTAATTACAATACCAAGGATTAAAAACAAAGGAAAGAAATCAGATCCATAAGAAATATAAGACACTTTGGGATCTATAAATCTTCTTAATAAAAGAAAAGTTAAACCAATTAAAATTAATAAATCTGTAATATATATACCTGGGATTAACGAGATTTTAAAAAAGCTATCTAAAGAATCTAATCCCTGAATAATCCCAGGCACTGGATTAGTAAAAAGCCTTAAATGCCTTAAAAGAATTATAAAAAGAGACCAGTGAAATAAAATTGCACCAAACCACAACCACTTTGCAGATCCATAAATAAGTCTTTTTCCATATAAATCTGCTCTTAAATTTCTAAATAGGCTTCTAAAAAATACGATTTCAAAAAACATTCTTAAAACTACTTCCCAAGTATAAAAGGGAGATTCTAATCTGTCTCTAAAAGTTCTTTTTACCCAAGGAAGACTTTTCTGCTGTCCACAGGTGGTAGGAATTTTGTATGGAACAGGAGATTTAGCCCAATATATAATTCGATAAATTAAACCTATCACAAATACAAGAAAACAAGCATAGGGAATTACAATTCCAAATAACCTATCTAAACCTAACACTCCTACCCCAAACCAGGGTATAGCAACTAAAATAGCAAAAATTATAAAACTTACTAAGGCATTCATACTTCATCCCTCTCCTTTTTATTTAATTAATTTCTTCAGATTCACTTTTTGGCATTCCCTCCATGGGATCATAAACTAAACCTGCTCTTTTTAAAAGTAAAAAGTAAGCCCTTTTCCATTCATTATATCTAATTTGATTTAATCTTTCTCTATAGTTTATAAAAAAATCAAAACCTCTAATTATAAAAGCATTAATTCTATCTTCCAATTTAACAAACTCTTCTATTCCAAATTTTTTTAATATATCTTCTCCTATTTCTTCTCTTATAATACCTTTTAATTGAATAAACATATTTAAAGCTTTTGAAGGGATTGTCTCCTGAATAGCTCTCAACTGAATAAGTCTTCTTAAATAATAATCTGCTTCTTCCCAGTTAAAATCTCCAAACAAAATCCCAATCAATCCTTCAAAAGTTTCATCTATTCTGTAACCAAAGGGATTTTGAAATCTATCTACTTCTTTAGTAAAAAATCTTTTAGCCTCTTCTCCAAAGGAATCCCAAAAAATAGATTTCCACTTTTTTAAAATACCATCCTTTTTATTTTCAAGATATTTAATTAATTCTTGAGATAAAGATATAGATTTCCTTTGCATTTTTACTTTTTTATATAGTTTAATTTACAAAAGTCAACTGTAGTTTTTAAAAATTTTAAATATTTTTCTATTATATTACTAAAGTTTTATTAAAAAAATTTAGAATTTTTTAATTTTTTTTAAATTTTTCAACTTTTTTAAAATTTGAAAATCTGGGGAAGTCTTTTGAAAATTAATAATTTTTCAGAATCTCTTAATTTAATTTTTCTTAAAATTTCTTCCAATTCTTGAATAGTAATATCATAAAGCTTTTTATTTAGTTTATAAGGATAACCATCTTTTCCTCCATGAGCATAACTATAAATAACTGGGTCTTCTCTTGAAGCTTTTACATTATAAATAAGTTCTGAGGCTAAAGTAAGAGCTCTTAAAGTTTTAGCTCCTATACCTTGAGTTAAAATTAATTCTTGAAAATTTGAAGGTGGATTTTCATATGTTTTTTCCCAAACTTTTCTAAGTGATTTTAAAGAAAAGTCTTGAGGAGTTAAAATGTGATCTTTTTTAAAAATTATGTGAACCTTTGGAGTCAATTCTTTCATAACTATGTTTAAATTTTCTTTTACCAAGTTTACCAAAGAATCTTGGACTTTTTTACTTTCTTTAGCTACTAAATTAATAACCTCATTCTTTTTAATTAAAGATACAATTCCTGTATGAGGATTTTCACAGAGATTGGTAATACTTTCACTATACCACTGATATCTTCTTGCATAGGAAGTTTTTTCATCCATTCCTTGTTGTATAACACCCCATTCCTTATTTTTGGAGAAAATAAAAAGATGAAAATAAAGCTGAAACCCATCTTGAATAGCATTATTGTCAATTCTTGCAGTAAGCCTACTTAAAGTCACAAATTTAAACGTTTCTTGAGAAAAACCTTCTTTTTCTCCCCAAGTAACTATTTCTTGAGGAGTATCCAAAGCCCTTTTTCCTTTTCCTCCACATATATAAATTCCCAGATCTTTAAAATAGGGTTTTAGTGCTTCTTTTACAGCTCCACCAACTGTAGTAGTTAAACCAGAGGAATGCCAGTCAAATCCAAGTAAACAGCCAAAAGCTTGAAACCAAAAGGGATCAGTTAATCTTTTAATTAGTTCTTTGCTTCCAAATTCCTCATAAATAAGAAGTAAAATAGCCCTACTTAATCTTACCATTCTTTCAAAAAGCCAAGGTGGACACTTACCACCATGTAAAGGAAGATCAACAATGCTACGAGTTATCATTTTTTGCCATCCATGCTTTTTTAATTTCTTCAGCTATTTTTTGGCAGACTTCTTCTGGAGAAGAGGATTCTCTAATAGGTCTTCCTATAACTAAATAATCTGCACCTGCTAAAATAGCTTCATAGGGTGTGGCAATTCTTAATTGATCATCTTTACCTTTTTCCCATCTTATTCCAGGCACAATAGTTATTAGTTCAGGAAAGGCTTCTTTTATTTTTTCTACTTCCTTTGCTGAACAAACAATCCCATCGCATCCGGTTTTATATGCTATTTGAGTTAATTTGAAAACCAACTCCTTAATATCTCTTGTTAACTCAGAATAAAAACCTAATTCCATAAGATCAGCTCTATCAAGTGAAGTAAGAATAGTTACAGCAATTACTTTTAAATTGTTAGATGCAGATTTAATTACACTTTCTAAAGCAGATCTTCCTGATAAAGTATGAACTGTAACCCAGTCAACACCTAATTCAGAGATTATTTTAATTACTTTTGTTAAAGTATTAGGAATATCATAAAGCTTTAAATCAAGAAAAATTTTTTGCTCACTTATTTTTTTAATTTCTTCAATGATTTTTGGACCACAGCTTGTAAATAGTTCCAAACCTATTTTAAAAACCCCTACCAGTCCCTTAAGTCTTTCAACCCAATATAAAGCTTCTCTTAAATCTGAAACATCTAAAGGAAAGATTATAATATCTTCTGGTCTTTTATTATTTTTCATTTTTTAATTCTTTTATTTGGGTAATAAACTCATCTACATCTTGAAATTCTTTATAAACAGAAGCAAATCTTATATAAGCTACTTTATCCCATTCTTTTAGTGTAGAAATTACCCTTTCTCCTATATACTGAGAAGATACTTCTTTTTCTCCTCTTTGGATCAAATCAAGTTCAAGTTCATTTACAAACCTTTTTATGGTATCTTCACTTATAGGTCTTTTATGACAGGCTTTTCTTATTCCTAAAATTAATTTTTCTCTATTATAAGGTTCTCTTCTTCCATCCTTTTTTACAATCATTATATCTAACTCAAGCTTTTCATAAGTAGTAAATCTATACCCACATTTACTACATTCTCTTCTCCTTCTTATAGAGAATCCATCTTCTATCACTCTTGAATCTATAACCTTAGTCTCAATTTCTTTACATCTTGGACATCTCATGCAAATTTAATTATAAATTATTTTCCTATAATTTAAACTCTTTTAAGTACTTAACGCACTAATAAAAAATAATCTTGACATATCTGTAAAATTTATTATATTTTAATCAGTTTTAAAACAGCGGGGTAGAGCAGCCTGGTAGCTCGTCGGGCTCATAACCCGGAGGTCGTGGGTTCAAATCCCACCCCCGCAACCAATTTTTTTCTCTGAGAAATATTAAATCTAAATATATTCTCAAAATCTTACTTAAGGATTTTAAAAATTAATCTAAAGGTGCTTTAATGGGAGAATTAGAAAGAATAAAAAAACAAATTTTAAGAAAACTTATTAAAAAGCCCTCTACTTTCTGGGAATTAATAAACTTTCAAGATTCACATATAATCACCTTTCTTCAAGCTATTAAAGAATTGCTAAATGAAAATCTTATTGAATATAAAAAACCTTTTTTCCGTATAAACGATAACATAAATATATTATCTTATAAAAATCCTGGATGTCTTATATGTTCCCCCTTTTCAGAAGATGTTTTTTGGAAAAACATTTTAAATAAATTTTTAGAAATGGTTAAAGATAGACCTCTTCCTACAAGTGATTTTGATCAGGGATTTATAAAACCAGAGGATACTCTAAAAAGAACAGCTTTTATTTATGAAAGGGGAGATCTTGAAGATTCAGAAATTTTTATACTCGGAGATGATGATCTAATTTCTTTAAGTATGGCTCTTACAGGGTTTCCCAAAAGAATTGTTATAGTAGAAATTGATGAAAGAATTAATAAATTTATTAAAGAAAAAGCTAAAGAAATAGGATATGAAAAAATAGAAGTTTATAATTATAATGTTATTTATGATCTCCCAGAGGAATTAAAAGGAAAATTTGATATATTCGTTACTGATCCTGTAGAGACTGAAAAAGGTTTAAAATTATTTATTAGTAGATGTATTAGTGCTTTAAAAGGTAAGGGTTCAGCAGGATATATGGGATTTACTCACAGAGAAGCTTCTTTAAAAAAATGGTATGATTTTGAAAAATTTCTTCTTGATTCTGGATTTGTTATTACTGATATTTTAAGGGATTTTACTACATATCCAGAGAAAGAAAATCAATGGGAAGATTTTTACCGCACCTATCGGATTATGAAAGAATTTGATTTGGAATTACCAAATATAGATTGGTATAAGTCTTGTTTTATAAGGTTTGAAGTAGTTGAGGGCCCAAAAATAATAAATATACCTATACCTAAGGATTTAGAAGAATTATATTTTGATGAAGAAGCCTGGGCTACTCCTCTTCCTTCCTTTTTAGAAAAAAAGGAGGGTTAAAACTATGGCTTATACAACCTCAGAGTTTAAAAAAGGATTAAAGATTGAATGGGAAGGTAAACTATATGAAATTTTAGATTTTCAACATGTAAAAATTTCTAAAAATCAACCCACTGTAAAGACAAAATTAAAAGATCTTACTACAGGTAGAGTTTTAGAGGTAAATTTTAGAGCTGGAGAGCGTTTTGAAAAGCCAGATTTTAAAGAAAAGGAAATGCAATATTTATACAAAGAAGGAGATCAATATGTTTTTATGGATTTAGAAGATTATGACCAAGTCTATATAAAAGAGGAAGAAGTTGGAGAGGCATCTAAATATCTAAAAGAAAACTTAAATGTATATGTTCTTTATTATAAGGGAAAAGTGGTAAGTATAGAACTTCCTAATATAGTTGAATTAAAAGTGGTAGAGACTGAACCTGGAGTAAGAGGTGACACAGTAGGAACTGCAACTAAACCTGCAAAACTTGAGACAGGGTTTGTGATTCAGGTCCCTCTTTTTATAAACGAAGGAGATATAATAAGAGTTGATACAAGAACGGGAAAATATTTAGAAAGAGCTAGTTAACAAGATTAAATGGTTTATTATATAAGAGCTAAAAGCTATTGTAGGTATGCATTAGATTTATTTAAAGATCTTCCTAAAATAAAAAAAAATCCCTCTGAGCTTCAAAAAAAGGCACAGGAAATTTTTAATTTAGGATTAAAATCTATTTGGGCTCTTTCCTATGTTCTTCCTCCTGAAAAGCCTCCTGAATTTAAAGAGCTTTGGGAAAAAACTATAGAATCATTAGATTCAGATGATATAGCTAAACTGGAAAAAATTAAAAATATAATTTTTTCTGAAAAACCTGAAGAAGAAAAGATTATAGAAAATATTAGAGTTTTCTTAGAAATTATCAAAAAAGTATTAAAACCTATTCTTTAAAAATTACGCTTTTATCTTTTAAAATTTAATATTTGCATAAAGTTTGAAAAGTGATATTATAAAAAAATCTTATGGAAAAAACAAAAATTCAGGAATATTTAAAAGTATTAGCTTGCCCTAAGTGTAAGGGAGAAATAATTTATAGGGTATGGAATGAAAAAGAGGGATTTTATTGTAAAAAATGTGAACTTTTTTATCCTATAGAAGAAGATATTCCCATAATGCTTATAGAAGAAGCCATTTCCCTTTCAGAAAAAAATGAGTCATCCTAAGACTCCACCTTTACAACTTTATTTTGTTGCTGTTACAGGTAGAGATTTAAGTTTATGGGAAAAAGTTCTTAATTTTTTAAAACCTGAACTTGGTTCCCCTATTTTTCAATCTAAAATTTATGATTTTTCATCTTTTACTTCTTATTATGCTAAGGAAATGGGAGAGAATTTAAAAAAGGGTATCTATTTTTTTGAAAAATTAAAACCTCCTGAATATTTAATTGAGCTCAAATATAAATGTTATGAAATTGAAAGAAATTTTGCTGATTCTTCAGGAAATAGAACAGTTAACTTAGATCCAGGTTATTTAGGTCTTTTAAAAGTAATTCTTTCAACCTTTAAAGATTATGCTCATAGAATATACTTAGATAAGGGAGTTTATGCTGAAGTTACTTTAGTTTACAGGAATAAGACTTATGTGGAACTTCCTTGGACTTATCCAGATTACAAACAACCCGAAATTATTGAAATTTTTAATAAGGTAAGAGCTTGGTATAAGGAAAATTTTAAATGTTAATTGATCATTTAGGAAGAAAAATTGAGTATTTAAGGATATCTGTAACAGATAGATGTAATTTTAAATGTATATATTGTTTTACTCAAAATTGGAAGTGGCTTCCTCCCAAAGAAATATTAAGATTTGAAGAAATAGAAAGTATAGCAAAGGTTTTTGCTAAATTGGGTGGAAAAAGAATAAGATTAACAGGCGGGGAACCTCTTTTGAGAAAAAATATAGAATATTTAGTAGAAAAACTTTCTCAAATTTCTGAAATAAAAGACTTAAGTCTTACTACAAATGGATCTTTTTTAGAAACTCTCGGCGAAAAACTTAAAAAAGCAGGATTAAAAAGAATAAACATTAGTTTAGATACTCTAAATAAAGAAAAATTTGAAAAATTTACAGGAACTTCTGAGTTTGAAAAAGTTTTAAAAAGTATTGATATAGCTTTAGAATTAGGATTTAATCCTGTAAAGATAAATACAGTAGTAATAAGGGGTTTTAATGAAGATGAGATTTTAGAACTTGCTAAGCTTACTTTGGAAAAACCTGTTGAAGTTAGATTTATAGAATTTATGCCTATAGGAAAAAATAGCTTGTGGGACGAAAAACATGTTGTTACCATAAAAGAAATAAAAGAAATTTTAGAAAATTTTTCTGAATTAATTCCTGATTCTTCTTTTGGTGGAGGGCCAGCTAAAGTGTTTAGATGGAAAGAAGCAAAAGGGAAAATCGGTTTAATTTCTCCTGTTTCTGAACATTTTTGCCATGAATGTAATAGATTAAGAATTACAGCAGATGGAAAATTAAGACCTTGCCTTTTTTCTGAGGAGGAAATAGATTTAAAACCTATTTTAAGAGAAAGTAAAGGAACTTTAGAAGAGGCTTTTTCTTTAGCTTTAAAAATAAAACCTTCTAAACATAATTTAAATTTTACTTTAAAGCCTATGAGTGCTATTGGAGGATAAATGTATAAAAAAGAAAATACAAAAGGAATCTGGTTAAGTTTAGGGACTCTAAAAAAGGGATTCCCAGATCAGGTTCTTAAATTAAATAGACCTTTACCTAAAGGAATTTATGTACTTGCAAAATTACCTGATGGAAGAAGAGAAATTTTTATTCTTACAGAAAGTTCTTATAAAATCCCTTTTGATGTAGAGGCTATTCCTTTTGTTGTGAGAAAGGCAACTTTTAAAGAAATTAAAGAGTATGAAACAAAATTAGAGATAGAAGAAAAGGGGAAAGAATTTTGTTTACAATTTGCGAAAGATCTCGGAATAGAAATGAATTTAGTAAGAGTTGATTGTTTCTTTGATAGAAGCAAAATTATTTTTTATTATACTGCAGAAGGAAGAATAGATTTTAGACAATTAGTAAAAGAACTTGCAAGGGCTTTGAGAATGAGAATTGAAATGAGACAAATCGGGGTTAGGAATGAAACTGCTCTTGTAGGAGGAATAGGATATTGTGGAAAAGAATTTTGTTGTGCTAAATTTTTGAGACAATTTATTCCACTTTCTATTAGAATGGCAAAAGAACAGGGGCTTATTTTAGATCCTAATAAAATCTCTGGCCCTTGCGGAAGACTTTTATGTTGTTTAGCTTATGAAGAAGATATTTACAAAGAGTTTTTACAGGATTTACCTAAGATAGGAAATAAAATAAGAATTAATGGAGAGCCTTATAAAATTTTAAAATATAACCTTTTCAAAAAAATAGCTTATTTAGAAAATAGAGAAGGACAAATAATTCAATTTCCAGTTGTCCAAATAAAAACTTTAATAGAAGAAGTAGTAGAAGAGACAATTGAAGAAGAAAACTTTAAAGAACTTGATAAAGAATAGAATATGAGAATATACCTTACTACACCAATTTATTATGTAAATGCCTATCCTCATTTAGGACATGCTTATACTACAATTTTAGTAGATTCTTTAGTAAGATTTTATTTTTTAAAGGGATGGAAAGTTTTTTTCCTTACAGGAACAGATGAGCACGGAGATAAAATTCAAAAATCTGCAAAAGATAAAGGAAAAGAACCTCATGTATTTGTAGATGAAATAAGCTTAGCTTTTAAAAATACTTGGGACTACTTTGGAATAATTTACAATAAGTTTATAAGAACAACCTCTCAGGAACATAAAAAAGTTGTTCAATATATTTTACATAAACTTTATGAAAAAGGAGAAATATATCTTGACGAATATGAAGGATTTTATTGTATTGGTTGTGAAAGATTTTTAACCACAAAGGAGCTTGATAAAGAGGGAAAGTGTAAAGATCATAAAATTTATCCACAATTTATAAAAGAAAAAAATTATTTTTTTAATTTAGAAAAATATAGAACTTGGCTAAAGGATTATATTTCTAAGAATGATTTAATTTATCCAGAATTTTATAAAGAGGAAGTTTTAAATATGCTTGAGGAGGAACTTCCTCCTCTTTGTATTTCTCGTCCTAAGATAAGACTTTCTTGGGGAATAGAACTTCCCTTTGATTCTAATTATGTAACCTATGTATGGTTTGATGCTTTAATCAATTATCTATCTGGAATAGGTTATCCTGAAAATCCAGAATGGAAAAACTGGTGGATAAATGCGCATCATTTCATTGCAAAAGACATTTTAAGACCACATGCTATTTATTGGCCTATTATGCTTAAGGCAATGGAACTTCCTGTCTATAAAAAACTTCTTGTGCACGGATACTGGTTAGTTGATAAATTAAAAATGTCTAAATCCTTAGGTAATATTATTGATCCTATTGAAGTTGCTGAAAAATTTGGAAGAGATCAGTTAAGATACTTTCTTTTAAGAGAAATGGCCTTTGGTTATGATGCAGACTTTAATATTTCTTCTTTTATAACAAAAATAAATGCAGATTTAGCTAATGATTACGGAAATCTTATTTATCGCACCCTTAATTTAGTTGAAAAATATTTTAAAAGTAAAATTCCTTCTTTTGATGAGTTAAAAGAGATAGATAGAGAATTTTTAGAAGAAGTAAGGTCTGCTCTTATAGAATATGAAAAATATTTTTCCCAATTCCTTTTTTATAAAGCTTTAGAAAGACTTTGGGAAGCTATAAAAAAGGGTAATGTTTATATAGATAGGACTACTCCTTGGAGTGAAATAAAGAAAAAAAATGAAAAAAGGGCTGGAACTATACTTAGGGTGCTTTTAGAAAGTATTAAAAGTTTTGCAATTGCTCTTTATCCAGTTATGCCTGAAACCTCTAAAATTCTTTTAAATAATCTTTCCTTAAATGAAGATAAACTTAGCTGGAAAAATGTTTTAAAATTTAATTTACTTGAAACTGGAGCTCAAATAAATAAAGGAGAACCTTTATATCCAAGAATTGAAAAAATACCTGAAGAAAAGAAAATAGAAAAGGAAGAAAAGGGAGAACCCATCTCTATAGAAGATTTTAAAAAGCTTGATTTGCGTGTTGGAAAAATAGTTTCAGCAGAAAAGATTGTGGGTGCAGATAAACTTTTAAAATTAGAAATTTTGTGTCCGGAGAAAAGACAAATTGTTGCTGGTATTGCAGAATATTATAAACCTGAAGAATTAATAGGAAAAGAAGTTATAGTATTGGTAAATCTAAAGCCAGCTAAAATAAAAAATGTTCTTTCGGAGGGAATGGTTCTTGCAGTTAAGGATAAAAATGGACTATCTTTAATTGTTCCAGAAAAAGAGGTAGACCCAGGGGCAAAGATTTCTTAGCCTGGAGGCCAGCCCATTGTTCTTCCTGCTAAAACATGGAAATGAAGATGAAATATTGTTTGACCTGCTTCTTCCTTACAATTAACAACCACCCTATATCCTCTCTCATCAAAACCAAGGTTTTTAGCTATTTTATTTATTACTAAATAAATATACCCCATAAGTTCTTTATCTTCCTCTGTTAGCTCTAAAAGCGTGGGGATGTGTTTTTTAGGGACAACTAATATGTGATAAGGTGCTTGGGGACTAATATCATGAAAAGCAACTACTTTCTCATCTTCGTAAATAATATTAGAGGTTATTTCCTTATTAACAATTCTACAGAATATACAGCTCATAACAATCTCCTTAGTTTTATTTAAAAAAATTTTAAAAACTTAAAAATTAAAGTCAAGTGAGATTTAAAAAGAAAGATTCCATCTAAAGCCAACTATAAATCCCTCTTTATCTTTTTCTTCACTATTATCTTTATAATTATCTTTTATATATTGAAAATCTAAAGTTAAATCTGAATTTAGCTTCTCATAAGAAAATAGATTAAATTTTGCATAAATTTCTATGGCATTTGTATTAGAAATATCTGCTTTATCAGCTCCATCTAAATAGGCATAGCCAATACCTATTTCATTTCCCTTTCTACCAAGAAAGCAGAAAGGTATATTAAAGCCTGCAGAAATATAATAATTATAATCAACTTGAGTATCATCATCCTCCCAAGCACCGACAAAGAAAACTCCAATTGGATCTTCACTAAAAGGATTTTTAATAAATCCAAGATCTTGATCAATCGCTAACCCTAAACCATAACGAGAATCTTTATCAGAGCCTTCCCATTCGTAAAAATCGTCACTTGTGTAAAATCCAAATATTCTATAATTTCCTTCTCCCCATTTTGAATTTTTAAAAGTATATCCAAGTTGAAGAGCATAGTATTGATAAAAACCTTCTTTTACCTCCTCTTCTTGTGGCTTACCGACTTCAGTTTTTGTTGTCATTCCAAGGAGTCTTAAAGTAAAAGGACCTTTTGTTAATTCTGCAACTATTCCTAAATCATAACTTGGAGGCGTAAAATTAGCTGGTGGGTCTACAAAGACTTCATTCATAAATTGACCAATTTCATCATCAGCAAAACGATTGTCAGCAACGTATACTGTTGCATCTACAATTCCTAAAGTAATCTTTAAAGAGGTGTCATTGTTAAAATTAAAGGTATAGGCATACCATAATTCTAAAATGTTATCTTGCTGTCTATGTCCATTTATATTTTTTACATCATCTTCTAAATCATCAGCATTAGGTGCTAATATAAAAGGAGAAACATCTTTCAACCCATTTCCATTTGCAAAGCTTCCAAGAATATTAAATTCACCGTTTTTAGTAGGTTTAAAGCTTAATCCGAGGTCAATTGCTCCTGAACCTCTATTTTTACTTTCAATATTTGATCCATCTAAACACTGATAAACTATAGTAGAAGTTACTTCAAAGGATAATTTTTCATTTACTTCAAAACTCCATCCTGAAAGTGCCTGAACACTAATTATTACTAATCCACCTAACATAATGGCTAAATTTCCTTTTTTCATTTCTCTATCTCCCTTTATTTTTTAATATTTTTTAACAATTAAATATTATAAAAAATTACATATTTTAAAAATTTTGCAATATATTAAGAAAAAATTTTTAAAAAGTTTGAAAAATATTTTTTCCCTTTTAAAGATTATTTAAAAATATTAAAACTGTTGACAATTTATAATAAAGGCTTAACATATTATTTATAAGTTAAATAAAACTTTTTAAGGGAGGATTAAAAATATGAAAATAAAAATGGTTATACATGGAATAGCAATGGACCCTTTATCCAATAGTCCTGTTATGCTTTTAAAGGAAATTGAGGGAGATAGAATTCTTCCTATTTGGATAGGAGTTTTAGAGGCTACTTCCATTGCCGCTAAACTTGAAAATATTCAATTTCCAAGACCTTTAACCCATGATCTAATGAAAAATATTTTTGATTTTTTAGGTGTAAAGATCCCAAAAATAGAAATCGTAGATCTTAGAGAAAACACTTACTATGCTATTATTACCCTTAATATTGAAGGAAAAACTTATGATATTGATGCAAGACCAAGTGATGCTGTTGCTCTTGCCTTAAGAACAGGAGCTGAAATATTTGTAAATGAGGAAGTATTACAAAAGAGCCAACTTTATACTGAAACCCCTCCAACTGAAAAAGAAGGGGAAATAGTTGTCACTACTGAAGAAGAAAAAGAAAAACTTAAAGAAATTTTGGAAAATCTTGATCCTAGGCGTTTCAAATACAAAATGTAATATAATTTCTAATGATAGATTTTCACTGTCATTCGATCTTTAGCGACGGAGAACTTATTCCTGCAGAAATATGGAGAAGAGTTAAAGTTTTAGGATATTCAGCTATAGCTATTACAGATCATGCAGATCATTCAAATTTTGAATTTATTATTAAAAATTTGTTAAAAATTAAAAATGCTTTTCAAGGCTTAGAACCTCGGCTTATCGTAGGTATAGAGTTAACTCATGTTCTTCCAGAATTTATTCCAGAACTTATAAAAGAGGCAAGAAAATGTGGAGCAGAAATAGTAGTAGTTCATGGAGAAACAATTGTAGAACCAGTTGTTGAAGGAACTAATCTTTCAGCTATACTTGGAGGAACAGACATTTTAGCTCATCCAGGACTTATAAAAGAAGAGGAAGTAAAATTAGCTGCTGAAAAAGGGATTTTTTTAGAAATTTCCGGAAGAAAAGGTCATTGCTTTACTAATGGGCATGTTGCCTTTCTTGCAAAAAAATATGGTGCTAATTTAATAATTAACTCTGATGCTCATAGCCCTTCTGATCTTTTAACTAAGGAACTTGCTTTAAAAATTGGATTAGGTGCAGGGCTTACATTAAAAGAAGTAGAAAAAATATGGGAAATAGCAAAGAAGAGATTCTTATAAATGAGGCACTTTTAATTCTTAAAAATATTTTTAAAGAAAAGGGATATCATGAAAAGTGCTTCTTAGAGGGGGAAAATTATCAATTTTCTTATAAAGAAAAAATCTTTAATATTTTCATCCCTTTAATAATTAAAAGTAATTCCAAACTTTTGTTTATAATAGATTATAAGCCTCAAGAAAATTTAATCCTTTCAGAAAGAGGTATAATTGCCTTAGCAAGAGTTTTTTTTAATCCCCCACCCTATTTTGCTTTAATCACTAATTTAAAAGATTTTGTTTTAATAGATATATATACTCAAAAAAAGGAAAAAGGTGGAAAAGAAATAATCCCAGAATTCTCAGAACTTAAAAATTATAAACCAAAAATAACAAAAAGTTTTAATATAGAAATAGAAAAGAAAATCCTTGTTATATATCTAAGTGGGGGTTGAAAAGGAGGGGTTTGCAGATTGTAAATCTGCAAAAACTTAAGTATAAATCCTTTGTCTTAAAGTTTCAAAAATTGCAACAGCCGTAGCAACAGAAACGTTTAAACTTTCTATTTTCCCTTTCATAGGGATTTTGGCTAAAAAATCGCATTTTTCTAAGATAGTTTTTCTTATTCCTCTTCCTTCATTTCCTACAATAAAAACTAAAGGCTTTTTTAAATCTAATTCATATATAAAGGTATCAGACTTGTGAGTAAGCCCAATTATCCAAAGATTTTTTTCTTTAAAAAAGGATATAGCATATTTAAGATTATTTATTTTTGTTATAGGTATGTTAAATGCGGAGCCAGAAGAAACTTTAATTACAGTTTCATTTATGTCACAGCCTCTCAGTTTAGGTATTACTATTCCGTGAACACCACCTGCATCAGCAGTCCTAATAATAGAGCCTACATTTTGAGGATCGTCTACTTCATCAAGTATAATAACCAAAGGAATTTCCTTTTTATTTTCCCAATTTTTTACGATGTCTTCTAAATCTGCATATATAAACTCACTTATATATGCTACTACACCTTGAGTATTAGTATTAGGTGGAACTTTGGGAGGTTTAAAATCAGGTTTATAAATCAATTTTAATGGAATTCCAAATTTCTTAGCTTTTTCAAGTATTTGATACTTTCTACCTGAAAGAGTTGTTTTATTTAGCCAAATCTCTTCAATAAGTTCGGGATGAGAATTTAAAGCTTCTAAGACCGCATTAACCCCGTAAATGACTTTACTCATAAATTGATGATTTTAAAATATTTTGCCAATAATTATTTCTGAAAGGTCTACAAAGTTCAGCTTTAATGATAGAAAAAAGTTTATCCTTTGCTTTTTCTAAATCGTCATTAACTATTATGTAATCAAACCAGCCTGCAAACTTGATTTCTTCTTTTGCCCTTTGGATACGCTCTTTTATTTTGTTTTCCTCTTCTGTTGCTCTTTTTTTAAGTCTTTTTTCTATTTCCTCTATACTTGGAGGAAGAATAAATATAAAAACTGCAGAATTACCAAAATAGGATTTCATACGAGTTGCTCCAATTACTTCTATATCTAAAATTAAATGTTTATTCTGAGAAAAGGCTTTTTCTATTTCATTTTTGGCAGTTCCATAATAAGTACCGAAAACTTCTACCCATTCTAAAAATTCTCCATTTTTAATCATTTCTAAAAATTTTTCTTTACTTACAAAATAATAATCCTTTCCATCTACCTCGCCCTTGCGAGGGGAACGGGTAGTATGAGAAACAGAAATATAAAATTCTTCAGAAGGTAAATATTTAAGAAGAGAGGTTTTACCGACTCCTGAAGGACCTGTAACCACAATTATTAAAAAGTTACTCTTCTGCATTCTTTTCTAATTTTTCTAATGTATCACTCATAAATCTTTGAGCTACTGTTTCAGTTTGAATGGCAGAAAGAATAACATGATTGCTATCAGTAATTATTATGGATCTGGTTTTACGACCCTGAGTAGCATCGATAAGATGTTTAGCTTCTTTAGATTCTTCTTTGAGTCTTTTCATAGGTGCTGAATTTGGATTAACTATAGCAATAATTCTATTAGCTACTACAAAATTTCCAAATCCAATATTAAGTAATTTAAAGTAACTTGCCATATTTTATCCCCTCCTTTAATATATTTAATCTTAAAAGATTTTTAAAAATTTTACCCAAAATTTTAAATCAAATTTTTAATTTGTCAATTTTTCTTTTAATTTCTAATAAATCCTTTTTTAAGTAGCATATTGATCTAGGTCTTGAAATATCAGCTTCTAAAAGTAATCTTTCTGGATAAAGTTTTTTTGAAAAAATTTTGTACTATTTTTTTTAAAAAAAGAAGAGGACCTAAAAACAAATAAAAACCAAATATTATAAACAAATAAAAAGAAGGATTAGAAGCAATTACTGTTAATCCAAGAATAAAAAATATTAAGAAGTAAAAAGCTTGTGATTTCTTAATTTTAAATTCTTTAAAGCTAGGATACTGAATAGGAGAAATTAGTAAATAAGCTATAAGATAAGTTAAAATTAGTAATCCATAGTTTTTATAAATGGGATTAATTTTCGTTTTTAAAAGGAAAAGAACAGAAGAAGCTAAAATTCCAGCTCCTGCAGGAGAAGGTAATCCTTCAAAATAATCTTTTTTTAAAAGATTTTTTATATTAAATCTTGCTAATCTTAAAGCTACACAGGTAGCATATAAAAAACTTGCTAACCAACCAATTTTATTAAAACTTTTTAAAGAAAATTGATAAATTAATAAAGCTGGAGCAATTCCAAAAGATACAAGATCACACAAAGAATCATACTCTAATCCGAATCTGCTTTGAATTTTAAAAAATCTTGCTATTCTTCCATCAAAAATATCAAAAAATATGGCTAAAAAAATTCCCCAGCTTGCTTTAGAAAAATCCCCATCTATAACTTTACTAATAGCATAAAACCCAAAAAAAATATTTAAAGTAGTGAAAATATGAGGTAGAAGATAGGTCATGTTTAAGTTTTTAAGGGAATTCTTCCAAGAATAGTTTCACCAGCAAAAACTTTATATCCTTCTTTAACATAAATTTCTGTCCCTTCTAAGGGAAAAAAGAGCTCAACTCTTGAACCATATTTAATTATTCCTATAGGATCTCCTGTAACCACATCATCTCCAGGAAGAACAAAGCTTTTTATTCTTCTTATTATAAGCCCTCCTATTTGAATTATCCAAAAAGGACATCCATCTTCTCTTTCAATAAGATAAATCTGTTTTTCCTTATTTTCTTCTTTAAAACAACTCATTTTCAAAATTTTTCCTGTAACTGGGCTTTTATTGATGTGTAAATCCCATAATCTTATAAAAATTCCTATTCTCCAAAGTGCTCCTGGATACCAATCTTTTTTTTCTTCTATTTTACAGAGAACTATTTTTCCATCAGCAGGGGAAACAATTAACTCAGGATTTAATACAGGTTCCCTTTTAGGATCTCTAAAAATATAAGCATTTAATGCACTTAATACTAGTCCTGCAGCTGCTAATTTCTTCTTTTTAAAAACTAAAGCTGTTGTTGAGAAAAAAAGAGGATATAATATCCAAGGAATCCCTT
Source organism: uncultured Thermodesulfatator sp. (assembly GCA_964464535.1). Lineage (GTDB taxonomy): Bacteria > Desulfobacterota > Thermodesulfobacteria > Thermodesulfobacteriales > Thermodesulfobacteriaceae > Thermodesulfobacterium. Next base: position 65,151 of record CAYXGJ010000008.1, on the reverse strand, counting down.
CTTTGTGAATCATTTTTATCTCCTTATCTAAGTTTTTAAATTTTTCACTGAAGGAAAAAGAAGTTCATTAGTATGGGGTAAAAACAAGGTAGCCATATAATATTCCATATATTTTGGATAAACCGAAAGCTCAATATTTGTCATCATATTAACTACTTTTTCCATTTTTAAAAGAGTTTCTTTGTATAACAAAGCAAGTTTTGCTCCTTCAAGGCTTGTATTTCCTAAAAAGAAAAATTTTTCACGAGGAATATCTGGTAAAAGTCCTATAATAATTGCTTCCTCTAAATCTATATAATTTCCGAAGGTTCCTGCTAAATAAACTCTTTCAATATCTTCAAAAGATAGTCCTATGGATTCTAATAATATTTCACAGCCAGCAAATATAGCCCCCTTTGCTCTAATTACATTTTCTATATCATTTTCAGTAAAAACTATATCTTCACTTGTAGCGGAATTTTCTCTCCAAACCACTACATATTCCCATCCATCTTCACCTTCTCTTAGTCTGGGATGTTTTATATCTTTTATAAATTTGCCTGATTTATCTATAAGCCCTACTCTAAATAAATTAGCTAAAAGGGAAATTATCCCAGAACCACATATACCCTTAGGTGGTTTTTTTTCGATAGTTAAAATCATTGGTTCAAAAGTGATGGGATCAATATTGACAGCTTCAATAGCTCCTGAGACAGCCCTTATCCCATTTTTTATTCCTCCTCCTTCAAAAGCAGGTCCTGCTGAACAGGAAGCACACATTAAAAATTCCCTATTTCCTAATACAATTTCACCATTAGTTCCAAGATCTATAAATAATGTTAAGGGTTCTTCTTCTGCTATACGGGATGCAACAACACCTGCTACAATATCTCCTCCTATATAACTTGCCTTACAAGGTGAAATCTGAATTAAAGTAGTCTCTTTAAAAGGTAATCCTAAATCTTTTGAAAAAATTAAAGGAAATTCAGTAGTTACCGGAACATAGGGATATTCCCTTAAATATTTGGGTTCTAATTCTAAAAACAAATGGCTCATTACACTATTTCCCGCAATGGAAATTAAATTTATATCCTCTAAATTTTTTTGTGCCTCTCTTAACATCTCTTCAATTAAATTTACTATTTTTTCTTTAACCTTAGATGCTAAAATCTTTAAACCATCTTTTCTTTTTGCAAATTCAATTCTACTTATCACATCTTCACCATAGCTTATCTGAGGATTATAATCAGAAGTAGAAGCTAATATCTCTCCAGTATTTAAATTAATAAGTTCAAGCTGTAAAGTTGTAGTTCCTATATCTATAGCAACTCCTAAATTATGAAAAGTTTTATTTCCACTTTCTATATCTACTAAATAATATCTATCCTTTTTTGGATCATAATATAAATTAAAAGTTACTTCAAATTCTTTTTCTCTTAAAATATAGGGCAATTTTTTGAGGATGTTTATATTTATTTCAGGATTTAAAATTTTTTCTCTCTCTAAAGCATATTTTATTCTTGTCCAATCTGAAAAGTTTTCTTCAATAGTAGGAAGAGGGAGTTGGAAATAAAGTTTCTTAAAGGGAGAATCTGGTAATTTTTTAATTTCTTTTAATAAGAAAGCAGGTCTTTTTTTAGGTTTTAGGAAAGTTGTTCTTTTATCTATATAACTTTCTACAGGAATTCTAACTACTAAATTTGAAAGAGGGGAAGTTGCACAGGCTTTGTAGAAATTGTTCTCAATAAGTTCTCCTTTTACTTTACCTTCTTCAACTATAATTTTACATTTATTACAAACCCCCGCCCCTCCACAAGAAGCATTTATATGAATACCATATCGCATTGCTGTTTCTATGATAGTTTCTTCTGGAAGGGCTTCAATTTCTAAGTTATAAGGTAAGAATTTAATTTTAAACATCTTTATTTACCTTTTGAGCTTAAAAAATATCTTTTTATTTATAACTTTTAATTTAAATGTCAATACTTTGATAATAAAGACTTTTAAAAGCTTTAAAAACTGTAATTTCTTGACAATCACCTATTTTTACTTATAATTTTTATCTAAAGAATTCAAATAGGAGGTGAAAAAAGTTTATGTGGAATGTTTTAAAAACTTTTTTCTTTTTAGCTATATTAAGTATCCTTTTTATTGTAGTTGGAAACTTAATTGGAGGGAAAACAGGAGCAACGGTTGCTCTTTTTATGGCTTTAATAATGAATTTCATAGCTTATTTCTTTTCAGATAAAATTGTTCTTGCAACAACTGGAGCTGTAGCCGTAGATCGTAGCCAAGCTCCCGAACTTCATGCCATAGTAGATGAAGTGGCAAGAAAAGCAGAAATCCCTAAACCAAAGGTATATATAATACCTGTTGAAACACCTAATGCTTTTGCTACTGGAAGAAATCCCAAAAATGGTGTAGTTGCGGTAACTTCGGGATTGGTAAAACTTTTAAGTCCTGAAGAATTAAAAGGTGTTATAGCACATGAAATTGCTCATATTAAAAATAGAGATATTTTAATATCTACTATTGCTGCTGTATTAGTAGGAGCTATTACTTATCTTGCTCATATGGCTCAATGGGCTCTTATGTTTGGAGGGATTCATAGAGATGAAGAAGATAGAGGTAATCCCATCGGTCTTATCGCAACTCTTATTGCTATCATCATTGTTCCTATAGCTGCAACCCTTATTCAACTTGCTATAAGTAGAAGCAGAGAATTTTTAGCTGATGAAACAGGAGCTAAGATTATTAAAAATCCGGGAGCCTTAGCAAGGGCTCTTGAAAAATTAGAAAATTGGAATAGAGCTTATCCTTTAGATGTAAACCCTGCTCATGCCCAGATGTATATTGTAAATCCATTATCAGGAAAAAGTTTATTTAAATTATTTTCTACCCATCCTCCTATTGAAGATAGAATTGCAAGACTTATGAAACTTGCTAAAGAAATTTAGGAGATAGGTTTTCTTTGGAACTTCTTTTTTTCATAAAAAAAATTCTACACTATTTAAAACCTTTTTGGAAAAAATTTTTCCTTGCTTTATTTTTTGCTTTTCTTGCCTCTGCATTAACAGGTTTTAGCACCTGGGCTATAAAACCTATTTTTAATTATGTTTTTATAGAAAAACATTATGAATATTTTAAATGGATTCCTTTCTTTCTTATATTAGTTTTTACTTTTATAGGAAGTTTTTCTCTTCTTCAGACTTATTTAATGAAAGAGGTTTCCACAGGAATGGTAAATCTTATTAGGCTTGATCTCTTTAAAAAATGTCTTTCCATTCCCGTAGAATATTTAACTAAATATGGAGAAGGTCAAACTATCTCTAGAGTAATAAATGATACATCGCAAATTGAGCCTATTTTAGGAGATAACTTTCAAACTTTTTTTAAGGAAACTTTAACTGTTTTAACTTTATTAGGAGTTGCTTTTTATCAAAAATGGGATCTAACTCTGGTCGCTTTATTAACTATTCCTATAATCATTTTTGGGGCTAAGGGATTAGGAGTAAAAACAAGAAAGGCAAGAAAACTTGCTCAGAGCGCTACGGGAGAACTTACTCAAAAAATGAATGAAATAACGAGAGGAATAAAGGAAATAAAGATAAGTGGCTCCTATGAAAAATTATCAGACCTTTTTTTAAAGGAATTAAATAAATTTTATAGATGGAGCTTAAAAATTACCAAATATAGAGAAAGTTCTAAAAGTTTAGTAGATATTATGACAGGATTTGGAGGTGCTTTAGTTATAGGTTATGGAGGTTTTTTAATTATAAAGGGCTCTCTTTCTCCCGGAGCTTTCCTTTCCATCTTAACAGCTATCCTTCTTATCTTTAATCCTCTCAGAAAACTTGCAAGGTCTTACACTGGTTTAAAAGAAATTCAAGGTGCCTGGATAAGAATACAAGAAATTTTTGAATTACCCGAAGAAAAGGGAGGAACCTTAAAAGCTTTTGCTCCCTCTAAGGGTTTCCTTTTTAAAGATGTATCCTTTAGATATTCTTCTCAATTGCCACTTGCTTTAGAAAAAATTGATTTATTTATACCTGCTAATAAAATTATAGCTTTAGTTGGACCAAGTGGAGCAGGTAAAACCACCTTAGTTTCTCTTCTTCCAAGATTTTATGATCCCCAAGAAGGAGATATTTATTTAGATAATATATCTTTAAAGGAATTTGATATTCTAAGCTTAAGAAATCTTTTTGGAATGGTTTTACAAGAACCCTTTCTTTTTAATCTTTCAATTTGGGACAATTTAATAATGGTAAAACCTTCTGCTACAAAAGAAGAAATAATAGAGGCTTGTAAATTAGCTATGGCTCATGAATTTATTGAAAAGTTCCCTCAGGGCTACGAAACCATTATTGGAAAAAATGGATTGAGTTTGTCTGGAGGAGAAAAACAGAGATTAGCTTTAGCAAGAGCTTTTCTTAAAAAACCTCCTATAATTATTCTTGATGAAGCTACTAGCCAACTGGATAGTTTAACAGAAATTGCTATTCATCAAGCTTTGGAAAAATTAAAAGATAAACACACTATTATTATTATTGCTCATCGCTTATCAACTGTTAAAAAAGCAGATAAAATTGTTGTCCTTGATAAAGGAAAAGTTGTAGCTGAAGGAACTCACGAAGAATTATTGGAAAAATCTTCTCTTTACCAAGAGCTTTATAAGACCTTTCACAGAGAATAGTTTTTTATAAGAACTCCTTTCAAAGCATTTTTTACTTCTTCAGGCTTGATTTCAAACATACACCTCAAGTCTTTACACTCCTTTTTAAAACAAGGGCTACAGGATAAAGGACTTTTAATAATTTTAAAATCTCCAGCCCAAGGGCCTGTTCTGTCTGGAGAGGTTGGTCCAAATAAAGCTATGACAGGCTTTTTTAATGCTGAGGCTATATGCATAGGACCTGTATCAACACTTACTAAGGCATTTGAATCTTTTATTAGGGTTACTAGTTCTTTTAAAGAAAGTTTACCAACTAAAGAATAAATATAAGGATATTTCTTTTCCATATCTTCTGCCCATATTTTAAGTTCTGTCTCTAACAAGCTCCCTGTAATGAATATATCAAATTTTTTAGCTAAATCTTTACAAAGCTCTATAAGTCTTTCCCAATTTGAAAAAGGCCACCATTTAGTTTCCCAACGAGCAGAAGGAACAAAAACTATATAGGGTCTTTGGATAAATTTAAGGTTTTTATTTAATATTTCAGAAGAAAAAATTGGCTCTGGGATTTCTTCAAAATAGTTCAACTCCTTTGCTTTTCCTAAAATTTCAATTACTTTTTTGGTAAGAAGAATGTATCTTTTAACTGCATGTAAATTTTTATCATAAGGAGGTAGTTTAAGGTTATAAAAAATGGGACTCCCTTCTCTATGATTTGCAAATCCAATTTTATACTTAGCTTTGCTTAATCCTATAATAATTCCACTTTTTAAAAGCCCTTGATAATCTATAACTGCATCATACTCTTCTGATCTTAAATCTTTTAAAAATTTTTTAAAGTTTTTAAGAGAGAAAAAAGTATTATTTGAAAAAACTAAAATTTTATTAATATAAGGATGCTTTTCTAAGATTTCAGCATTTCTTTTATCTACAACCCAATCAATCTTAGATTTTGGGAAAACTTTTTTTAATAAACTTAAAGAAGGTAAAGTCTGAACTACATCTCCTAAAGCTGAAAGCTTTACTATTAAAATTTTCACTTTTTCTTAAAACAATCCTTTATGATAAATTCAGCAGCTTCTTTAAGATCTTTTGCTACAAAATAGGGAGTAATTCCCTTTTGGGGAGCTACATATTTAAGTTCTCCTTTTCCATATCCTGTTAAAACAAGGATTCCTTTTATTCCGGCATTTTTTGCTGTTTCTATATCTATAATTTTATCTCCTATTAAATAAGACTTTTCAAGGTCTATAGAGTATTTTTTTAGAGCTTGTAATATAAGACCAGGTTTAGGTTTTCTGCAAGAACAATTTTCCTCTGGATGATGAAAACAAATAAAAAAATCATCTATAGAAACACCTTTTTTCTTAAGTCTTTTTTGTAAGAGTTCGTTTGTCTCAAAAACTAACTCTTTTGGAAAATAACCTCTTGCAGGTCCACTTTGATTACTAACCACAATTAACTTAAATCCATAATTTTTAAGAAGTTTTAAAGCCTCTGCTACTCCTGGCAGAATCTTTAAACGAGAAAGGTGATTAATATAACCCACTTCTTCATTAATAGTTCCGTCTCTATCTAAAAATATTGCAAAATCTTTCATAAATTTACTTATACAATGTGAAATTTATATTCCCAAATAGGAAACTCTTTATTTGGTTTTAAAATAACAGTAAAGTTATATTTTTTTTCAAGACCCTCTAAATATTGAATTTCTTCTCCTATTATCTCAGAAAGCTCAGGATTTATCTCTATTTCAACTTTTTTATTTTTAACCTGGGGACCCATTTTCATAATTTTTCTAAGTATTTCATAATAAATAGTTCTTTTGCTTTTTATTTTTCCTTCGCCAGAACAATAGGGGCAAGTTTCGTAAAATATTTGATAAAGGGATTCTCTTTTTCTCTCTCTTGTCATTTGAAGTATCCCAAAAGAAGAAATAGGTAAAATACTGTGTTTAGCTTTATCTTTTTTTAAAACTTCTTTCAGTGTTTGTAAAACCAAATCTTGATGCTCAGGATTTTCCATATCTATAAAGTCAATAATAATAAGTCCTCCTATGTTTCTGAGCCTTAATTGATAGGCAATTTCCTCAGCAGCCTCTAAATTTATTTTAAAAACTGTTTCCTCAAGTTCTTTTGTTCCTGTATATCTTCCTGTATTAACATCAATAGCAGTAAAAGCTTCACAAGGTTCAATTACAATAAAACCACCTGATTTTAACCATACCTTTCGGGAGAGTATTTTTTTAATATCTATTTGTATTCCATGCGCTGTAAAAATATCTTCATGTCCTTCATAAAGTTCCACATAAGGAACCAGATGAGGAAAAAACTTCTCTAAAAAATTTTTAATTTTTGCATAAAATTCTTTATTATCTACTATTATGGCCGAAATTTGTTTATTAAAAAGATCTCTTATTGCTCTTAAAGCAATATTTAATTCTTCATAAATAAGAGCTGGAGCTTTTACTTTTTCTGCCTTCTCTTTTATTTCCTGCCAAAAATTTAATAAAAATTCCATTTCAATTTTTAAATCTTCTTCAGAAGCTTCAACTGCAGCAGTTCTTATAATCCAGCCAGTATTGAGAGGTCTTATATTATCCAATATTTCTTTTAATCTTTTGCGATCCTTTTCATTATTAATTTTCCTTGAAATACCTATATAGTTCATATAGGGAAGATAAACTAAGTAGTGCCCAGGTAAGGTAAGATTAGTTGAAACCCTTGCTCCTTTGTTTCCTATAGGCTCTTTTATTACTTGAACCAAAATCTCTTGTCCTTCTTTAAGAATTTCATGTAAGTGAGTAATCATTATGCCTTCTTTATCCCAATCTACTTCACCTGGAGGCATAATATCGTCACCAAAAAGAAAGGCAGTTCTTGATAAACCAAGTTCTAAAAATGCTGAATTAATACCTGGAACAACTCTTACAACCTTAGCCTTGTATATATTTCCTACTAATCCTTTTTCAGAAGGTCTTTCCACATAAAATTCTACCAATTGATTATTTTCTATAAGACCAACTCTTGTCTCAAAAGGTGTATAACTTATAAGTAGTTTTTCCATTTTAAATTTTTAGTTCCCTTATAAACGCCCTTATTATTTTTTCTAATCTTTTTTCTGTTTTTTTAGATTGTTCTACCACTTCAGAAAAGAGAATAGGTTTGAAATTGTCAGGGTCGTTAACATTAGAAATAACTGAAATTCCCAAAACTTTAAGTCCTGCATGAACAGCCACTATTACTTCAGGAACTGTAGACATTCCAACTGCATCTGCTCCTATCATACGTAAAAATCTTGTTTCAGCAGGCGTTTCTAAACTTGGACCAGGAACTGCTACATAAACTCCCTCCTTTACTTGCTCATTAAGTTTTTGAGAAACCTTTTTAAATAATTCCTTTAAATCAAAATCATAAGCACATGACATATCAGGAAATCTTGGTCCCCAAGCTTCATTATTTATTCCTCTAAGAGGATTATCTGGAATTAAATTTATATGGTCCTTTATAACCATTATATCACCAGCTTTAAAACTTAAATTTAATCCTCCTGCAGCATTGGAAACTATGTAAATTTTTGGTTTAAAAAGAGTAAGTACTCTTAAAGGAAAAGTTAATTCTTTGGCAGAATAACCTTCATAATAGTGAAATCTTCCTTGCAAAATAGCTACCTTTTTATCTTCTAAATAACTAAAAATAAGTTCACCTTTATGGGTTTCTACTGTAGAAATAGGAAAATTTGGAATTTCTTTATAAGGAATTGATTTTACTTTTTCCGTCTTTTCTCCGAGAGAAGAAAGACCAGTTCCTAAAGTAATGATTATATCAGGAATAAAAGGGGCATTTTCTTTTAAAAATTGATAGGTCTCTTCGACTTTTTTAAAGTATTGGACCTCCTCTTTCATCTGTTAAACTTTCCTCACCATCAAATTTTGTAGTAAATTTTGGTCTTCCGAGCTCATCAAATTCTAAAACCTTTACTCTTATTTTTTCTCCAATACTATAAGCTGATTTTAAATCTCTGGGAGGATTTTCCATTTTAGAAATATGCAAAAGCCCTATTTTACCAGGAAATACCTCAACAAAAAGTCCGTAAGGTTCTATTCTTGTTATCCTTCCTTCATAAATTTTACCTATCTCAATTTCAGCAATTATAGTCTCTATTTCTTTTTTAGCTGCTTCTATATCTTCTTTTGTTTTTCCAGTAATAGAAATCTTTCCTCCATCATGAACCCATATCACAGTGTTAGTTTTTTCTCTTATTTCTTTTACAGTTTTTCCTCCTGGACCTATAATTAGAAATGCCTTGTCTTCTGGAACAGTAATAATTTCAATCTTAGGAGCATAAGGTGAAAGTTCTTTTCGAGGCTCTGGAATAGCTAAATACATTTTTTCCAAAATAAACAAACGGGCTTTTTTAGCTTTTAGTAATGCTTCTTCCATAATTTCTTTTTTTAAACCTTTTATTTTTATATCCATTTGAATACTTGTAATTCCTTCTTTTGTCCCTGCGATTTTAAAATCCATATCTCCCAGTTGATCCTCTTCTCCTAAGATGTCTGTTAAGATAATATGTTTATCGCCTTCCATAACAAGTCCCGTTGCAATTCCAGCTACGTGTTTACTTATAGGGACTCCTGCATCAAAAAGAGCAAGAGAACCTGCACACACAGTTGCCATAGAAGATGAACCATTAGATTCAAGAACATTAGCAACAATTCTAATAATATAAGGAAAAGCATCTTCTGGCGGAATAAAAGGCTCAAGTGCTCTTTCAGCTAAAGCCCCATGTCCTATTTCCCTTCTTCTTGGTGGTCCCCATGGTTTAGGTTCTCCTGTTGAGAAAGGTGGAAAATTATAATGGAGCATAAATCTTTTAGGAGTCCCCCCTTCATAAATACTTTCAATCATTTGTGCTTCTTCAGGAGAACCTAAAGTAACAGTAGCAAATACTTGAGTTTGCCCTCTAGTAAAAATGGCACTTCCATGAGGTCTTTCAAAGGGATGAATTTTTATCTCTATTGGTCTTATCTCATCAGGAGTTCTCCCATCAATTCTTTTTCCTTCTTCAAAAAGTTTTTTTCTTAAAATTTTACTAACTAATTTTTTATAAAAATAACTAAGAGCTATTTTATTAACCTCTTGATTTTCTAAACTTGAAATAAACTCTTCTAAAATTTTATTAAGCGCTTCTTTTCTCATTTTCTTATCTTGAATTTCTAAAGCTTTTATTATTTTGTCATAACAAAATTCATTTAACGCATTTATTAATTCATCTGATAAATTAAGAGCCTCTATTTCTTTTTTTGGCACACCTATTTGATTTCTTAAGTTTTCCTGAGCTTCTATTAAGGCTTGACATTTTTCTAAAGCTAAATAAAGGGCATCTATAATAATCTTTTCTTCAACCTCTTTTCCTCCTCCTTCAACCATAATAATTGCATCTTTAGAACAGGCTACCACTAAATCTAAATCTGCCTTTTGTCTTTCTTCATAGGTAGGATTTATTAAAAACTCTCCATCTACTCTTGCAATCCTTACACCTGCCAAAGGACCTTCAAAAGGGATTCTAGAAATATGTAATGCTATAGAAGCTCCTATAATGGAAAGAACATCAGGATCAAATTTATCATCAGCAGATAGAGTTAAAGCTGTTACTACTACATCATAAAAAAAACCTTCAGGGAAAAGAGGTCTTATAGAACGATCAATTAGACGAGAAACTAAAACTTCTCTATCAGTTGGTTTTCCCTCTCTTTTTATAAATCCTCCTGGAATTTTCCCCCATGCAGAAGATTGTTCTCTATAATCAACAGAGAGAGGAACAAAATCTACCCCTTCAACTAAACTTTCTCCCATTACTGCAGTAACTAAAACTGCGGTATCTCCTTGTTTAACAATTACTGCCCCATCAGAAAAATTGGCGTATTCACCTGTTTCAATAATAATCGGTGCTGAAGAATCAATATCAACTTCTAACCTTCCCATAAACCTAATTCCTCCTCGAAATTTTTGAAATTTGGTTTTTAAAGTTTAGAATATAACCTAAATTTTTCAAGATAAAATTACTTACCTACTTTGCTCACCAATTTAAAAAGTTTTAAAAATTGTTTAGCATAATAGTAAAAATTTTTTAAAAGTGTATTATAATAAAAATTAAAATCAGCTTAAATAAGGGGTTCAAAATGGAAAAACTTTTAGAAATTAAAGATCTTTGGGTAGAAGTTGAAGGTAAAGAAATTCTTAAAGGAATTAATTTGACCCTTCCTATAGGACAAACTCATATAATATTTGGAAGAAATGGTTCAGGTAAAACTTCACTTCTTATGACCATTATGGGATTCCCTGCATATAAAATTAAACATGGAAGAATTTATTTTAAAGGCGAAGATATAACAGAGCTTCCTCCTTATGAAAGGGCAAAAAGGGGTATAGGGATAATGTTTCAAAGACCACCTACATTAAAAGGAGTAAAGCTAAGGGATATTTTAAAACTTTGTGCTAAAGAAAATAAAGTAAAGATTGAAGAATTAGCACAAACTTTTCAATTTGAAAATTTCCTTGATAGAGAAGTAAATAAAGGGTTTTCCGGAGGAGAACTTAAAAAAAGTGAACTTCTTCAACTTTTAATACAAGATCCTGATTTAGCCTTACTTGATGAACCAGAATCAGGAGTTGATGTAGAGAATATACAATTAATTGGAAACATGATTAAAAGACTTTTACAAAAAGATATTCCTCATAAACCAAGAAATAAAAGTGGTTTAATAATTACTCATACAGGGTTTATTCTTCAATATGTGGCTGCTGATCTTGGATATGTAATTATGGATGGGGAAATTTATTGTCAAGGAAATCCTGTAGAAATATTTGAGGGTATCCAAAAATATGGATATGAAGAATGTAAAAAATGCTTAAAAAGAATTAAACTGATTTAAGTTTAAATCTTTGGAGGATTTATGGAAGAAAAGATAGTAGATTTAAAAGAATTTAAATCAGCTAAAGAAGCACCTAAACCAAAAGACCTTGCTGAACTTGATGAAGAAGAAAAAGAACGTCTTAACCTTCTTGGTTTAGATGAGGGACTAAAAAGAGAAGGAGAGTATGTTCAAATAGATGCAGTACCTCTTCTTTGTAGAAAAAGAATAGAAGGTTTAGAAATTTTACCTATCACTAAAGCTTTAAAAAATTACCACTGGATTGGAGATTATTACTGGAAAGCCGTTTCCCCTGAAAAAGATCAATTTACAAAAGCTGTGGCTGAAGATTTAGATGATGGCTATTTTATAAGAGTTTTACCTAATCATAAATTAGTATATCCTGTTCAAACCTGCCTTTATATAAGAACTGAAAATATAGCTCAAAAAGTTCATAATATCGTAATTGTAGAAGAAGGAGCAGAACTTAATTTAATTACCTCTTGTTCAGTTCATCCTCATATAGGCTCAGCACTTCATATAGGTATATCTGAATTTTATGTTAAAAAAGGAGGCAAATTAACTTTTACTATGCTTCATATATGGGGAGAAAAAACAAATGTAAGACCAAGAACAGGTATTATCGTAGAAGAAGGGGGGACTTATATCTCTACTTATGTTAGTCTTTTTCCTGTAAAGAATATTCAGATGGCTCCTGTCTGCCGTTTAATAGGAAAGGATGCAAAGGCTTCTTTTATTTCCATAATTGCAAATCATCCTGGTTCTTATGTAGATATAGGTGGAGAAGTTCATTTAGAAGCAGAAAACTCAAGAACAGAAATAATTTCTCGTAATGTAGTCTATGGAGGTGAAAATATTGCTCGAGGTAAAATTATAGCTAAAACTTCAAAAGTAAAAGGGCATCTTGAGTGTCAAGGGCTTATGTTATCTGATGAGGGAATTATGAGAGCTATCCCTGAATTAGACAGTTATTTTTACGATGTAGAATTAACTCATGAAGCTGCAGTAGGTAAGATAGCTCAAGAAGAGGTAGAATACCTTATGGCAAGAGGATTAAGTGAAGAGGAAGCAATTTCCCTTATTGTAAAAGGATTTTTAACTATTAAAATAGAAGGAATACCGCCTTCTTTACAATCTCAAATTGATAAAACTTTAGAACTTGCAAAATTGGGATTTTAAACATTAAAAAATGTCGATTAAAGTTCATTTAAAATCCCTTAAACCCTACCCTTCTGGAAAAACTGTTGAGGAGCTAAAAAAAGAACTATGTATTTCCGGGAAAATATATAAAATGAATTCTAATGAAAACCCATTAGGTCCCTCTCCCAAAGTATTAGATGTACTTAAGGGTTCTCTTTCTCAAATTAATTACTATCCTGAGGCAAGCTATAGAAAACTCAAAGAAGCTTTGGCAGAGAAATGGGATGTTTTGCCTGAACAAATTATACTAGGAAATGGATCAAATGAAATAATTGATTTTCTTTTTAAAGCTTTAATAGAGTTTAATGAAGAAATAATTATAAGTAAGCCATGCTTTTTAATGTATGAAAAATTTGCACAAATATATGGAGTTAAAATAAAAACTATAGCTTTAACTGAAAAATTAACACACAATTTTGATGAAATTTTTAAAAGTATTACGGAAAAAACAAAAATTATATTTTTAGATCATCCCCACAACCCCTCTGGAAGTGTTTTAAATAGGGAATCTTGGAAAAATTTTTTAGAAAAAATTCCCTCTCATGTATTGATAGTAATAGATGAAGCTTACGGAGATTTTATAGAAGACTCTTCTGTACCTTTGGGAATAGAATTTTTAAAGGATGGTTATAAGGTTTTAATTCTTAGAACTTTTTCTAAAGCCTTTGGACTTGCTGGATTAAGACTTGGTTATGGAATAACCTTTTTAGAACTTTCTAAAGTGCTTGATTTGGTAAGACAACCTTTTAATATAAATGTTTTAGCTTATAAAGCTGGATTAGCAGCTCTTGAAGATAAAGAATATATAGAAAAAAGTATAAATTTGGTAAAAGAAGGAAGAAAATATTTAACAGAAAAGTTAACAAATCTTGGATTTAAGGTCTATCCTTCTCAGGCTAATTTTATTATGGTTGATTTTGGAGAAAAGGCAGACTTTTTATATGAGCAATTTCTTAAACGGGGATTTTTATTAAGACCTTTAAAAGCTTATGGATTTCCTAATGCTTTGAGAATTTCTATAGGTTTACCAGAAGAAAATGAAGCTTTTATTAAAAATTTAAAAGATTTATTAAACCTTTTGCCTTGACAAAAAATTTTTAGCAAGTAAGTTTAATTTTATTTAATTTTAATAATGAAAAACAAAATGGAAAAGTTTATTATGGGTATAATTCTTATAATACTTTTTATAGGTAGTTTAATTATTTTTAATGGTTATAGTAAGGATGTTTACTCTAATCCAGCAGAAGAAAAACCAAAGGATTTTAAATGTTTAAAATGCCACAAAGGTTCCAAAAGTCTTGAAAATATGATAACAGAAAAAAACATTACTTCTGCAGAAGATCTTAGAGTTTTAATAAGAAAAGGTCCTAAATCTGGACTTCATATAACTGTTCCAGAGGAAGATTTGGAAAAGGCTATTCAATATTTAGATCTTAAATAGTTTAATTAATTTATAATTTTTCATGTCTTCAAAAAAGAAAAAAAAGTCCCTCAATGATTTAGAAGAAAAAATTCTTTCTCTTTTAAGGAAGCAAAAAAGCTTTCTTTTTCTTAGAGATATTTATCATTTTTTGCATGTGCCTTCTGAAAAAAGAAAAGAAATAAGAATTGCTATTAAAAATCTGCTTGAGAGCAGGAAAATAATCCAATTAAAAGGAAGAAAATATGGTCTTTCGGAAACCTTTCCTATTTATCAAGGAAAACTAAGAGTACATCCTGATGGTTTTGGGTTTGTGGAAACTGAAGATGGAAGAACAATTTTTATTCCTCCGAGAAAAATTAAAAATGCCTTAAATGGTGATATAGTTCTTACAAGGATTGAAAGAGTTACTTCTAAGGGACCTGAAGGAAATATTGTTAAAGTTATAGAAAGAAAAAGAAAAAATATTGTTGGATATTTAGTTAAAAGAGGAAAACATTTTTTTGTTGAACCAGAGGATCCAAGGTTTCCTTTTGAAATTTATATTCCTAAAAAGAGGCTTAAAGAAGCTAAAAAAAACCATTTGGTAGTTACAAAAATTATTCAAAATACTTCAGAGTTTGGACTTCCTGTTGGAGAAATAATTAAAGATCTCGGAGATCCTCAAGAATTAGAAACTCATACCTGGGCTGTAATTTATGCTTATGACCTTCCCCATTATTGGAGCCAAAAAGTTCAAAAGGAACTTATAAGAATACCAGATGAAGTAAAATTTGAAGATAAAAAAGAAAGGGTAGATCTTACAAAAATTCCTTTTGTTACCATAGACGGAGAAAACGCAAGAGATTTTGATGATGCAGTTTGTGTAAAGAAAACTAAAAAGGGTTACAAACTTTGGGTAGCTATAGCTGATGTAGCTCATTATGTTTTAAAAAACACTTTTTTAGACAGAGAAGCCTATTTAAGGGGAACAAGTGTTTATTTCCCTAATATGGTTGTCCCTATGTTTCCAGAAAAACTTTCTAATTATCTTTGTAGTTTAAACCCAAAAGTTGAACGTCTTGCTATGGTTGTAGAAATAGATTTTACCAAAGATGGAGAAATTATTAAGCAAAATTTTTATGAAGCTGTTATAAAATCCCATGCCCGTTTAACTTATACAGAAGTAAAAAAAATGATAGTGGATAAAGATAAAAGGGTTATTCAAAAATATGAAGCTCTATATCCTATGTTAGAGGTTGCAGCTGAACTTTCTTTTATTTTGAGAGAAAAAAGACTTAAAAGAGGAGGTCTTGATTTTGACCTTCCTGAACCAGAAGTAATTATAAATATGAAAGGAGAAGTGGAAAATATTGTAAAAAGAGAAAGAAATTTAGCTCATATGCTTATAGAAGATTTTATGATAACTGCTAATGAAGCTGTAGCAGAGTATTTAACTAAAAGGGGATATCCTTTTCTTTATAGAATTCATGAAAAGCCAGATCCAAATAAATTTAAACAACTTTCTGAAATATTTTTAGCTTATGGAATAGATATTAATCATCCAGAAGAACTAACTCCTCATTTTTTTCAGGAGCTTATTTTAAAGTGTAGTGGAAAACCTTATGCCTATTTATTTAATTCTCTTCTTTTAAGATCTCTTAAACAAGCAAGGTATTCTCCAGAAAATGTAGGACACTTTGGTCTTGCCTCTACCTGTTATTGTCATTTTACCTCCCCCATAAGAAGGTATCCTGATTTAGTTGTTCACAGAACTCTTAAAAGAACTTTGAGAAATAAAAAACCTCCTTATAAAGAGGAGGAATTAGAAATAATGGGTAAATTTTTATCTGAAAGAGAAAGAATAGCAGAGGAAGCTGAAAGAGATATATTGAAAAGATTCCAGGCTTTCTTTATGAAAGACAAAATAGGAGAAGTCTTTCACGGAATTATTACAGGAATTACTGCTTTTGGTTTTTTTGTAGATTTGGAAGAATATCTGGTAAATGGGATAATAAAATTAATTGACATAAAAGATGATTATTATAGTCTTGATGAAAAAGGAATAGCTCTTATAGGAAAAAATACAGGAAAAATTTTTCAATTAGGACAAAAAGTTAAAGTTAAGGTTAAAGAAGTTGATTTGAAAAGATTTTATATCAATTTTGAATTAATAGATTAAAAATTTTAAGAGGGTAAACTTTTACCAAGAGTTGTTAGGGCTAAATTAAGATGAAGAACCCCTTTTTGTGCTTGAATTTTATCAGCAAGTTCTTTTATCTCGTTTGCCTTTCCTTTTACCATAATTGCCTCTAAGCATCTCTCATGATCTACATGAATATGCTGAGTAGTAATAATTTTATTATAGTGCTCATGCTGAATTTCAATCAATTTATCAGTAAGTTCCCGCTTGTGATGATCATATAGATAAGTTATTATCCCTACAACTTCCTCTTTTGATTCTTTCCATTCTTCCTCCACTAACTTTTGCCTTATTAAATCTCTAATTGCCTCTGAACGATTAGCATAGTGTTTTCTTTCTATATATTCATCAAAAGCTTTTAAAAGCTCTTCAGGTATGGAAATACCAAAACGTGCTAATTTTTCCATTTCAATATCCTCCTTTTGTGCTACTTTTTATTTTAAAAATTTAAAATTTAGGTTATTAAATTAACATAAATATTAATTTTGTAAAGTCTCTGATTAATGATATTAAGATTACTTTTTGTTACTTAAGACTCAGTTTAAAAACTCTTGAAATCTTTTAGTTATATGATAGCTTTTTAAAACTTAGCTATTGATAAAAGGAGGCTAAAAGTGAAAGAATATAATGTAGCCATAGTTGGAGCAACAGGGGCAGTTGGTAGAATGATGCTTACTGTTTTAGAAGAAAGAAACTTTCCTGTTAAAAATTTAAGACTTTTTGCTTCTCCTAAATCAAAAGGTTTAAAACTTTCCTTTAAAGGGGAGGAAATTGAAGTAGAAGTATTAGAAGAAACTAAAAGTTTTAAAGGATTAGATATAGCTTTATTTTCTGCCGGAGCTCAAAGAAGCTTAGATTATGCACCTCTTTTTGCAAAAGATGGTGTTATAGTTATTGATAATTCAAGTGCTTGGAGAATGGATCCTGAAGTTCCTTTAGTTGTTCCAGAAGTAAATCCCCATGCAGTTAAAGAATACAAAAATAAAGGAATTATTGCTAATCCCAATTGTTCCACTATTCAAATGGTAGTTGCTTTAAAACCTCTACATGACTACGGAAAAATTAAAAGGGTTGTAGTTAGTACTTATCAGTCAGTTTCAGGAGCAGGACAAAAAGCTATAAATGAATTAGAAGCTCAAGTAAAAGCTTGGTGTGAAGGAACCTTAATACCGCCTCCTAAATATATTCCTCAAATTATAGCTTTTAATTGTGTCCCCCATATAGATATATTTCTTCCCAACGGATATACTAAGGAAGAAATGAAAATGATTGAAGAAACCAAAAAAATTATGGAAGATCCCAATATGAGAATCACTGCAACCACTGTAAGGGTTCCAGTTTTTTATGGACATGCTGAATCTGTAAATGTGGAAACAGAAAGAAAAATTACCGCACAAAAAGCAAAAGAACTTCTTGAAAAAGCTCCCGGAGTGATAGTATTTGATAATCCTAGCGAAAAACTTTATCCCCTTCAAATTGAAGTTGCTGGAAGAGACGAAGTTTTTGTAGGAAGAATAAGAGAAGATTTTTCTATAGAAAATGGACTTAATCTTTGGGTAGTTGCTGATAATCTTAGAAAGGGGGCTGCAACTAATGCAGTCCAAATTGCAGAAGTTTTAATTCAAAATTATCTATAAAGTTTACTTAATTAATGGAAATTTTTATTGAAGAATCTGCTCTCCCTTTTCAATTAACTAAAAATATCCTTAAAAATTATTCTGCAAAAATAATAACCTCTTATGAAAATTTTAAATGGGAAGAAAAACCCTTTTATGAACTTATTTCCTTAGGTAAAAAAAGACTTTTTCTAATTAATTATAAAGGTAATTTTTTTAGAGATTGTCCAGGAACCAAAATTTATTTTTGTTGTGGATATAAGATTTTTCACTTCGGAGAAGGTTGTCCCTTAGATTGTAGTTATTGTATATTACAAGCTTATTTAAATAGACCAGGGCTTAAAATTTGGGCAAATTTAATAGAGAACGGATTACCAGAATTGGAAAAAGTTTTAGATGAACATAAAAAACAAAAAGAGGTTTTAAGAATTGGAACAGGAGAATTTGCTGATAGCATGGCTTTAGAATCTATTGGTAATGTTTCTGAAATTTTGATAAACTTTTGGAAAGAAAAAGATCCTTTAGCTGTGCTTGAACTAAAGACTAAAATAGCTATTTCAGAAAATTATTTTTCTAAATTTAAACCAGATCCAAGGATTATTTTTGCTTGGTCTGTAAATACGGAAAAAATTATAAAGGAAGAAGAAAAAGGAACAGCAACTTTAGAAAAAAGACTTGAAAGTGCTAAAAAAGCCATTGACTCTGGATTTACAGTAGCCTTTCATTTTGATCCTATTGTTTTTTATGAAGACGCAGAAAAAGAGTATCCTCAAGTTTTAGAAAGAATTTTAAATTATATACCTCCTGAAAAAATAGCCTGGATCAGCCTTGGAACCTTAAGATACTCTAAGGAATTAAAATTTATAGCAGAAAAAAGGTTTCCTAAAACCAAAATCTATTCACAAGAATTTATAGAAGGTTTAGATGGAAAAAAACGTTATTTCGTAGACTTAAGAAAAAAACTTTATACTTCTTTTAAAAAGTTGATTAATGAAGTAAAGGGTTTAGTAACTTTCTATTTTTGTATGGAAGGAGAAAGGATTTGGGAAGAAATCCTAAACAAACGTATAAATTCTTCTTTTGAAGTAAAACTTCTTCTTGATAATGTTGCTTTAAAACTCTGTTATGATAAAACAATTAAATAGGAGGTTAAATGAGAATTGATGGAAGAAAACCTGATGAATTAAGACCTGTAAATTTTGTAATTGATTTTTTAAAAAATCCTTTAAGCTCGGTACTTGTTGAGTTTGGAAATACTAAGATTTTATGTACAATAACTTTAGATGAAAAGGTACCACCCTTTTTAAAAGGAACTGGAACAGGTTGGATTACTGCAGAATATGCTTTTATTCCTGGTGCAACTATAGAAAGAACACCTCGGGAAACTATGGGTAGAAAAGGAAGATCTATGGAGATTCAAAGACTCATAGGACGAGCTTTAAGAGGTGTGGTAGATTTAACTAAAATTGGAGAAAGAACCTTGTGGGTAGATTGTGAAGTTTTAAATGCAGATGGAGGAACAAGAAGTGCCTCTGTAACAGGAGCTTTCGTAGCTTTAAAACTTGCTATAAAAAGACTTTTAGAAAGGGAAATAATAAAAGACGATCCAATTTTAGATTATTTAGCAGGAATAAGTGTAGGGAAAATAAGTGATCAGTATTATCTAGATCTTAATTTCGAAGAAGACTTAATTGCAGAGGTAGATGCTAACTTTTTTATGACTCAATCCGGTAAAATTGTTGAAATACAAGCGACAGCTGAAAAAATGCCTTTTTCCTGGGAAAATCTCACAATTATGAAAGATCTTGCTTTTAAAGGTATTTCTGAATTAATTAAAAAACAAAGAAAGGTATTGGGAGAATGAAAAAACAAGTATTACTTATAGCCACTTCTAATATGGGAAAAGCTAAAGAAATAAGTGAAACTTTAAAAAATTTTAATTTTGAAATAAAAACTCTAAAAGATTTCTCCAATATAGTTCCTCCTCAAGAAATTGGCAAAACTTTTTTTGAAAATGCTTATCTTAAAGCTAAATATTATGCGGAAAAAACTGGCTTTTTATCATTAGCAGATGATTCTGGATTGGAGGTAGATATTTTAAATGGAGCACCAGGAATTTATTCCTCCCGATTTGCAGGAGAAAATGCTACTGATGAAGAAAATAATAAAAAACTTTTAGAACTTCTCAAAGACATACCTCTTGAAAAAAGAAAAGCTCGCTTTGTTTGTGTTATAGTAGTTTATCATCCAAGTGGAAAATATATAAAAAGTGAAGGTGTTTGGGAAGGACTTATAGGATTTGAAATGCGAGGTTCCCACGGGTTTGGATACGATCCTATTTTTTTAGTTTCTGAGTCCAATTATAAAAAAACAGCAGCCGAACTTCCAATTGAGGAAAAAAATAAACTTAGTCACAGAGGCAAAGCCTTAGCAAAACTTAAGATTTTTTTAGCTGAATTTTTAAAATCTATAAACTAATAAAAGTTATGAAAAGTTTATTTTATACCCTCAAAAATTTACTTAACACTGAATTAATATCTCCACCAATTTTTAAAGATATTTTTGTTTTAGGTGTTTTTTCTCACAAATTGCCCTACCCTTTTAATTTCAATTCTTTAAATGTTTTAAATTCTTTTAAATTCTTTTTTCCCAAACAAATTCACAGTACTAAAATAATTAAATTAGAAGAAAGTTTATTTTCTAAAACTTCTATATCCCTTTTTAAAATTGAAGGAGATGCTGTATATACATTTAGCAAAAATATTTTTATAGGTATAAGAACAGCAGATTGTGTCCCTATTCTAATAACTAGTAAATATGCTGATTTTGTAGCTTCTGTCCATGCAGGATGGAAAGGATCTATAAATAGAATTTTATTTAAATTTTTACAAAAAATTATAGACTTAGACATTAAACCTGAGAATATATTAATTGCTATAGGACCTCATATTAAGGTTTGCTGTTATGAAATAGGAGAAGAGGTAATTGAAATAATAAGGAGAAATTTTGAAAATCCAGAAAGATTTATCCTTTTTAAAAACAAAAAAACTTTTCTTAATTTAGAAAAACTAAATTACTATCAAGCTTTAGAATGTTCTGTTCCTAAAGGTAACATCTGGATTTCAAAAGATTGTACTTATTGTTTAAAAGATAAATACTGGTCTCAAAGATTTCATAAAGAAAGGAGAAGTTTCCAAATTGCATTAATAGGAAAATTAAAATGATTTTTCAACTTTACACCCTTTTATATTATTTAGCTAACGGAATATTTTTACCTAAGGAATATTTTAAAAGACCTTTGCATTTAAGAAAAAAATGGCTTAAGGAAAAATTAGCTTTTTTTACTAAAACAGATTTTATTTCACAAAGAAAGGTTATTTGGATACATGCTGTTTCTGTAGGAGAAGTAATTGCTATTTCAAGTTTAATAAAAAGTTTAGCTAAGGAGTATGATGTCCTGCTCAGTACTATTACTGATACGGGGAATCAAGTAGCTTCTCGAAAATTTAAAGACCTTCCAGTTAAAATCATTTATCTTCCTTTAGATTGTCCTTTTACTATAAAAAAAACCCTAGAAATTTTTAATCCTTCTGCTTTACTTATTGCAGAAACTGAAATATGGCCCAATTTGATTTTAACATCCTCAAAAAAAATTCCTGTTTTTTTAATAAATGCAAGAATTAGTGATAAATCCTTTAAAAGGTATAAAAAAATAAAATTTTTCTTAAAACCAATTTTAAGAAGCTTTTCTTTAATAGCTGTTCAAGATGAAAAATACAAGGAAAGTTTTAAAGATTTAGGAGCTCCTGAAGATAAAATTATAGTTACTGGAAACACTAAATTTGATATAGAAATACCTTATGTTTCCTTTTTATGGGAAAATTTAATTCCTCGTCCTATTATTGTAGCTGGAAGCACCCATTTTCCAGAAGAAAAATTGATTACGGAAACATTTTTAAAAATTCCAATTCTCTCTTCTCTTTTTATTGTTCCAAGACATCCAGAAAGATATAATGAAGTAGAAAAAACTATAAATTCTATAATTGATGAAAAAAGTGGAGTGGGTTTTTATAAATTTAGTGAACTTTCTTCAGATATAAAAGGTTTTTCAAAACTTATCATTTTAGTAGACCAAATGGGAATTTTGGGTTCCCTTTATAGAATAGCTGATATTGCTATAATTGGAGGAAGTTTTATTCCTCATGGAGGTCAAAATCCTTTGGAAGCTATTTATTGGGAAAAACCTGTAATTTTTGGACCCTCTATGGAAAATTTTCCTTTTATTAAGGATTTTCTGGAGAAGGGTAGTTGTTTACAGGTAAAAGAAGAAGAATTAAAGGATATATTGGAAGATTTACTTAAAAATCCGGATAAAAGAGCTGAATTAGGTAAAAAGGCTTATCAAATCCTTAAACAAAAAACCGGAGCTACAGAAAAAATTTTAAATTTGCTTAAAACATATTTAGAGTAGAAACTTCTTAATATTGCAAAATTAAAATCAGGTCTTAAAATTAGTAAATAGTACTATTTTGGAGGAGTGCCCGAGTGGACGAAGGGGTGCGACTGGAAATCGCATGTACGGGCAAAAACCCGTACCGCGGGTTCGAATCCCGCCTCCTCCGCCATAAATATTGTTAATTCTTAATGTCTAATATAGCTCTAAAAGTTGAAAATATCGTAAAAAAATACCCCTCTATTCTTGCTTTAAAAGGAGTCTCTTTCGAAATAAAAGAAAAAGAGTTATTTGCTCTTTTAGGACCTAATGGTGCTGGAAAAACAACAATTATTAAGATAATAGCTGGACTTACTAATCCCGATTCAGGAAAAATTTATTTATTTGAAAAAAATCTTTTTGAGGACCCTATTTGGTCTAAATCTCAAATAGGAATTGTTCCTCAGTATATAAATTTAGATGTAGAACTTACTGTAGAAGAAAATCTTTTAATACATGGGCTTCTTTATAAATTGCCTTTTTCTTTAATAAAAAAAAGAATAGCCGAACTTTTAGAAATTGCTGATTTAAAAGAAAGAAAAAATTCAAGAATTAAAGAACTTTCTGAAGGATTAAAAAGAAGAGTGCTAATTATAAGAGCCCTTATGCATCAACCAAAATTATTACTTTTAGATGAACCAACAATCGGGCTTGATCCTCATATAAGAAGAAAATTCTGGAGTTTTATTAAAAATATACAGGCAACCGGAACAACCATACTCCTTACAACCCATTATATGGAAGAAGCCGAATATTTAGCAGATAAGGTGGCTTTTATATTTTCAGGAAAAATAATAGCTATAAATACACCTCAAAATTTTATAAATAGTTTGGGAAATTATGCTTTAGATGTATATTTATCTGATAAAGTAAAATCCTATTATTTTAAAGATAAACTAGATGCTGAAAAGGAATTGCTAAAATATAGTAAAGACCATTTTGTAAGTTTGAGAAGAGTAAGTTTAGAGGATGTATTTTTAAATTATATAGAAAAAAATTTATGAAAGGCTTTTTAGCTGTTTATTTAAGAGAACTATTACTTTTTAAAAAAAGAATTTTTAGAATACTTCTTTCTTTTTCTATAAATCCCCTTCTTTATCTTTTTGCTTTTGGAATTGGTTTGGGAAAAAATATTGTTATAGATGAGAAGAGTTATTTAGAATTTCTTATTCCTGGTTTAATATCTGCTACAAGCATGATGCAAGCCTTTGCTATAAATGTAGAAATAAACATATCTCGTTTTTATTTAAAAATCTTTGAAGAATTTCAAGCCTCTCCTGTTTCTCATTTTGGTTATGCTTTAGGAGAAATCTTAAGCGGTGTTACAAGAGCTTTTTTAGCTACCTTTATAATTCTTGCCATTTCTTTTTTAGCAGGTGTAAAATTTTATTTAAATTTTTATTTTTTTCTTGCTATTTTTTTAAATGCCTTTGTTTTTGCAAGTCTTGGACTTACTTCAGCTATGCTTATTAAATCTCATGCTGATCAGGCTTTAGTAACAAATTTTATAATAACCCCCATGATGTTTTTAGGAGGAACTTTCTTTCCTACAGAAAATCTTCCCTCTTTTATAAAACCCTTTATAGAGATTTTACCCCTTACAATAACCTCTCACACTTTAAGAAGTATTGCTTTATATAATTCTTTTAAAAATTCTTATTTAATAATTCTATTTCTAATAGCAGTAATTTCTTTTATAATTGCCCTTTATTCTGTTAAAGGGAGTAAAGATTAATGAGTGGTAATTTTTTCGCTCTTGAATCTAAAGCTATAAAGCTAACTCTTTTAAGTCTCTTTGTAAGCATTCTAATTTTTATATTTAAACTAACCGCTTTTTTTATAACTAAATCTGTAGCTATCTATTCTGATGCAATGGAATCAATAGTTAATATCATTTCTGCTATCATAGCATTTTTAGGAAGCAAAATTGCTTTAAAACCACCGGATGAAAAATATCCTTATGGTTATACAAAGTTAGAATATTTTATATCTATAATTGAAGCTCTTTTTATTTTATTTGCTTCAATTTCCATACTCTGGAAAGTTTATCAACAATTTTTAAATCCCAAACCTTTTACGCACTTAAGAATTGGTATTTTATTAATTTTTATTACTATAATTCTGAATTCAATTCTTTCCTTACATATATATAAACAAGGTAAAAAAGAAAATTCTCCTATTTTAATTTCTCATGCCTCTCATCTTTTTACAGATGTTTTAACTACAGCAGGAGTAATAACTGGAGTTTACATTGCTCACTTTTCTAAATTTTTAATAATAGATCCTTTAATCGGATTAATAATAGGTATAAATATTCTTTATTTAGGATGTAGAATCATTAAAGATTCAATAATTGCTTTACTTGATATAAGTTTACCTCAAGAAAAAATAGATTCTATTCAAAAGATTATAGAAACTACTATAAAAAATTCATCTTATGAAACTTATATCATACACAATGTTCATGATCTTAAAACAAGAAGGGCTGGAAGAAAGGGATTTGTAGAATTTCATCTTACAGTTTCAGGAAACATGCCTGTAAAAGAAGCTCACAATTTATGTGATGAACTGGAAAAAAAGATTACAGAAAAATTTCCTGAACTTTCGGTAACTATTCATATAGAACCTGAGGAAGAAAAATCGCTATGAAGTAAAAAAGTTTATAAAATTTGGATATTTTCTAAAGGTTTAAGAATTCCAAAATTTTAGACAAAACCTCTTCAGCAGAATCAACGTAATGAACACCAGGAATATTTTCCCAGGTTTTAAGTCCTATAACAGGTTTCCACATTTTTAAAGCTAAGGCGATCTCAGATAAAGTCCCATATCCTCCTGCAATTGCAACTACTATTTCTACAGATCTTATCAAAATTACATTTCTTGCATGTCCCATATCAGTTAAAACAAGAATTTTTACAAAAGGATTAGCATCTTCAGCTTTATTACCAGGTAAAATTCCAACTGTTATTCCTCCTGCTTCGAAGGCACCCTTTGAAGCAGCTTCCATAACCCCTCCAAGTCCTCCGGTATAAATAATTGCTCCTTTTTCTGCAAGTAATTTCCCTACTTGGTAAGCTAATTCATAAATCTCTTTATCTGCTATCCCGGTTCCTATGATCCCTATTCTTTTATTCTTTAAATCCATAAGCGCCTATCAGTTTCACAAATCTAACAGGTTCTAAGGTTTCTGTATATATTTTCCCTTCTCTTTTTACTCCCTTTATTAATACTTGAGAATAGATATCTCCTACAGGGATCACTATTCTTCCTCCTTCTAATAATTGTTCAATAAGAGGTGGAGGGATTTGGGGTGCAGCTGCAGTAACAATTATTGCATCAAAAGGCGCTACTTCTTTCCATCCTAAACTCCCATCTCCCAATTTAAAAGAAATATTTTTATAACCAAGTTTTAAAAGTGTTTTTTTTGCCCTTTCAAGTAAAGTGGGATACTTTTCTATGGTATAAACCCAAAATACCAATTCAGCTAAAATTGCAGTCTGATATCCTGATCCTGTACCTATTTCTAAAACTCTTTCATTCCCTTTTAATTCTAAAACCTCTGTCATAACAGCTACTATGTAAGGTTGCGAAATAGTTTGTCCTTCACCTATGGGAAGTGGAAAGTCACCGTAGGCTTGGTCTCTTAATGCTTCATCTACAAATAAATGGCGAGGAACTTTAAGCATAGCTTCTAAAACCCTTTTATCCTTTATACCTCTTTCTTTAATCTGAATTTCTACCATTTTTTCTCTTGCAATTCTATATAAATCTTTTTCAGCTTCTGAACAGGACTTCATATTAAATCTCCCTTTATTTCTTTTTAGGAGATGAAACAGTATAATAAGTGCAATCCATTACTTCTTCTCCTTTTATAGTTATTTTTAAAACTTCTGTATAATCTTCTCCTTTATAATTTTTAACTACTGGAACTTTTTCCCAAAAATTTCTAACCCTATAATAATAATACCATTCTTCTTTTCCATCAGGAAAAGTAAATATCTGTACAGGAGGACCTAAAAATTGCAAAACTTCTGCTTTTTTAGTTTGTTGAGGATGAATTAAAGCTGCCTTAGAAGCTAAATTAGGACCAGGTTTGGTTGCACATCCATAAATAAAAATAGCAAAACCTATACAGAAAATTAATTTTTTTAGAAATTTTTTATTCATTATAAATTAGCTATATTTTACTCTTAAATTACAATAAATACAAGTGAAATATAATAGACTCTTCTTTTCACAATAAAATATTTAGGTTAAAATAAAATTATGAAATATTATAATCAAAAAGAAAAATCTGAACTAGAAATTAAGGAATATCCCTTTTTATGTAAAATTTGTAAAAAAGAAAAAGCTTTAGTTGAAATTTCTTCTCAAAAGATAAAAGTTTGCAAAAACTGTTACAACAATTTCTTTGAAAATAGAATCAAAAAAACCATTGAAAAATATAAAATGATAAAACAACAAAATAAAGTGGGGGTTTTTTTCTCAGGTGGAAAAGATAGTTCTACTTTACTTTTTGTATTAAAAAAACTTTATCCAGATATAAATCTACATGCTATTTTTATCAATCTAGGAATTAGATACTATTCTGAAAAAATAGAAGATTTGGTTAAAAGTTTCTGTAAAAGTTTAGAAATACCTCTTTTTATATATAATTTGCTTGAAAGAGAAGGATATAGAATAGATGACTTCATTTTTACCCATTTTAAAAATAAAGTTTGCTCTGCCTGTGGAGCTATAAAAAGGTATCTTTTTTCAAAAATTGCAAAAGAGTTAGAACTAAATGTAATAGCAACTGGACATCATTTAGATGATATAATTTCTACTATGTTAACCCTATTTTTCCAAGGAGATTTTTTAGGAATAGCAAAATTACAACCCTCCTTACCTCCTCTTTTCCCTAATCAAATAAAAAAAATTAAGCCTTTATATACTACTCCTGAAAAAGAAATCTTTTATTATGCCCTTTTAAATGAAATACCTTTTGAAAATTTTAAATGCCCCCATGCAGATATAACACCACCTAAAAAGATTAAAAAACTTTTAACAGAATTAGAAAAAGAAAATAGACAAATTAAGTATCAATTGCTCTCAGTTTTTACTAAAAGATTAATCCCTCTCATAAAATCTAATTATAAAGAGGAATCTTTTAGTTTATGTATTAAGTGTGAAGAAATCACAAGTGCTCAAGATAAAATTTGTAGTAGATGTAAAAGGGTTGAATTGCTTAAAAAGTTAGATAATAAGACCTTAGAGTTAACAAAAGAGGAATTTGAAAATTATATAAAGAATTTAAATTCTAATTGGGTTTTAATAGATTTAGAAAATAAAGAAAGTTTATTAAATGGATCTACAAAAAAATTAAAAAAATTTTTTAATCTTTACAAAAATAAATACATATATTTAAAGGCATCTGAACCGGAAATTGGATATTTGTTTACTTTAAAACTTAGAAAATTAGGTTTTAAAGCTTATAATATTAAAAATGCATAAAAATTGAAAATTAGGGGGCTTTTGAAATGACAAGAATTGCTTTAGAAAAGGAATTACAAATTCTAAAAAATCTTTTATCAGATATGGCAGGAATTGTAAATGAAATGGTAAATGGTGCCATTTTAGCTGTAGATAAATTAAATTTTGAGCTAGCTGAAAAAGTTATAGAATTTGATGATCAGGTGGATTATTATGAAAATATGGTATCTCAAACTGCGCTTGAAATTATTGCTTTACAACAACCGGTAGCAAAAGATTTAAGATTTATAATTACTGCTATAGATATAGCGAGAAATTTGGAAAGAATAGCAGATCAATCTGTAAATATTGCTTTTAGAGTGCTTGATATATATGACACAAGAAAAAAGCCTATACCTCAATGTCAAGTAACTATAATAGAAATGGCTAATGAAGCTCTTTATATGTTAGAGTCTGCCATAAATGCTTTTATAACAGAAGATGTTAAAAAAGCTTATTCTGTAATTGAATATGACGATATAGTGGACAGATTTCAAAGGGATAACATTGAACAAATAAAGGATTGTATGAAAGGAAATCCTGAACTCCTTGATATTGGAATAGATTACATTGTAGTAGTTCAAAACTTAGAAAGGGTTGGGGATCTTGCTACCAATATTGCTGAGGGAGTTATTTTTACTGTTGAAGGTAAAAGCCCTAAAATAGAAATCGAGAGAGTAAAAGAAATAAAAGAAGTGATTTTAAAGGAACTTCCTGTTTTTGAATTATTAAAAAAACATGCCCATCTTGTTCTTGAATGTGCTGAAAGGCTTTCTCTTGCTTTTGAAGCTTATAATAAAAAGGAGCATATAAAACTTGAAGAAATTGTTAAACATATTTTTGAAATAGAAAAAGAAGCAGATCAATTAAAAAGAGATATAAGAGAACATGTTCCAAAAGGAATCATTCTTCCTGTAGAAAGATTTGAACTTTTCTTATATTTGAAAGAACAAGATGCCATTGCTGATGTAACAGAAGAGATTCTTAATTGGTTATCTTTTAAACATTTAGAAATTCCTGAAACAATCTTTAAAATGATGGGAGACCTCTTATTAAAAAGTATCGAAACTCTAAAATTTTTAGAAAATTTAATTGTCTATTCTGCAGATTTTCTTTTGTATAGAAACGAAAATAGTAGAAATGAAGCTAAAGAAATTGTAAGAAATATAAGATATTCACAATATTTAGCAGAAGAATTTGGCAATAAAATTAAAAAAGAAATTTTTTCAAAAATAAATGATCCATTAAATCTTTTTTATACTCTTAAATTAGTTGAATTAATTTTAGGTATTCCCCATCATGCAGAAAATACAGCAGATCTAATGAGAGCAATGATTGCTAAATAGCTTAACTTTTCAAAGTTTTACATATATCTACAACTAAAATATTAGCTGCTATAGCTCCTAAAATTGCAGGAATAATATAAATTTGCTTATATGCTAAACCTTCAACCCAATATCCAAAAACAGGACTCCCAAGCCAAGCTCCTATCCATCCCACTATAACTTTAGACAAAAATGAATACCAACCAGGTATAACATAATACTTTAAACCAAAATGAAGAATTGCTGTCACTATCACAGAAATAATTAATAAAATTAAAAATCCAATAATATCCATTCCTATCATTTTTTAACACCCCCTTTAAATATGTAATTTATTATTTAATTATTTTCTAAATGTTAAATTCGTCAACAAAATAAATACTTAATTAATATATTTATTAAATTATTGAATTAATTTACCTATTCGGTTAAATCTAATTTTAAAGTCCTGAGAGTCCCAAGAAAAATAAATTATTAATGCCTTACCTTTAAGATATTTAATAGGAACAAAACCCCAAAATCTGCTATCATAACTCTGATCCCTATTGTCTCCCAACACAAAAATGTACCCAGAAGGCACCTTTATAGGCCCATAATTATCTCGGGGACTTATTTCTTGAGGGTAAATTTCTAAATCATTAAACTGAACATAAGGCTCTTTTAATAATTTACCATTTACATAAACTTTTTTATTAACAATTTGAACATTATCTCCTGGAAGACCGATAACTCTTTTAATAAAATCAAGTTTTTTATTTTGTGGATAAGTAAAAACAACAATTTCTTGTCTCTCAGGAAGTTTTCTAAAGTAAATAAAGTCATCTTTAATAGGATTTCTTATACCATAAGCCAATTTATTCACTAATAAATAATCTCCAATAAGGAGTGTGGGGATCATAGAACCAGAGGGTATTTTATAGGCTTGAACGATAAAGGCTCTTATAAAAAGAGCTAAAATTAAGGCAATTAATAAACTTTTAGTCCAATCCCAGAGTTTATTCTTAGAATTTTTCATTTAGATTAACCTCCTTAAGATTATATTTTCAGGACTGCTAAGAATGCCTCCTGTGGAATTTCTACATGACCTATGGCTTTTAGCCTTTTTTTCCCTTCTTTTTGCTTTTCCAAAAGCTTTTTCTTTCTTGTTACATCTCCACCATAACATTTTGCAAGAACATCTTTTCTCAAAGGTGGTATCCTTTCACGTGCTATTGCTTTATTTCCTATGACTGCTTGAATAACTACTTCAAAAAGTTGTCTTGGTATTACTTCTTTTAATTTAGAAGTAAGTTCTCTTCCTCTGTAATAAGCTTTATCTCTATGAACAATTAGAGATAAAGTATCAACAGGTTGTTTATTTATTAATATATCCATTTTAACCAGATCTCCTGGTCTATAACCGATAAATTGATAATCTAAAGAAGCATAACCTCTTGAATAACTCTTTAGTTTATCATAGAAATCAAGAACAATCTCACTAAAAGGAAGTTCATATACAAGAATTGCTCTATCAGAGGTTAAATATTTAATTTCTTTATGTATTCCTCTTTTTTCTTCACAAAGTTTAATAAGGGACCCTATGTATTCCTTAGGAGTATAAATTTCTGCTCTTATATAAGGTTCTAAAACTTCTTCAATTAAAGCTGGATCGGGCCAATTTGCAGGATTTTCTATTTCTAATTCTTTATTATTTTTAAGCCTTATTTTATATTTAACTGAAGGCGCAGTAGAAATTAGATTTAATTTAAATTCCCTTTCTAATCTTTCTTGAACAATTTCCATGTGAAGAAGTCCCTGAAATCCACATCTAAACCCAAATCCTAAGGCTGATGAAGTTTCCATTTCATAAGAAAAGGCAGGGTCATTTAGCCACAACTTTTCTATTGCGGATTTTAAATTTTCAAAATCTTCATTATCAACAGGAAAAATACCTGCAAACACTACAGGTTTTAATTCTTTAAATCCTGGTAAAGGCTTTACAATGACATTAGCTTCTGTTATAGTATCCCCAATTTTTGCCTCTCTTACCTCTTTTATTCCTGCAGCAATAAATCCAACCTCCCCTGCAAATAAACAATCTAAGGTTGCTGCTTCGGGTGCAAAAACTCCTACTTTAGTAATTTCATAAACCTTACCTGTAGAAAGAAATTTTATTTTTTGTCCAGGATAAAGTTTACCATCTACAACTCTTACAAGAACTACCACTCCTAAATAAGGATCATACCAGGAATCAAAAACTAAAGCCCTCAAAGGTGCTTCTCTTTTTCCTCTGGGAGATGGAATTTTATTAACAATTGCTTCTAAGACATCTTTTATACCTATTCCAAATTTTGCACTTACTAGTAATGCATCTTGTGTGGAAAGTCCTATGATGTCTTCAATCTCTTTTTTTGTTTTTTCAATATCAGCCTGAGGCAAATCTATTTTATTTATCACAGGTATTATTTCTAAATTATTTTCTAAGGCTAAATATACATTAGCAAGGGTTTGAGCTTCCACTCCTTGAGAGGCATCAACTACAAGAAGAGCACCTTCACAAGCTGAAAGTGCTCTTGAAACTTCATAAGTAAAATCTACATGTCCTGGTGTATCAATAAGATTTAATTGATAAACCTCACTATTTTCTCTTTGATAGTAAAGCCTTACTGCTTGAGCTTTTATAGTAATTCCTCTTTCTCTTTCAAGCTCTAAACGATCTAAATACTGCTCTCTCATTTCTCTTGCAGAAACAGCTCCTGTAAATTCAAGCAAACGGTCTGCAAGCGTAGATTTACCGTGATCAATATGAGCAATTATACTAAAATTTCTGATCCTTTCTATAGGGATAGGTTTCATAGCAATTTTAAAATAACAAATCTATTTTAAAAAACAAGAGTTTCTATTCCCCTATTTTAGTAATTTTTCCTGTTTTTTTAGCAAAATTAAAAGCAATCACAAATATTCCTACACTTAAAAGAAAATATATTAAAACTAGAAAATAAGCTTTTACAATAAAAATATAAGGAGTATAACCTTTTAAAAGAATTTCTCTAAAAGTTTCAAATATATAAGATGTAGGAACAACCTTAGCAATAGATTGAAAACTTTCTGGTAGCACTTCTACTGGATAAAATACAGCTGAAAAAGGCAAAAATAAAAGTGCTAATGCCCAAGCTAAAATCTCTGCCTCCTGTCCAAAAAAGAGAATAAAAGCCATAGTTAAAAGGCCAATACTCCAAGCAAAAATTATTAAACAAACTGTTAAAAGAAAAATATCTACTCCCTGCATCCAGATTTCGAAATTAAATATAAAAAAGGCAAGAAAGGCCATTAATAAAGAGGCTACGAAAGCTTTAAATAAACTGTATATAAAAAGTCCTATAAGGTATTCAAAAATTGTCAAAGGGGAAACAAAAATATGAAGCAGATTCCTTGCCCATATATCTTCTAAAAAACCTACTGCTAACCCTTGTTGAGCACGAATAAGAATATTCCAAAAAATAAGAGCTCCTAAAAATTGAAATATCCATTTACTTCCTTGATAAAAACCTTTTTGCAAATAAAGTGTTATAAATCCCCATAAAAGCAAATCAACCGTAGGCCAATATAAAAGATCAATCCATCTGCTGATGCTATGTTTTAATAAATATAAATGCCTTAAAACTATTCCCCAAACTCTTTTAGCTCTAAATATATTTAATTTCATAAATTTAAACAAATACCTTAAAATAAAGTTCTTCTAATGAAGACACCTTAAATTTTTGAAAAAGTTCTCTAATACTTCCATAAGCAAGGGTTTTTCCTTCTTTTATTAAAAGAGCTTTAGTAATTATTTTTTCTAACTCCCCTAATTGATGAGAAGTAAGGATTATGGAAAGCTTTCTTTTTTGAGAAAACTCTTTAAATAATTCCCCTACATATTTTATATACTCTGGGTCTAAACCTGCTGTGGGCTCATCTAAAAGCAAAACAGATGGATCATTTAAAAAAGCTCTTACTAAATTAAGTCTCATCATCTCTCCTGAGGAGAGCGCTCTAGTAAGAATTTTCTTTTTATCAAAAAGCTTAAAAATTTTAAGAAGTTCATCCATTTTTTTATTTACTTCTAAAATTTCATATAAATGGGCAAAAACTTTTAAATTTTCTTCTACAGTAAGAGAATAGGGTAAACTTATATATTGGGATGCAAAACTTACTTTATAAAGAATTTCGCTTCTATTTTTAGAGAAGTCTTTTCCAAAATAATATATTTTTCCTGAATTAGGAGAAACAACACCTAAAAGGGTGTAAAGTAAAGTGCTTTTCCCTGCTCCATTAGGACCTATTATGCCAAGAATATCTGATGGATACAATTCAAAGGAAATTCTATCTAATACTGTTTTATTCTCAAATTTTTTAATTAAGTTTTCTACCTTTAGAACTGGAAACATTAAACAAGAATATTAATATATTAATGAACCTTCTAAAAGATTTTCTAAAACGATTTTAAGAGATCTTTGCTTTTTCTAATCTTGCTAATGCTTCTTCTAAACTCATAATACCCTTTGCTACAGCATAAGCTACATAAGAATATACTCTTGGATCATATCCTTCTGGTCTTGGAAAAATTCCCTTAGCACGAAGTTTGACAAGTTTGGCTCTTCTTCTCCTTTTTCTTTCAATTTCTCTTTCCCTTTCTCTTTTTTTATGCCTTGCCATTCTAACCTCCAAATATAGTTAAAACATTCTCAAATATAAAATTTTTAAAGGCTTTTGTCAAGATCTTTATTGATTTATAAAGCCTTTAATTTGTTTCCTATTTCTTCAAGTTTCAGTTTTAAAGTATCTCTTTCTCTTTTAGCATAAGCTCCCATATTTAAAGCAACTTTGTTTTTTTCTGGAATTAGAAATATCCAAAAAGTTTTAGGTTCAAAAAAGTAAACTCCTGATAGTCCTATTATTATTAAAATAAAACCTGCATAAACAACAGGAACACCAGGGTCTTTTTTAACTTGAAGTCCTGAAATATAAGTAACTTTTTCTACATCTTCTAAAAATATTTGCAATCTATCTTTCCCTACAGGAATATTAAAATGAGGAAATCCTTTTATTATAATACCCGGAATTTGTTGACCAGTTTCAGAATCAAAAAAGATAATCTTAGCATAAATTAATCCGTGAGCTGAGCCAAAATCATTTAAAGCAATAGTATATCTATCATCAATAGAAACAGGAGAAAAAGAATTTAAAGTATAAAACTTTTCTCTCCCTTTAAACCTTACTCTAATCTTAAAATCAGGAATAGTATCATAATTTGCTTGATAAAAGGACAAACCCTTATATTTAAAAGGAGAATTAACTTTTATAAGAGCATCTACTGTGTGATTCCCATCTATAACAGTAATATTCGAAATATACTCCTTTGGAGTTCCATCAGGATAAAATTCTATAATAAATTTATTAAGTTTTATAAAAAAATTTAAAAAGATGGGCTCTTTGCTTTTAAATGGTAAAACTGTATTAGAAGTTTGTCCTTCCACTATTCGTATATCTCCTTTATATCCCCAAATAGCTCCTATTAAAGCACCTACTATTATTATTATTATGGAAAAATGAATCAAATAAACAGAAAGATGAGCCCACCTGTTAAGATCTTTATAAAATAAAATCTTTCCATTAAAATCTTTCTCAGCTTTTTTAAATTTTAATTTGTTATAAATTAAACTTTCAATCTCAGAAGGACTAACCGTTAAAGTAATTTGATATTTATAAGGTAGATTTTCTGGATTAATTTCTAAAGGATCCTTTTTATAGAGTTTCCAGCTAATGGGAAACCTTTTTATAGAACAAGTTATTAAATTAGCTAAAAAGAGAAACAAAGTTCCAATATACCACCAGGAATGATAAGCATCATCAAGTTTTAAAAAGAGAATAAATTTTCCCCAAAAAGAACCATATTTCATAAAATAAAATTGAAAAGGTTCTCCTTGTGGAATAATTGTTCCAAAGATAGAAATAAAAGCTAAAATCAGAAATAAAGTAATGGCAAGTCTTGCTGAACTTAGAAAATTCCAAAGCTTTTTCATAAAATCCATCCTTTGAAAATTTCAGATATTATAGACGCTTTACCAAAAATAGCAAGGTATTATTTTATTAAATTTGAAAACTTTGTTTGAAGTTCTTATTTTTGAAGTAAAATTTTAAAAAAACTTTTATATTTAAATAAAGGGGGTTATATGCCTGAAGAAATAGAAGAAAAAAGAGAAATTCCCCAAGAAGTAATAGAAAGAGTTAAAAAATTAAGAGAAGAAATTGAATATCACAATTATAGATATTATGTTCTTGATTCTCCTGTTATTTCTGATGCTGAATATGATGCTTTAATGCGCGAATTAAGAAAATTGGAAGAAATATATCCAGAATTAATCACACCTGATTCTCCAACCCAAAGAGTTGGTTTTAAACCTGCAGAAGGATTTAAAGAAGTACCCCATGCAGAACCGATGCTTTCTTTAGATGATGCTATGAACGAAGATGAAGTAATCGAGTTTGATAAAAGAATTAAAAGATTTTTAGGATTACCTGATGAAACCCTCATAGAATATACTGTTGAACCCAAAATAGATGGTCTTGCAATGGAACTTGTTTATGAAAATGGGAGTTTAGTAATAGGAGCAACCAGAGGAGATGGATATGTAGGAGAGGATGTTACTAATAACATTAAAACCATTCCTACTATACCCTTAAGATTAAGAAAGTTTACCGAAGATGCACCAGATATTCCCCCTCGTATTGATGTAAGAGGGGAAGTATATATGAACAAAGATGAATTTAAAAGAATAAATGAAGAAAGGATTCATAAAGGGGAACTTCCTTTTGCCAATCCTCGTAATGCAGCAGCAGGATCTTTAAGACAGCTTGACCCTTCAATTACAGCAAAAAGAAAACTTGATATATTTTGTTATGGAATAGGTAAAGTTGAAGGATATAAATTTAAAACCCAATGGGAAGTATTACAAACTCTTCCTAAATGGGGATTAAAAGTTAATCCCTATGTAAAATTAGCAAAAAGTATAAAAGAAGTTGTAGAATATCATCACTATATAGAAAGAATAAAAGAAACTTTCCCTTATGAAATAGACGGAGTTGTAATAAAAGTTAATGATCTTTCTCTTTGGGAAAAATTGGGAACTAAAGCTCGTTCACCAAGATATGCCCTTGCTTACAAATTTCAACCCACTCAAGTAACCACTCAGCTTTTAGATGTAGTCTTTCAGGTAGGAAGAACAGGAGCTGTTACTCCTGTTGCAGTATTAAAACCTGTTCAAATAGGAGGAGTTGTCGTTGAAAGAGCAACTCTTCATAATGAAGATTTTATTAAAAATTTAGATATAAGAAAGGGCGATTGGGTGCTTGTTCAAAGAGCAGGAGAAGTTATACCAGAAATAGTAATGCCCATTAAAGAAAGAAGAACTGGACAGGAAAAAGAAATAATTTTCCCTACCCATTGTCCTATTTGCGGAACAAAGCTTATTAAAAAACCAGAAGAAGCTATCTGGAGATGCCCTAACAAAAATTGTTATGCCCAAGCAGTAAGGAAAATTCTTCATTTTGCAAGTAGAAATGCAATGAATATAGAGGGACTTGGAGATAAAGTAGCAAGAGATCTTGTAGATAAAGGATTGGTTCAAAATGTAGCAGATCTCTATTATTTAAAATGGGAAAATTTTATGAAACTTTCAGGGTTTGCTTATAAAAAAGCTAAAAACCTTTATGAAGCCATACAAAAAAGCAAAAAAGTCTCTTTGGGAAGATTTATTTATGCTCTTGGAATAAGACATGTAGGAGAGGCTATGGCACAAATGCTTGCTGAAAAATTTAAAAATCTTGAAAAACTCATGAATGCTTCTATGGCTGATCTACTAAGTATTCCTGGAGTGGGTTATGAAGTAGCTAAATCAATAGTTGAATTTTTTAAAAATGAAGAAAACCTTAAAATTATTCAAAGAATGCTTGATGCAGGAGTTACTTTTATTGCAGAAGAAAAAGAAGAAAAACCTAAAATTCTTGAGGGTTTAACCTTTGTATTTACTGGAACCTTAAAATCTATGAGTAGAGATGAAGCTAAAGAAAAAGTAAGAGAACTTGGAGGAAAAACTACAGATTCAGTTTCTAAAAATGTTGACTACGTAGTAGTAGGAGAAGATCCCGGATCTAAATACCAAAAAGCTTTACAGCTCGGTGTTAAAACAATTAATGAGGAAGAATTTTTAAAATTAATTGGCCAAACAAAATAATTTATATTATCTTTTTTCTAAAAATGATGATATTAACCTCTTCTACAGTTTGATGAGCTATTTCTCTGGCTGTCTCCACCCCTTTATATAACATTCCTTTCCAATCTTCTTTTTCCATCTCCAATCTTTTATCCCAAATTTTTTCAAGCTCAGATATTACTTTATCTGCTAATCTCTTTTTACACTCTACACATCCTAAAACTGCATTTTTACAATCTCTTATAATTTCTTTTATTTCTTCATCACTAAAATAAAGTTTTATTAAATTAAAAGCAATACAACGATTTTCAGGATCTCCTGGATCACTTTTTTTAATTCTTTGTATATCTGTAACATAGTTCATTACTTTTTCTCTTACTACCTCTGGTGGATCATTCAAAAATATAGCATTTCCATAACTTTTACTCATCTTTCTTCCGTCAATACCCGGAATCTTTGAAACTTCAGAAAGTATAGGTTCTGGTTCAGGAAAATAGTTTACTCTATAAAGATAATTAAATCTTCTTGCAATTTCTCTTGCTAACTCTAAATGAGGGACCTGATCAACACCTACAGGAATTTTTTGAGCTTTATAAATAAGAATGTCTGCAGCCTGAAGAACAGGATATCCTAAAAATCCATAAGTATTTAAATCTTTGTTTTGGATATTTTGAAGCATTTCTTTATAAGAAGGATTTCTCTCAAGCCATGGAACTGGAATAAACATACTAAAAAGTAAATGAAGTTCAGCATGTTCCTTTATAGCTGATTGAATAAAAAGAGTGCTTTTTTGGGGAGAAAGACCAACTGATAACCATTCTAAAAATAATTCTTTAGAAAATTCAGAAATATTTTCAGGATTTTCATACTCAGTAGTTAAGGCATGCCAATCAGCAATAAAATAAAAACATTCATATTTTCCCTGTAATTCTAACCAATTTTTTAAAACTCCATGAAGATGACCAAGATGTAAAGGACCAGTAGGCCTCATTCCACTTAAAACTCTTATTCTAGACATCCTTAAAACCCTTTTTAAATTATTGCATTTTCTATGAAATTTTATAAAATATCACAAATTTGAAAATTTTAAACTAAGTAGAGGGATAAAAAAATGCAATGTGAAAGACTAAAAAATTTAATTAGGGATTGGTATCAAGAGGTAAGAAATTTTACCCTTTCTCCTGTAAAGATGATGGAATTAATAAATAAGCACATTAAAGCTTGTGAAATTTGTCAAAAAGATGAAGATCTCTCTTTGGAACTTGATCAACTAAGAGAAATAATAAGAGTCCCTTACACTTTCCCTTTAACTGAAGAATCTAAATTAGAATTAGAAGAAGAATATTTATATGAAGAAGAACTAACAGAAGAACCTGAAGAGGAATATTAAATTTAAAAAATTAGGGGGTTAACCCCCTAATTTTTATTTTTTATGACATTCATTACATTTAGTTGGTGCAGCCTTTCCCTGTTCTGCATTAACTTTTTGATGACAATCTATACAATTTTTATGATAGGCTAACATATTTTTAGGTGCTTCTGGAGCTTTTTCTGTTCCACCCATTAATCCATGACAGGTTGCACATTTTAAGGCTCCCTTTGTTGGATCCTCTTCTTTATGATGACATATCTTACAATCTACTTTATATTCTGTAGTATGCTTTTCATGAGAAAATTTAACCCCTGCCATTTTTGCGCCTTCTACTATTATTTCAACTTCTGTAGGGGGTGTAACTTGCTGAGCTAATAAAATAGTTCCTCCTAATATAAAAACTCCACTAAAAATACCTACCAACAATTTCTTCAGTCTCATGCCTTTTCACCTCCTTTAATAGATTTTTAATGTTCTTCAGGTTCTTCTTCATATCCTGTAATCATAGCAATAAAATGAGCCCAAAATGTATGCCCTAAGGTTGCTAAATAAAAGTGAACAATTATAAAGGCACTAAAAAATATCCATAATGATACATGAATTAGAGATACTATTTGAATTCCTCCTAAAATATTGGCTAAAAATTTAAATGTTACCGGATCCCAAAGTACAAGACCTGTAAGAAGCTGTAAAGGAATTAAAATTATCATAATTAAAAAGTAAGCCACCTGTTGTAAAGGATTAAATTTGTTTTCAGGAGTTGGATGATGAGGATTTTTTTCTCCAATCATAATTCCAAAACCATA
The DNA here is from genome assembly GCA_964464535.1 of uncultured Thermodesulfatator sp. Classification (GTDB taxonomy): domain Bacteria; phylum Desulfobacterota; class Thermodesulfobacteria; order Thermodesulfobacteriales; family Thermodesulfobacteriaceae; genus Thermodesulfobacterium. The sequence continues at coordinate 25,402 of CAYXGJ010000008.1, read as the reverse complement.
ATATATTGCCTGACGAATCGCTCTTTTGGTATAATCAATAGGCCTCCAAAAGGGAGGTAAATAAATCTTAAAAAATTTTAAAGTTACAAAATAATAGATAAACCAGATAAAATAATTAGCAAGTAAAATAAAACCTGTCCAGCTATGAATTTTAACTGCTGTCTGAAAAGACATAAGAGCTATTTTATCTCCCCATCTTATCTGAAGACCTGTAATAATAAGTATTATAAAACATATAGCATTTATCCAATGCCAAATTCTTACAGGAATAGGATGTAAATAAATTTTTTTCATTTTTTTATCCCCCTCTTCTCTTTCTTCTAATAGGTGTAGTAATTATTCTTAAGAAAATATGCCCTCCTGCTACACCAACCCCAGCAATTAAAGCAATTATAAAAAGTATATCTAGAATATTTATTTTAGTTAATCCCAAAACATAGAATTCTTTAATATTGGGTATAATTTTAAAGGATTTTAAAGCCTCTCTTTCTAATTCAAATTTTTCTGGCTTTTCTCCTAATTTATTTATTTCTAAACTTGCTTTAAGGATAGCCTCAGGAGCATGGCAAACTGCACAATCTTTTACTGCTTCTTTCTTGGAAACTATTTTATGAGCATCATCAGGATTTGCTATTATTACTTTACCCATTAAGTTAACTTTAATTTTTTCTTTAAGATTATCCATAAACTTCCATAATTCATCCTTTTGTATTATTCCATCATTATTATAATCAAGCATAGTTCTTATTTCTGTAGTCTCTCTACCAGTTATCTTTGCAATTTCTTCTAAATTAAGCACATCTTTTTCTGATTTTAAAACTAATCTAATTGCTCTTTCACCCTTTGCATGACAAGCTTCACAATAAATAGAACCAAAATGAACATCAACAAAACTTTCTAATTTAAATGGAGGATTATATAACCATTTATTATGAACTTTTTTAAGGTTTTTATTATGACAGACTATACAGTTATTATTAATCTCTGCTATATTAGTAGGTAATACTTTATGTGCATTGTGACAACTTGAGCACACAGGGGCATCCTTTTTAACTTCTTTATAGGCTTTATAATGTATACTTTCTTTAAAACTTTTATCTTCTTTCTCATGACATCTTATACAAGTTTCATATCTTAGTGCTAAATTAGGAGTAATTTTAGCTACATTATGATATCCGTGACATTTTAAACAATCTGGAGCCTCCTTATTCCCTTTTAAGATTGCCATAGCATGTGTACTATTATTATATTCTAAAGACTCCTTTTTGTGACAATTAGCACACATTTCTTGAGCTTTACTTCTATAATCAGCAATGGATTTAAAGCTCCTTATAGGATGAGCCTTGGTAGAAAAACCAATATGACATTGGGAACATTTCAAATCTTTATGAGCCGAAGCCAAAATTTGTTTTTCATCAACTTTTACTGATAAAATCTCTCCATTTTCCATCTTTTTAGTTAAACTTAAAGCGTGACAATTCATGCAGTATTTATTTTCAGGAACTCCTGCCGGAACTTTTAAGGATTTTACATTATGATAACTGTGACACTCTATACAAGAAGCTGTTTTAGCAATTGCATAGTGCGCAGGATTTTTCTTTAACTCTTCATCGGTATGACAAGTTTGACAAATACTTTTTGAAAGATTTATTATATAGTCTTTTCTGGTCTTAAAATTATAACTTGGATGTGCTTTTTTTGAAAAATCTTTATGACAAACTATACATTCAAAGTTTTTATGAACCGATTCTTTAAGTTGAGCTAAATCTACTTTTACGCTAATTTTTTCTTGACTGGGTAAAATTTTAAATAAATCTAATTTGTGACAGCTCATACAATATTCTTGATATTTAGCCTTTTCTTTCCATTCTCTAAAAGGTTGATTCTTATGATGCCCATGACAGTCTATACAAAGGAATTCCTTTGTCTCTACTATTTTTGCATGACCTTTGTGTTTAGAAAGTACATCCCTTGGATGACATCTAAAACAACCAGCGGTTGTTTTTTCAGCATAGGCTTTTTTACTTTCTATCCGCATAGGACGAGGATGATTAGAAAAGTCAATACCTTGGTGACACACCCAACAACCTACCTCTCCGTGAACAGTTTTCTTAAATGCCTCTTTATCTACATAAAGCTCCATCTGCTCACCACTGGGAAGTATCTTAGGAAGTCTTCTTACTGAATGACATCTTAAACACTTATCCGTTTCTTTTTTCCACTGAGCTTTTGACTTTACATAGTGATTCCCATGACATCCAAAACATACCATTCTATCTTCTTTAAGAAAACCTTTATGGATAGAAGATAATGTATTTAGTGGATGGCAGTTTAAACAATTTTTAAAAATCTGTTTAGCATATTCTTGTCTAGATGATATTTCTACAGGTTGAGGATGATTAGCAGGGTCTATGTCTTTATGACAGAAAAGACAACCTATTTTACCATGAATAGAATTTGAAAATTTTTCTTTATTAACATAAAGATACATCTTTTCTCCGCTTGGAAGATCTTTAGACAATTCTTCTACAGAATGACAATCTAAACATTTGTCTGCTTCTTTGGCTAATTCTTTCATAGGTTTAATATAATGAGAACCGTGGCACTCTGCACAAGATATTTTACCTTCTTTAAGAATATTTTTATGAATAGGCGATAAACCATCTTCTGGATGACAATTGACACAGCTTTGAGAAACCTTTTTAGCATATTCTAATTTACTTGATATCTTCAAAGGTCTCGGATGAGTAGCAGGCTTAATATCACTATGACAATCAGTACAACTAAAACTACCATGAATAGAATTTAAAAATCCTGTTTTATCTATATAAAGATACATCTTTTCCCCATTAGGAAGAATCTTAGGAAGCCTTTTAACTGAATGACACCTTAAACAACTGCTTTCACTTTTCGCAAAAGTGAGATTTTCAGAAAAGATATAGAAATATAAAAAAATAAATAAGAATAATATTGTCCCCAAAATATAAAAAATTTTATTATTCAATTTCATCCTTTCCCCCTTTTTCAATAATAAATCCTTATTACACACAAATTAATAAAATCTTATAAAAACACAAAATTTTTGTCAAGAATAATAAAATTAAAATTTTACTTTTTTTAATAAATAAAGCTTAATTTTTAGTAAATTTTTTTCTAATTTATCTAAATTCTTACAATTTTTGTGTTTTTATTTTTGAACCTTTAATCCTGTATAAATTCTCAATATATTTTTACAACCTTTACATAAATCTTTTTCCTTTCTATCAGTATCTAAAATAGAATTAGAGAAAGCCATTACACATTTAGGATTTTCACAATGAATAAGATAAAAAAGGTGCCCTAATTCATGAGTAGCTTCTTTTAAAATTCTTTCTAAAAACAATTTCTCATTAGGTTTTTGCCCATAAAATTCAGGTTTAAGTCTTGTTAAAGAAATTATCCCAATTCCTGATCTTAAATCTGCCTGACCAAAAATGAAATTTAAACCAGAAGCATAAAGGTCAACATCTACAACAAGTAACCATTTTTCTTTAGGATCTTTTTTTAATTTCTTTGCTTCTCCAATTATAATATCTGCTAAATATTGATTTCTTTTAAAATTATAGGCTTTAGAAATATCTAAAGGAAGATAGGATGTATCAAGTTCTGAAAAGTAAGTATTTTTAAGATGCTCTTTTATTTTCCCAAGGTATTCATCTTTCAAAGTACAAAAAATAAATTTAATAGAAATTTTGTTCATTTCTGAAAAATTTTAATTTAAGTTTTTAAAAAAATTACTTAAATCCCCCTCTTTGTCAAGATAAAAGAGGTTGTTATTTTTTATCTTTTAATTTAAAATTAGTATTATTAGTATTATGAGCTTAAAAAGGTTTTTTCTTTTGCTTTCTATTTTTATCTTTACTTTTTTATTAATTTCTTATTTTTTTATTTTTAAGTTTTTAGAATCAAATTTTTTATCCTTAGAAAAAGAAAACTCTAAAGAAGTAGTAAATAAAATAGAAATCTATTTAAAAAATGAAATAGCTAAATTACATAATTTAGCTAAAGACTGGGCAGCTTGGGATGATGCTTATCTTTTCATGGAAGATAAAAATTCTGAAAAATTTATTAAAACTAACCTTATTCCATCAACTTATTTAAATCTTAAAGTAGATTTACTTATTTATACATACTTAAATGGAAAAATTAAGGCTGGAGGACTTTTTGATAAAGAGAATAAAAAAATTTATCTTAATAAAGAGCTTTTAAATCTTATTAAGTCTACTTTAGGAAATCTTTCTAATAAAAATTTATATGATTATAAAAAAATGATTTTATTTATGAACAAACCTTTTCTAATCTCAGTTTATCCTGTTTTAAAATCAGATTTTAAAGGCCCTCCAAAAGGATACCTTTTTATGGGTAGATTTTTAACTTCTGAAGATATAAATACTTTAGCCAACTTTTTTAATGTAAAAGGAATTCAAATTTTAAAATCAGATAAACCTTTGCCAGAAATAAATTTTATAAAGGTAGACTTTAATGAAATAGTTTTAGAAAAGGCCAACTTTTTAAATGATGAGACTTTAAAGGTTAAAATAAGCTTTTTTGTAGGAAAACCCTATATTAACTCTGTCATTCTTTTTATAGGTCTTATTCAGATCTGCCTACTTTTAATATTTGCTATAATTATGTCTTTTTTAATAGATAAATATATTTTAAAACCTTTATTAAAACTTTTAAGCGAAATTAATGAAATTAAAAATAAAGAAAAAACAAGACTTTCCTTAGAGTATCCTACTAAAGAATATAAAAATTTAGCTTCAGTGATAAATGAATTTTTAGAGGATATTTCTATAAGAGAAAATATTTATAAGGCTGTGGCAGAAAAAACTGAGAACTTAATTGCACTTTTTGATAGGGGAAAAAATATAATTTTTAAAAATGCTAATGTAGAATTTTACTTTGGTTCAGAAGAACTTAAATATTTAATAGAAAAAATTTCAGAAGAACTAAAAAATTTAGAGCTTTTTGAAGGAAAACTGGAGATTAAAAATTTTCCTATAGAAAATTATTGGTTTAATTTTCAAATAATTGAAGTTTTTAAAAACTTATATTTATTAATTGGGCAAAACATAACTGAAACAAAATTAAAAGAAGAAAAACTTTTTAAAATGGCTACTCAAGACTTTCTAACAGATCTCTATAATCGCAGATATTTAGAGGATGCCTTAGAAAGAATTATGGCAGCTTCAAAAAGAGGGGAGAAATTTGTTTTACTATTTATAGACTGTGATGACTTAAAAAAGATAAATGACACCTATGGTCATTTAATAGGGGATGAAGTTCTAAAAGTTGTTGCCAAAGCTATAAAGGATAGTATAAGAAAAGAAGACTTAGGATCTCGTTGGGGAGGAGATGAATTTGTGGTAATTTTAAATCATTGTGACAAAGATTTAGGAACGAAAATCGCTGAAAGAATAATTAATAAATTGGAAAATTCAGAAATTAAATTAGATTCTGTTAAAATTAAACCAAGTGTAAGTATTGGAATTGTAGAAATTGACGGAACAAAAGAGATTAACGAAGTTCTTGATTTAGCAGATAAACTTTCTTATAAAGCCAAATTAAATGGAAAAACTAAAATAATGGACGAGCTATAACTTTCCAAATTCTCTTGGTTTAAATTTTTAATATTTCTCTTAGTTGACAAAGAAGAAGTTTTTGGCATAATCTCTACATAGAATTTCTTTGAAAAAGAATTTTATGCTAAGAATAATCAAAGCAATAGGGCTTGTCTTTGGAGATATTGGGACAAGCCCTATATATACTCTTACAGTTGTCTTTCTTCTTTTACCTCCCACAAAAGAAAATGTTTTTGGGGTATTATCCATTATTTTCTGGACTCTTATTATTATTCCTACTTTGCAATATACTGTTCTTGCTATGAGTCTTAGTTTAAGGGGAGAAGGTGGAACTTTTATTCTCTTTGAAATATTAAGAGGACTTCTTACTTCAAAAAGAGCTATTTCTATAGTTATCCTTCTTTCTTTTCTTGGTATTTCTTTACTTATGGGGGATGGAGTTATCACTCCTGCAATAAGTATTCTAAGTGCTGTTGAGGGTATTTCTTATGTTCCTGGATTTAGACCTCTTACTGAAATGGAAGTAGTTTTTATAAGTATGTTTATTGCTTTAGGACTTTTTACTTTTCAATCTCGTGGCACAGAAACAGTTTCCGGCACTTTCGGACCTATTATGAGCCTTTGGTTTGGCAGTCTTTTTCTTTTAGGTTTTCTTAATATTATTAAAATGCCTGAGATATTAAAGGCTATAAGCCCACACTATATTTTTCAATTTTTTAAAATTAATGGCTGGAAAGCTTATCTTGTACTTGGAGAAACAATCCTTTGCGCTACAGGGTCTGAAGCCATGTATGCCGATATGGGACATTTAGGAGCAAAACCTATTAAACAAGCTTGGAGACTTGTTTTTCTTGCTTTAATTACTAATTACTTTGGACAAGGAGCTTATCTTTTATTAAATCCAGAGACTAAATCAGTACTTTTTGAAATGTGCCTTGGCACACTTTCTTTTTACTATATTCCTTTCTTAATAATTGCCTTACTTGCAACTATTATAGCCTCTCAAGCTATGATAAGCGGAATGTTTAGCATACTTTATCAAGCAATTACTGCAAGATTTCTTCCTATTTTTAAAGTTAAATATACTTCAGCAGAACTTCCTTCACAAATTTATATTCCTACTGTTAACTGGTTACTCTTTTTGGCTGTGTCTTTTATCATGTATAAATTTAAAAGTTCTTCTTCTCTTGCTTCAGCTTACGGTCTTGCTGTAGCAGGAGATATGACAATTACTGGAATTTTCCTCATCACCATTTTTTATTTAAAAAAACGTTTTTCTTTTATGAATATTGCTATCTTTACTGCTATTACTACTTTTATCTATTTTACTTCCACCCTTTTTAAATTTCCTTACGGTGGATATTGGGCAGTTGTTCTTGCAAGTTTTCCTTTCTTTATAATTCTTCTTTATACTAATGGACAAAAAAGACTTTACCGTTTTACTAAATTTCTAAGTAAAGAAGAGTTTATAAATAAGTTTGAGCGTTTTTATGCTACAAATCCTAAAATTCCAGGAACAGCCCTTTTTTTAATAAGAGATCCCTCTTTTTTCCCTCCTTATGTAATAGAGACACTCTTTTTCCATGGAATTATTTATGAAGAAAATATTTTTCTTTCACTTATCCGCAAAAATGAGCCCTATGGAATTACTACAAGCTTTCTTCAACCCCTTTGTAATGGTGCAAAGGTTTTTGAAATAGCATATGGTTATATGGAAATTCTCAAAGTAGAAGAAATTCTTAGAGAAAATGAAATAGAAGAAAGGGTTATTTTTTATGGTTTAGAAGAAATTCAAACTTCAAGTCCTTTGTGGAAACTTTATGCTTTCATAAAACAAATAAGCCCTCACTTTGTTAAGTTCCTTGATCTTCCTCCAACAAAGCTTCATGGTGTATTAACCCGATTATCTATGTAAATTTTACCTAAATTAAAAACTTTCTTCCAAGTTTATTTAACATCTTTATAAAGAGAGGTGCCTTTTTCTATTCTTAAAATAAATGCATCAATTTTTGTAAATGCCTCTCCAAGACCTCCTACATAGTTTGTATAAACACCTGTAAATCCTTTTTTAATTTTGTCTACAACAATAGGTTCACCACTTAATTTATTTCCGTTCCAATAGACAGTAGCCCTTTGAGATTTTACTTTTATAGCAATTTTATGCCACCTTGATTCCTTTGGAATGCCTCCGGGTATATCTTTATGCCCCCAGAATTTTAGATAAACAGGATAATTTTTGTATCAATTCCCACATAGGCAAGATTTATATTTGGATCTTTGGTCTTAAAATCACAAACAATCCTATAAAAATTACCATGAACAGGATCTATTAAAAAAGCAATTTCCTACTAAAGGACCTTTTTCTTCTTCTGTAACAGGACAATAAAGGTAAGCTTCAAGATAAAAATTTTCAACCTCCGGTGTTACTGCATAGCTGAGACTTGCAAATCCTCCTACATTTTTATTCCCAAGAACACCTATACCCCCATCTCCATCAGGTGCATCAGATACCTTTTTTCCTTCAAGATTATCAAGATTAAAAAAGGGGAAAGCAGCCCACCTCAATTCTGGCTTACCATTAGGAAAATTATCCTTAAAAACTTCTTGTGCAAAAGCTAAAAGAGGAATAACACAAAAAATTAACACCCATAATATGAAGCTTTTCATAAAATACCTCCAAGAATATGAAACCTTAACAAAATATTATACACAAATTAGAAAAATATGCATAATACAGTATATTTACTTATTATAGCATCATTTACATTAAACAGAACACATGATAAAATAAACTTAATTTTCTTAGGTAAAATTTAAAATGCCAAACAGACTTTTAAAAGCTAAAAGCCCCTATCTTAGAAAATCTGCCTACCAACCAGTAGATTGGTATGAATGGTCTGAAGAAGCTTTTAGAAAAGCTAAAGAGGAGAATAAGCCTATACTCCTTTCTATAGGTGGAGTTTGGTGTCATTGGTGTCATGTTATGGCTCACGAAAGTTTTGAGAATGAAGAAATAGCAAAGATAATAAATGAGAATTTTATTCCCATAAAAGTTGATAGAGATGAAAGACCTGATATAGACAAAAGGTATCAAGAGATAGTTTTTGCACTCACAGGATCAGGTGGTTGGCCACTTACTGTGTTTTTGACTCCCAAAGGTGAACCATTCTTTGGAGGAACTTACTTTCCACCAGAAGATAAATGGGGAAAACCAGGCTTTAAAAATCTGCTTTTAAGAATTGCTCAACTCTGGAAAGAAGATAGAGAAAAACTTTTAAGTTTAGCAAAACAAATTTTTCAGTCTTTGGAGTTTCAAAGTAAAATCTCTCATAAAGGTAAAGTTGATAAATCCCTTCTTGACAAGGGTTTAAAGCATATTTTGCTAATAATTAATTATCAAAACGGAGGCATAGGAAGTGCACCTAAGTTTCATCACTCAAAAGTTTGGGAATTTTTGCTTTATAGATATTTTTTCACTAAAGATAAAAATCTATTAAAAGTGATAGAGTATCTTTAGATGTAATGGCAAAAGGAGGAGTTTACGACCATATACTTGGAGGGTTTTTTAGATATTCCACAGATGAAAGGTGGATTGTGCCACACTTTGAAAAAATGCTCTATGATAATGCAGAACTTTTACATCTTTATAGTCTTGCTTATCAAGTAATCCCCAAAGAGCTTTATCAAAGATGTGTAAAGGGAATAATTGAGTATTACAAAAAAGAGGCATCAGACCCAGAGGGAGGTTTTTATACCTCTCAGGATGCAGATGTTGGACTTTTAGATGAAGGAGGCTATTATACTTTTTCGCTAAAAGAATTGGAAAAAATTTTATCCCTTGAAGAATTTAAAATCGCATTACTTTACTTTGGTGTTAAGGAAAGGGGACAAATGCACCATGAACCTTCAAAAAATGTACTATACATAAATATGGATGAAGATAAAGTCTCTAAAAAAATAGGCATCCCTATAGATGAAGTAAAAAAAATAATAGAGAGTGTAAAGAAAAAACTTTTAATTTACAGAGAAGAAAACAGAGAAAAACCTTTTATAGACAAAACTTTTTATACAAACTGGAATGGACTTATGCTTGAAGCTATGAGCACCTATTATAAAGTGTTCTCAGATGCTTGGGCTAAAGAATTTTCTTTAAAGACAGCAAAAAGACTATTAAACACCCTTTATAAAAATGGTGAACTCTATCATAAGGAAGGAATAAAGGGAGGTTCTGAAGACTACTTATTTTTAGCTCGGGGCTTGATAGCTTTATTTGAAATTACCCAAGAAAAGAAATGGCTTGATATCTCTTTGGAATTGGTTGAAAAAGCAATCCAAAAGTTTTGGGACGAAAAGGAGGGAGGCTTTTTTGATACTGACGAAGAAGGAGAAGGCCTTTTAAAGTTGAAGAAAAAGAGTATAGCTGATTCTCCCATTCAATCGGTGAATGGCTCTTCACCTTACCTTTTGCTATTACTTGGGAATATCACTTCAAAAACAGAGTACATAGATTTTGCTAAAAGAAATCTTGAGACTTTTGCCAAATATGTGGAAGATTTACCTACAGCTTCAGCCTCATATTTAATAAGCCTCTATGCTTTTTTAAAAGGAATTTTTAAGGTGGAAACAAGGGATTTCTTTGAAAAAATGTTAAGAAATTTTAGACCTTTTAAGTTTGTGCTTCATAAGGATATTGATGGGATTGTTGTATGTGAAGGTAATACTTGTAAAAGATACGAAGAATGGGATAATAATTTATTAGCAACTTAAAAACAATAAATAAAGGAAAAAGATGGCAAGAGTTGTAAACTTTTAAGGTAATCCTTTAACTCTTGTAGGTAAAAAGTTAAAAGTTGGAGATAAAGCACCAGATTTTGTAGTGCTTGACATACCTGTTTGCGATATACAAGCAAGAAGGTTCAATGAAGCTGCAGCTAAACTGCCTGATGATGTAGTTATAATGAACATTAGCATGGATTTACTCTTTGCTATAGAAAGGTTTTGCAACTCTGCTGGTATTAACAGAGTAAAAGTCCTTTCTGACCACAGGGATGCCTCCTTTGGCAATGCTTATGGTGTTTTGATTCAAGAGTTACGCTTACTTGCTAGGTCAGTTTTTATTATAGATAGAGATGATACCATAAAATATATTGAGGTAGTTCCAGAAATTACTAATCATCCCAATTATGAGAAAGCACTCGAAGCAGTTAAATCTTTATTATAAAATTACAATTAAGGAGGTGAATGATTATGAAAAAGAATATGGGGAACCTTGATAGAGCAATTAGAATAGTAATAGCTATTATTTTAGGTATTTTAATATTTACAGGTAAAGTTTCTGGCGCAATCGCTTGGATATTAGGAATAATTTCCGTAATATTTTTAATTACAGGTATTATCGGATGGTGCTCTCTATATGCATTACTTGGCATTTCTACAATAAAGAAAGAGGCTAAGTAAAGATAAATAGTGAAATCTAAATGAATTTAGCTTCCTCTACTATTTTATTAATCATCATTTTGAAAATTAATTTATGAAGAGGAAGAAATAAATACCAGTAAAGTCTTCCCCATAGACCTTTAGGATAAAAATAAACAGTTTGAGTAAAAATTTCATTATCAATTGAGAATTCAAGCCATGCTTTACCTGGAAGCTTCATTTGAGCTTCAAGAAGGAGTCTTTTATCTTCTACAATATCTATAACCTTCCAGAAACCTATAACATTTCCTACCCGAATTTCTTTAGTACTTCTTCTCCCTACATTTGTACCGTAGCCACCTAAAATTTTATCAATTAAACTTCTTATTTCCCATAAAAAATTAAGGGCATACCATCCCTTTTCCCCTCCAATATTTTTACACACATAAAATATTTTAGAAGCATAAGAATTGTCAATCTTTTTGATATAGATATCTCTATAAATAGCCTTTGAAATTTCTGGAATATTAGGTATATCACACACTAATCCTTTTGAACTGTCGCACCACCTGCTTAAAACTTGATTTTTTTTCAATTTCTTCTAACGCTTTTTTAACAGCTTCTCTAAAGGGTGTTATTTTTATATGGGGAAAATATTTTTCAGCATTGTCATTCATCTTTACTGTTCTTGTTTTTAACCCTAAAACTAATTCCCTTGCTAATTGGTAATTAACAGGTGTAAGAAGAATAAGCCAATATGATGAAAGTTTAGGTGTAAGAAGAGGCACCTTAATTATAATTCTTTTTAATCCCAAAACTTGAGCAGTCTCAATTAACATTTCTTTAAAGGTCATTGGAGGCATTCCTATGTCTATCATCGAGTGTATAGGAGTTTCATTTAAAATAGCAGACTTAAGATATTCAATTACATCATCTATATAAATTGGACATGTTTCGGTATTAACCCACTTTGGAGTTATCATTATAGGAAGTTTTTCTACAAGATTTCTTATTATTTCAAAGCTTGCAGAACCAGAACCAATAATAACCCCAGCCCTAAACCAAGCTACACTTACTTTTTCTGGGTTTTTACTTAAAATTTTTCCAGTAAGAAATCTGCTTTTTAGATGTATGCTTGCATCCTCTAAATCTCCTCCTAATCCGCCTAAGTAAATTATTTGTTTAACTTCATTTCTTTCACAGCATAATCTAAAATTTTCAGCACTCTGTTTTTCAATCTCAAGATAATTTTCATCTTTCCCCATCATATGAATTAGGTATACAGCAACATCAACAGCTTTGAGGGCTTCCTGTAGAACTGGAATATTAAAGGTATCGCCCTCATAAATTTGACATCTTTCTAAAATTTGATTTTCAAGTTTCTTTTTATTACGAACTAAAAGCTTAATATTTATGTTTTCATTTAGAAGACTATAAAGAAGTCTTCTTCCTACAAAACCTGTTGATCCAGTTAGTAAAACAGTTTTCATTGATATAATTTATTAATAAAAATTTTGTAAAATGGAATCTATACGATTTATATCAAAATCTTGCTTGACAAGAGACAAGTTTTTTATTACAGGAATTTGCTCCTCTAATGTAGGTTTCTTTGTTTTATAAATTACTCCTATGGGAATACGTTCACCCCATTCGAGAGATTTTTGAAAGGCAAGAAATCTATCTTCTGGATTATAGTCATCAGGAAGTTTATAAACTCTCTCACGATACCATTCAAAAGTATTTATTTTATTAAAACTCACGCAAGGTTGAAGAATATCAATAAGGGCAAATCCTTTATGATTTACTGCTTCCTTTATAAGACCTTTAAGATGTTCAATATCCCCTGAAAATCCTCTTGCAACAAAACTACAATTAAGAGCAATCGCAAGGGCAAGAGGATTAAATTGCTCTGATAATACTCCAAAGGGCTGAGTTTTTGTAACTATTCCCTTCATTGTGGTTGGGGAAGCTTGCCCTTTTGTAAGACCGTAAATCTGATTGTCATGGACAAAAAGTTTTATATCTATATTTCTCCTTATTGCATGAATTAAATGGTTTCCACCCTCTCCATAACAATCACCATCACCCGCTACTGCAAAAACTATCAATTCATGATTAGCAAGTTTTATTCCTGTTGCAACTGGAAGGGTTCTTCCATGAACTCCATTGAAGGTATTACACCTTGTATAATGAGGGAATTTTCCAGCCTGTCCAATTCCTGAAACAATTACAAACTGATGAGGTTCGACTCCAAGCTCAAACATTGCTTCATTAAAAGCCCTTAAAATTGAAAAATTACCGCACCCAGGACACCAAGCAGGCTTTTGTCCTTTGTAATCATTTAATGTAGGCATTGACTCTCTCCAAAAGTTCATCAGCTGTAAAGGGTCTTCCATCAAAACGATTTATATGATTTTCAATATATATTCCAGTTTCCATTTTGATAAGTTTAGCAAACTGACTTGTAGCATTCTGCTCAATATTTATTACCTTTTTAGACTTTCTTAACAATTCAATCCAGCTTTTGTCTTTGCTAAAAGGATAAATTTCGCTGAAATGAATCATAGCTACCTTGTATTTTTTAATAAGTTCATCTATTACTTCCTTAACAATTCCAAACATAGAACCCCAGCATATTAAAACAATTTCAGGATTTTTATCTCCATAAATAAGCGGAGGTGAAATTTCTTTTTTTATAAGAGGTATTTTTTTAAAAAGTCTTTTTTCAACCATTCTTATTCTTGTTAAAGCATCTTCAATTATGTGTCCTTCCTCATCGTGCTCATCACTATCTGTCACAACAAGATTTTTTGACTGCCCCGGAACTGCAAAAGGTGAAATACCCGTTTCTGTAAAGGTATGTCTTTTATAGTTTTCTATTTCCTTTAATTTTTCTTCTCTAAGTCTATAATCTACGTACTTAATTTTTCCTAAATCAAAACCTTCATAACTCCACTGAGAATCAGCAAGATATTGATCTGTAAGTATTATGGCAACAATTTGATATTTTTCGGCTAAATCAAAGGCTTTGTTTGTTAAGTAAAAAGCCTGTTCAGGAGAACCAGGTGCAAAGATTACTTTTGGAAACTCACCATGTCCAGCATATAAAGCAAAAAGAAGATCTGCCTGTTCTGTTCGAGTAGGAAGACCAGTTGCTGGTCCTGGTCTTTGTGCTAAAGCAATTACTATCGGAGTTTCAGTCATGGCAGCTAAAGATATTCCTTCAACCATCAAAGCAAAGCCTCCTCCGCTTGTCCCTGTCATTGCCCGAACTCCTGCAAAGGAAGCACCAATAACCATATTTATTGCTGAAATTTCATCTTCAGCTTGTTCAACAACTATTCCATAATCTTTTGCATACTCAGCAACAAAATTGAAAATCCCTGTAGAAGGAGTCATGGGATAAGCTGAATAAAACTTTAATCCAGAAGCGATAGCACCAGCACCAATGGCTTCATTTCCAGAAATAAGCATTTTTGGGCTATTAAATGGTGATAAAGTAAAGGAGCACATTAAACATTCTTTTTTGCAAATTCATATCCAGCCTTTGCACATTCAATATTAGCTTTAATTACTGCTTCACCCTTTTTCTTAAAATTTTTTTCTATAATTTGATACATAATAGTTGGATCCATTCCAAGCATTCCAATTACTGCACCAATAGCAACAGTATTTGACATTAATTTACTTCCTCCATACTTTAGAGCAAAATCAAGAAGTGGAAGATCAAGAAAATTAGGTTTATCAAATTTTTCCTTAATCATTTGAGAATCATAAAGAACTTGGCCATCGAGTGAAAGTTCCTTTTCATGTTGAGTTATACTCTCTCTGTCTAAGGCTACAAGAATATGAACCAAACTTTTTGAAGCAGTAACTGGTTTATGAGAAATCCTAATTTGATAAAAGTTATGTCCTCCTCGAATTCTTGATTCATAATCTTGATGGGTAAATACATAATATCCTGCTTTTGCAAAGATATGAGCTAAAGTATCTCCTATAGTCTGAATACCCTGCCCTGCTTCACCACCAATTTTTATTGTATAATCCATTAAGTTAGAATTCTTCTATATTTAAAATGTTTATTAATATAAATACCTTGCTCCTATAGACCAAAGCATTTTTTTTCTCTTTAAATACTTTTTTAAAGTTCTCAAGAACTTTGTTTAAGTTAATAATATTATCTTAATCCTTTTAATTAATTTAAAAATATTTTAACTTAAAAATTACTCTTTTAAAATTTAATTGTCAATAGTTGTATCCAAAATAATAGATAATTCACTCAAAACATTATCAATCTTTTAATCCTACTGCTTCTTTGAGAAGGCGGATCTCTTCAAGAGAAAGTGAAATTATTTGTGAAGGTTTTAAATTTCCTAACTTAACTGGCCCTATAGCAACCCTTTTTAATTCTAAGACCTTATAACCTAACTTACCAAACATCCTTTTTATTAAGTGATATCTTCCTTCTTTAACTTCTACTTGCAAAAATTTTCGAGTTGTATCTAAAATAGAAATTTTACAGGGTAAAGTTTTACCATCAGAAAGCTCAACCCCCTTTTCCAATTTTTTTAAATCTTTTTCTGTAATTTCTTTATCTATTTGCACATAATATGTTTTAGTAAGTTTCCACTTAGGATGCATAATACGATGAGCAAGCAATCCATCGTCTGTAAAAATCAACAATCCTTCTGCATCCTTATCAAGCCTTCCTACAGGAAAAACCTTTTTTAAACCAGGAAGATTTAAGGGAAGAAGATCCATTACTGTAGGATCTTTGTCTGATTTAGAAGTAATATAATTCTTAGGTTTGTAAAATTTGTAATAATAGCCTTTTAAATTAGATTTTACTAATGTTCCTTCAACTTCAATTAAATCTAAATCAGGGTTAATCTTTGCACCGGGATTGGTCACTTTTTCTCCATTTATTTTTACTTTGCCTTTTCTAATTAAATGAACTGCTTCCTTTCTTGATGCTATACCAAGATTTGATAAAAACTTATCTAACCGCATTTTTTAAAAAATTTTAAATTAATTATTTAAATTTAATAATAAACCTATAGGTAAGCAAATCAACTACAAAAATAGAAATATTATTTTATCACTTTGACTTTTGGGAAATTTAATATAATAAAATTAATAAAAATCCTATTTAAAGGAGGTAATAGTATGTATGGATATGCAGGGAAAATCTTAAGAATTAACCTTAAGGACCAAAAAGTTAAAGTTGAAAACCTAAAGACTGAATGGGCTAAAAAATATATTGGGGGTAGAGGTCTTGCCAGTAAGTATTTATTTGAAGAAATAGACCCTAAGGTTGACCCCTTTAGCCCTGAAAACAAACTTATTATTGCAACTGGTTCTCTTACAGGAACTTCAGTTCCTACAGGTGGAAGGTATATGGTTATTACCAAATCTCCTCTTACAGAAGCTATTGCCTGTTCTAATTCTGGAGGTTTCTTTGGAGCTGAACTTAAGATGGCTGGTTATGATATGATAATCCTCGAAGGAAAAGCTTCTAAACCTGTTTATATCGCTATAGAGGATGATAAAGTGGAGGTAAAAAATGCAGAACACCTGTGGGGAAAATTAGTTTATGAAACCACCGACCTTTTAAAACAAGAATATGGAGATAAAGCTAAAGTCCTTGCTATAGGACCAGCAGGAGAAAAGTTAGCAAGGATAGCTGCGGTAATCAATGATTATGATAGAGCAGCTGGAAGGTCTGGGGTTGGAGCAGTGATGGGTTCGAAAAATGTAAAAGCTATTGTGGTAAAGGGAACAAAGGGAGTTTCTGTAGCAGATGAACAAAAGGTAAAAGATGTTGTGGCAAGTAAAATAAAAATTCTTCGCGAAAATCCTGTAACGGGTGAAGGATTACCTGCTTATGGAACAGCTATTTTAGTCAATATTATAAATGAACATGGGATCTTTCCTGTAGCTAACTTTCAAAAAGCTTACACTCCTGAAGCAGATAGAATAAGTGGAGAAACCATGTCCAAAACTATTTTAACTAAAAAACATGCCTGTTTTAGATGCCTGATAGCCTGTGGAAGAGTAGTAAAATTAAAAGATGGAAAAGAGATAGGTAGTCCTGAATATGAGACAGTATGGGCTTATGGAGCAGATTGTGAGGTCTATGATTTAAATGCTATCGCTGAGGCTAATTACTGGTGTAATCAGTATGGAATAGACACCATTTCTGCAGGAGCAACCATAGCAGCAGCTATGGAACTTTATCAGAAGGGATATATCAAAGATGAAGAAATTGCTAAGGATGACTTGTCTCTTAATTTTGGAGATTCTGAAGCTATAATAGGTTGGACAATAAAAATAGGAAAAAGAGAGGGCTTAGGAGATAAAATGGCAGAAGGCTCTTATAGATTATGTGAAGCTTATGGAGTACCAGAACTTTCCATGAGTGTTAAAAAGCAGGAGCTTCCTGCTTATGACCCAAGAGGGGTCCAAGGCCATGGTTTGGCTTATGCCACTTCTAATAGGGTGGTTGCCATGTTAGGGATACCTCATTTCTCCAGAAATTCTTGGTATTCCCCAAAAACTTGATCGTTTTTCTCTTGAAGGAAAAGCTAAATGGGCAAAACTATTCCAAGATTTTACAGCAATAATAGATTCTCTTGGGATGTGTTTGTTTACCTCTTTTGCCTTAGATATTAAAGATTATGTAGAATTGATGAATGCAGTTTGCGGAACAGATTATACTGAAGAAACTTTACTTACTGCTGGAGAAAGAATATATAATTTGGAAAGACTTTTTAATCTAAAAGCAGGAATAGACCCATCTCAAGATACTCTTCCTAAAAGGTTACTTGAAGAAGTTATACCTGAAGGACCTTCTAAAGGTGCAGTTCATAAGCTTTCAGATCTTCTACCTAAATATTATGAAGTAAGGGGTTGGGACGAAAAAGGGTATCCTAAAGAAGAAACATTAAGAAGATTGGAAATATAAAATTTAAAAATACTTTCTTGTAGAGATTGATTACGGAGTAAAGCTTTGCCTTAGGTTCATATTTTAAAGATTAGAAAAGATGATAAAAGTAAAACTCTTTGCTAATCTTAGAGAAGGTAGAAAAAAGGAAGTAGATTTTGAATTTTTTGAGGGAATAAATGGAAAATATATTCTTAAAGTACTTAACATACCCGAAAAACAGGTCTCCATATTCTTAGTAAACGGAAAAGACCGGTCCTTAGATGAAGCTCTTTCTGATGAAGATGTAGTAGCTATTTTCCCACCTGTAGGAGGAGGATAAATCTTGATAGAAAAAAGATACCTAAGAAATCTAAAAATGCTATCTTTAGAAGAACAAAAAAAATTAAAAAATACTAAAGTAGTAGTTGCTGGCTGTGGTGGTCTTGGGGTTATGTCTTAGAAATGCTTGCAAGGCTTGGTATAGGTTTTATAACTATTATAGATGATGAAATTTTTGAAGAAACTAATTTAAATAGACAACTTTTTTGTGATACTACCACCCTTGGGAAAAATAAAGTATTGGTAGCTAAGGAACGAATTTTAAAAGTAAATCCTGAAGTAATAGTAAATCCTATAATAACAAGAATAGAAGAAAAAAACGCAAAGGAGCTTATTTTAGGGCATGAGGCAGTAATAGACGCACTTGATAGTATACCTTATAAAATTCTTCTTGAAAAAATATGTGAAGAGCTAAAAATACCTCTTATTCATGGTGCGGTAGCAGGTTGGTATGGTCAAGTTACTACAGTTTTACCAGGAGATAGAACTTTATCTATAGTTTACAAAAATCATATAGAAGGATTAGAAAAAGAATTAGGTATCCCCTCTTTTTCTCCAGCTGTAGTAGCTGGAATTCAAGTAAGTGAGTTGTTAAAAGTGATTTTAAAAAAAGAAGAAGTTCTTTCTAAAAAACTCCTTTATATAGATTTGCTTAATCAAGAATATCAAAAAATAGATTTATCTTTCTAAAAGATTTGAGGTTAAATTTTATGCCAAAAACAAACTTTCATCTTCATCCTTTGAAACGCTAAATTTTTGAAAAATATAGTGCGAGAGGAATTTGAACCTCCACTCTTTGCTCTCAAGATAAAACCAAAAAATAAAAAATAACTTATATGCTTGGCTTTTCAAAAGCAAAAAAGAGCATCTTTGAGCAAATTTATCACAATTTATCACAGTATAGGATGTGTATTTTAATGACTTTTGGAGAAAAGAAATAGTATCTCATTAATTATGTTAAGGATTACCCGAAGAACATAATAGCTTTACTTAAAAAGATAAGAAAATTATCATAACTCTTTATACAATTGAGATTAATATAAAAATGTCTCAAAAATATCTCAATTCTTAGAAAACATCTATAGTGCTTTTACTTTCCTTAAAGTATATCTCGTTTAATTGAAATCACGGTGGAAATAGAGGTTAGATTAAAAAGATTTCTTGCAGAAGAACTGTACTGTATCCCATTTGTCAACACATTTTTTAAGAGCTAAAAAGTATAGAAGTCATACCTCTAACTTCGCACCTTCGCTCTCATAATACTTCTCAAACTGAAAATAAAATGCGACATCAAAATTAATAAGTAAAAATAACCTGTTTTAAAAATTTTAGATCCTTCCAAACTTTAAACTTTACCAAACTTCATTCTCACTAAACTTCCAAATTCCCAAACAAATTAAAAACAAACAAAAAAATCAAAAACAAAAGGAGTTTAACTTTTTTATTTTTGACCTTTTTGAGTATCCCAAATTCTGGATGTCTTTCAATCATTATAAATAACCAGCTCTCAACTTTGATACTTTTTCAGTCTCTGCTATTTTGCTTACTAATTCTAATTTTGTTCAACTATTATAGAATTTCTCAAAATTTTCTTAACTTACAAGAAGAAAAGTAACTGGGGAAGTTTTTAATCTTGAAGAAGAATTAGGGGTATGGACTTGGGAGAAAAAAAATATATATAGCAAAATTCAAAAAAAGCTAAGACCTTATTCATAAGTTAGTTGAGTGCTTTTTTAGTAGTATATTTAGGTATAAACAAGAAAAAGCTTATAAAATAACAAGTTAAGTAGAAAAGGTTATAATATTTTAAAAAATTGCAAAAGATTAAATTAATGAGGAAATTAGCTATTTTATCTTTATTTATGTTTCTATTTAGCTTAAAAGGTGGTTATGTTGATAATTATTTAAATAGGAATTTCTACCAAGAAGCCGAAAAAAGCTATAGCAAAAAGCCTGATATTATTGAATCAAACTTTGGAGGGAAATGTTTCTTTTTTGATAAAGATAAAGATATATTCTTTGAGCTTAAGGATCTAACTAAGGTTTTTGAAAATATTATAAGAGCTTGGACAAAATTAGCTTATATATTAAAGTTGAAAGAGAAAGAAAAAACAAATAAAAAGATTTGAAAAAGAAAATAAAAAGTTTTCAGATTCAGAATCCTTAATAAATTCAAACTATTCCTGGTTCAGAAAAAAATCTGTTTAGAAGTAGATATGAAGGAGAGTATAATTGAAAATTTTGATCTTTTAATATAAATATAAAGAAACCTTTTAAAATACCTTAGTTTTTTCTGAAGTATGACTAAAGTAGTTCTTTAATTATTTATGTACTTTCTTAATCTTTTAATAATCTTTTTTTCACCTATCTAACACTTAAGTAAGATTGATTAGGGGAGGAAAATTTTAAAAAGCAATCTCTTATATTAAAATTAAAAAAATAATTAAAAAGAAGGGATTAAAAATGTATCTTATAGCAGAGAAAGATAAAAGGATTTGTCAAAACTGTAATTTGTGCCAAAAATTGGTTTCTTGTCCTGCTAACTTTAAAGATGAAAATTGTGTTGGTTGCGCAGCTTGTTTTCTAGCCTGTCCTTTTGAAGCAGTCAAAATGATAGAGATAAAAAGAGAAAGAGAAATTGAAATTGAGGTAGATGGGAAGAAATTTAAAATTCCAGAAAAAATTACTGTTAAAAAAGCTTTAGAAGGGTTAGGATTAAAATTTGAGAAATTCCCAGAAGGTGGAATTTTTATCCCTTGTGAAGTGGGTGGCTGCTATTGTTGCGCTTTGGAGATCAATGGAGAAATTAAACCAATTTGTATTACTCCAGTTAAAGAGGGAATGAAAATTAAAACCCATTTGCCAGAAAATTTTATACCAAAAAGAGTTGTTGGTGGTTTTACAGGTCACACTGTTGGCGGAGTAGGAACTCCTTGGTATTTAAAAAATCAGGGCTACATTGAAGTGGTTGTGTTTGTTTCAGGTTGTAATTTCAGATGTCTCCAATGCCAAAATTGGACCATTACTTTTAGTGGAAAAGAAACTCAAAATTATTTTGCTTTAACTCCTCAAGAAACAGCTCAAATAATAACCAGAATAAGGAAGAAATTTAGAGTTGATCGAATTGCAATATCTGGTGGAGAATGTACTTTAAACAGAAAATGGTTAGTTGAATACTTACGAGAACTTAAGAAATTGAATCTAGATGAAAAAGCAAGGCTTCATGTGGACACAAATGGTTCTTTACTTACTCCAGATTATCTTGATGAGTTGATTGAGGCTGGAATGACTGATATTGGAATTGATTTGAAAGCTTTAAACATTGAAACCTTTATGAGAATTACCGGATTAAAAGATGAGAAATTAGCTCAAAAATATAAAGAGACAGCTTGGCAGGCAGTGAAATATTTAGCTGAAAATTATAAAGGTAAAGTCTTTTTAGGAATTGGCATTCCTTATAATGAAAAGTTAATTTCTCTTGAAGAAATTGAAGCAATGGGAAAGGAAATTTTTAAAATTGATCCCGAAGTTCAAGTTTGCGTTTTAGATTATCGCCCAGAATTCAGAAGAAGAGATATCAAAAGACCAACTTTTGCAGAAATGGAAAAGGTCTATAAAATTCTAAAAGATAACGGCCTAAAAACAGTTATCTGCCAAACTCAATTTGGACACATCGGACCTTAAAAATTAAAGTTTTAAAAATCTTTAATCAAAAAACAAAATATTCCAAATTTTTGATCTTATTATTTCAAGAAACGATGACAACACAAAAAAATCTAACTAAGGGTTTTGAAAATATTATAAGAGCTTGGACAAAATTAACTTATATACCAAAGCTGAAAGAGAAAGAAAAAAATGGAAAGATTTAAAAAAGGAAATAAAGGGGCCAGATTAAGAATCTTTAATAAATCTAATTATCCCAGATTGGAAAGAAAATTTATTTCTGCATTAAGTAATTCAATCAAAAAAGAAATATAAACAGCAACAAAGTTTATTTTAACTTATCTCTTTATTGAGAAAAGCACCTCTAT
Source organism: uncultured Thermodesulfatator sp. (assembly GCA_964464535.1). GTDB lineage: Bacteria > Desulfobacterota > Thermodesulfobacteria > Thermodesulfobacteriales > Thermodesulfobacteriaceae > Thermodesulfobacterium. The sequence continues at coordinate 3,068 of CAYXGJ010000008.1, read as the reverse complement.
CTTAACAACAAATTAGGCAAGTTGAAATTAAGCAATAGGTACACCTTTAAAATTTTCTTTATATGGAAGTTCTTTTTTAATTTTTGTATCAAATATTGTTTCAAGCAAAAATAAAGCTTTTTGACGTGATAATATTTGGTTATAATTTCCACAAAAAACTGAAAAAATACATGAGGGGCATCCATCTTCGCAGTCACATTTTCGTAGAATTTCATAAGCAATTTCTTCAGCTTGTTCAAATCTTTCAAACAAAATTTTTGAAAGCCCTGAACCACCTATAGTTGCATCATAAATAATTATCTCACCACTTGGATAACTAAATCCTCCCATAGATCCTGTGCTAGCTCCCACTACTGGTTCTGCAGCTGTAATAAGAACGTGTTCTAAAGCATGAAAAGCTTCAGCACAAGAGAAATCATCCCAACCTTTTATTATTGGATACTTAAGAATTATAGCCTTTGTGTTATAACAATAAGATACAGGTGTTATGAAGCGCTTTTCCTCTTTTTCCTTTTCTCTTTTAATGTTTAACAAAATATACCCTCTAACCACTACTTCCAGACTAACATGAGCATAAGCAAGAGGAATATCATGTATTTTTCTTGAAGCTATGATTGAATAGTCTTTAAGAATTATGTCATATAAAGGACGTGAATAAAGGGGAGTATCATCGGGTAATCTTTTTATTTTAGCTATTTTGTTTTTAAGGTCTAATTCTTTTACACGGTAAGTTCTTCCAGAAACCAAATAGATGGCTTCAGGATGAAGATCAGTAATTGCAACAGGTAAATCTCTTGAACCTATTTGTTTTTTTGAATCTATTTCATAAATTGAAATTGTTTCAGGCGATGATCTTAAACCATTCTGTCTAATATAAACATAGGTTTTTGCTGTATGCTTTGTTATTTTCCCATATCGATTTATTATACCCTCAAGTTCCAGCTCTGTTAAAATTTTTTCATAAATTTTTTCAGGGATATCAAAAGGTTTTTCTTTTAAATTAGTTTGTAAGTTGAGAGCTGAAAGGTGAACCTTTATTACTTCTTCGTTAAGTGGTTCAATAGCAATTGGATGAGGTTGTTGAACAAAGTATTTTTTAGGATTTTCTATATAATAACAAGAAATTGGATCATCCGAAAGAATTAAAAATACATATCCTGGTTTATCTATCCTTCCTGAACGACCAGCACGCTGAAGATATCGACTAAAGTTTGCTGGAATAGTAGGCATTATTATGGCATCAACAGTAGGTATATTAATACCTACTTCAAGAGTAGGTGTAGCTACTATTCCGTCTAATTCACCTTTTTTAAATGCATCCTCAATTGCTCTTCTCTCTTCAGCTAACAACCCAGCTCTATGAGTACTTACTCTAACCCCCAAGTTATATTTAGCTATTTTGGTAACAACTTCAGCCATTTGTTGACTATCTACAAAAACAATAAACTTTAAACCTAATTTACTTAAAAAAGAACATAAATATGCTGTAAAAGACCAACGACTTAAGTTTCCACAAGAAATCATTGTATGAACTATTTGGCTTTTTCTGCTATCATCTTGGATTATTTCTACTTCAGTTCCAAATACCAAAGATGCAAATTCTCCTGGATTTCCTACTGTTGCTGAAGAACCTATAAGAACAATAGGTTGATTCTTAAAAAGCTTTATCCTTTCTATAAGATATTTAAGATGACATCCTAAGACCCCTTCATAAACATGTAATTCATCAAAAACAAAATATTTAGCATTTTTTATAAACATCTGTATCGCAGAGCTTAACGGAAAAAAATGAAGCATATCTGGAGTGGTAATTAAAATTTGTGGTGGGTTTCTTGTTATTTTAGTTCTCTCATTTTTAGGGGTATCTCCATCATAGACTACAACAGATGTGTTAAAGTTTTTAATACGATTTAATTGATCCCGTGCCAGTGCTTTTGTAGGATACACTAATATTGCCAAAGGTCTTTGTGAAGGATTTTCATGTATTTTTTGCACAATCGGTACTAAAAAAGCCTCAGTTTTCCCGGTAGCTGTTCCAGCTACAATCATTACCGATTTATCAGCTAATATTGTCATATAAGCCTCTTCTTGAAACTTATACAAATGATTTATTCCTAATTTTTGTAAAATTGAAGCTATACCTGAAGGAAGAGCGTTAATAGAAATACCGAGCTTAGGTTCTGACTTTTCTTGTACATATGAGTAAACTATACCTACTTCTCTTGAAAATTCAGAAAAAACTTCATCAGGATATCTACGCTTTAACCAGTTTTCTACTTCAGCTAAAATTATATCGTACCTCTGCACATCTTACCTTCCTACTTTCTTAAGCTAAAAGCATTATTACATAAAGGATATAATAGTTTTTCTTCTTTTCAATTTCTATAAATCTCTTTGATCTTCAAACCTACTCAAGCTTATTGGTAATATAAATAAGTCGTAACTATACAACGCAATTCTAAAGCAAAGGATAAACTTAAGAACAATTAAAGCACTTTAAGGTCATAAAGATAGTTAAAACTATTCAAATCTATACTAAAATAACACTACCCATTTTATACAAGGTGATTTATGTATTAGAAGATGTAGCAACCAGGTGATTGTCTACTGATAACCTTGCTACCTAGAAAACTCTTGGAAATACAAATCGGGGCGAGAGGATTTGAACCTCCGACCCCCTGCTCCCAAGGCAAAAAACAAAAAAAACAAAAAAAAGACCTGTATACCCACTTGCAAAGAGCAAAAGGTATTTTGAGTTATTTTATTACAAATCATTACAATTTCTCATCACAGCCTCAGACTGACTCTTTAGCAACTGCAAACTTTAAAAAGCTTTTAAGATAGTTTATCCTTAATTAAAAAATCTTTGTAAATTTGTAAATTTTTGTAAATATTTTGTAAATCTAAAAATTTTCTCTAAACCTAAGAAAAAAAGTAAGTTAGAGGGAATTGTAAATTTGTAAATCTAAAAATTAAAGTGCATATATACTGAACCTTCCTCTTCAGGAAAGTTACTGAAAAATTTTTATCAAAACTATAATATACTTTTTTAGACTTTTAGACTTTTT
>CAYXGJ010000007.1:14035-101853 GCA_964464535.1 uncultured Thermodesulfatator sp. | reverse complement strand
TTCCTTTTAGCCTTTCTCATTATTTTATGCTTTCTTCTAAAAATCCCCTTTTTAATGAAATCAAAACTTCCTTAGTTTCTATAGATAAATCTCTTATAAAAGCTCTTGGTTTTGAAGAAATAGAGGAAATAAATACATGGGAAGAAAATTTAATTAAATTTTTATCTTTTATAAATAAAATCTTCCCTCAGCTAATAGAAAAATGTACTATTTTAGAAACCTTTTTAAATGCCCCCTTTTTTGGTATTGCTATATACCATAACACTTTTCTTTATGTAAATTCTTATTTTTGTGAATTATTAGGATATACTCTTGAAGAATTTAAAAAATTAGCTGTTTTAGATACTCTTTATTATGAAGAATTTAAAGAAAAAATTAAAAAAGTTGTAGAAAGAAGATTAAAGGGAGAATATTTCTTTTCTCCCTATCTTCCGGCAGCACTAAAAACAAAAGATGGAAGAAAAATAGAGATACTTATATTTGCATCAACTATTTTTTATCAAAATAAATACTGTGGATTTGTTGTAGGAATTGATATAACAGAGCTTAAAAAATTACAAAAATTTTTAAATCTTCTAAGACATATCAACCAAATACTTATACACTACAGTTCTGAAAAAGAAATTTATAAAAGTATATTGCCTATTTTATATGAATCTTTAGAACTAAAAGGAATATGGATAAGTGATAAAAAGGGAGAAATCCTTTATTCTTATCCAGAAGATTTTAGACCTTCTAAAAATTTAATAATTACTACAACTGAAAAAACGCCCTTTCTTAAAGAGATTAATTCTTACTCCCTCGTTATTATACCTTTTATAAAAGAGGAAAATATTATAGCTTATTTAAATCTCCTTTCTTCTGAGAAAGGCTTTTTTTCTAAAGAGGCGTTATCTTTATTAACTGAGCTTCAAGAAGATTTAAATTTTGCCTTAAAAAAAGTAGATTTAATTGAGAAAGATTTAATCTTAGGTAAACTTGCAGAAAAAGCAGAAGAACTAACCATAATAGCTGACGAAAAAGGGGAAATTGATTATATTAATCCTTACGGTGAAAAAATTCTTGGATTAAAAAGGGAAGATTTACTTGAAAAAAATTGCTTTAAACTTCTTTTAATACCTGAAGAAATAATAAAGCTCAAAAAAGACACTACAAGATTTGTTATTTATTATAAACCAGATAAAACAAGAATGATATTAGAATTAAAAATTTCTTTTATTGAGTTACCTACCAAAACTAAGGTAATAATTGTAGGGAAAGACCTAACTAAGGAGTTAGAATTTGAAAAAGAAAGAGAACTTCTTCAATATCAAGACCCTTTAACTGGTCTTCCAAATTCAAGGGGGTTTCAAAAAAAATTAACAGAGTTTTTAAATATCTTCAATAAACCCTCTCTCCTTATTCTTATAGATTTTTATAGATTTTCTTATATAAATCATTTTTATGGGTATGAGGCTGGGAATTTCTGTTTAACAGAATTAGCGAAAAAATTTCAAAATGTTATAGAAGATAAAGGATTTTTAGGAAGAACTGGAGGAGATGAATTTGGCCTTTTTATTATAGATATTACAAAAGAGGCAATATATGAATGGATAAAAATATTAGAAAATATTTTAAATGAACCTATTTTTTACCAAGATAAAAAAATTTCCTTAGATTGGAATATGGGAATTGTAGTATTTCCACAAGATGGAAACACTGTGGATGAACTTCGGAAAAAAGTTAATTTGGCTTTATTAGAAGCAAAAGAAAAGGGTCCTTGTAAAATAGAAATTTATAATCCTGAAATAGAAAGAAAAGTAGAAAAAGATTTTAAAACTGAATTACTTATTAAAGAAGCCTTTGAAAAAAATTTTTTTGTTTTTTATTATCAGCCCTATTTTGAAACAGAAACTCTAAAATTAGCTGGATTAGAGGCTCTGGTAAGAATAAAGAAAGATAAAGAACTTATTTTACCTGCCGAGTTTATAAACTTTCTTGAAAATAGCCCTTATTTACCAGATTTTGAGGCTTTATGTTTAAAGAAAAATATGGAAAAAATAAAAAAATGGAAAATACCTATTTCTATAAATATATCCTCTCAAACCTTTAAATCAACACAATTTTTAAATCTTTTAAAAAATTTTAAAGACATATTTTCTCAATATCCTTATTTTTTAGAAATAGAAATTACAGAAAACACCTTAGCAGAAAACATAGATATAGCTAAAGATATAATAGAAACTATTAAATCTTTTAAAATAAAGGTTGCCTTAGATGATTTTGGTACAGGCTTTTCTTCTTTGAACCATCTGAAAGATTTTCCCCTTGATATTGTTAAAATTGATATTTCTTTTATAAAAGATTTAGCCAAAGATATTAAAACTTATTATATTGTAGAAAGTTTTATTAATCTTTCTCACTCTTTAAATATAAAAACTATAGCTGAAGGAGTAGAAACTGAAGAACAACTTGAACTTCTTAAAAAACTAAAATGTGATTATGTTCAAGGATATCTTTTAGTAAAGCCTAAACCAGAAGAAGAAATAGAAACTCTTTTCAAATTTTAAGGTATCTCTATTAAAACTTCTAAGCCCCCTTGAGAGGGAAGATTAAACCTAAGTCTTCCACCATGAGCAGATATTATTTTTTTAGTAAGGAAAAGCCCAAAACCTAATCCCTTTTCAGCACTTGATTTGAAAAAGGGCATTCCCAAAAAAGGAAGCTCTTCATAAGATACCCCAGGGCCTGTATCTCTTATCAGAATATTTACCCATTCATTTTCTCTTCTGTAAACTTTTAAAAATACTTTTCCTCCAGGTGGAGAAAATTTAATAGCATTTTCTAAGGGATTTAAAATAGCCTGCATTAACCATTCTTTATCCCCTTCTATTTCTATATCTTCTGGTATATCTACTTCTAAATCTAAATTTTTATCTTCACAAAGTGGAGTCACCCAAAAAATTACCTCTTCTATAGCAGGTTTTAAAGGAAATTTTTCTTTTTTTATTTTAAAATCCTTAACTAAGTACTCTAAGGAAGTAAACAGTTTATGAATTAATCCTTCAACCCTTTCTAAAGAATTCTTTAAAGCTTCAAAATCTTTTAAAAGATCCTCAGAAAATTTATTTCCCTTTAGTCTTTCTTCCAATTTTTCTACATAGTTTTTTACCATAGTAAAGGGTGTTTTTAGCTCATGAGAAAGATAAGCTAATGCTATTTCATAGCTTCTTTTTAAAATTTTTTCTTCCCTTTTATCAATTAAAAGATAAGCTGTTAATTCAGAGGAAAGAAAGAATAATTGGGGCTCCCAATAAGAATTTTTTAGAAATAATTCTATTTGATCTTTTTTCTTTTCCCTAAGATCTCCTAAAATTTCAAGAGCTTTTTTGTTTTGCCATTTTATTTCATCTTTTTTAATTATAAAAAGAGGGAGAGAATAATTGGAAAAAAACTCTTTCCAAAAATTAAGCTCCTTTCTTAAAGAGCTATTTTCTTTTTTAATTTTGGAGAAATTTTTAAGAAGTAAAAAAAGAATAATTAAAAAAGAGGTTATTAAAAAAACTAATAAAAAAAGGGAGAATCCCATTTTATACCTGAACTAAACGATATCCAAAACCTCTAACAGTTTCTATGATTTTTCCATATTTACCAAGCTTTGTTCTTAACCTACAAATATAAGCATCTAACACTCTTGAATAATATTCCTTTTCTACAGGCCAAATTATTCTAATAAGTTCTTCTCTGGTAATAACCCTTTCTGAATTTTCTATTAGGATTTCTAAAATTTTATATTCTGTAGGAGTAAGGATAAGGGGTTTTTCTTCAAGCAAGATTACCTTTTTTTTCTTATCCATCTTAAGAGGACCATAGCTTAAAATTTTTTCTGGTTCTAAATCCCTTTTTAAAATTTTCTTAGCTCTTATGATAACTTCTCTTAAACTAAAGGGTTTAACCACATAATCGTCAGCTCCTAATTCTAAACCTAAAATTCTGTCAAGCTCTGCTCCTCTGGCTGAGATTATAATTACTGGTAAATTCTTAAATTTAATAGTAGAACGAAGATATTTTAAAAGTTCTAATCCATCACCATCTGGAAGAATAAGATCAAGTATAACAAGGGATAAATCTGAAGAGGATAAAAGATAAGTATAAGCTTCTGATAAAGAGCTAACTATATAACATTTATAACCATGAGAAGAAAAACCCTCTGAAAGAAGTTTTCCTATTTCCTTATCATCTTCTACTATTAAAATTTTTTCCATTTAATTTCAGATTTTTTTAACCTATTTTTAACATTTTTTTAACTCTTTTTTAAAATTACCTTTTTATACTTTCCCAAAAAATTTTAATTAAGGAGGGGAGGATGAAGTCTTTAATTTCAAAATTTTGGTGCCTTTTATTTATAACTTTTTGCATTTTAAGTCCCTCTTTATCTCAAGCTATTGAATTAACTGGTGCAGGAGCTACTTTTCCTCAACCTGTAATTGAAGCCTGGGCTTATGAATATTATAAACGAACCAAAGTAAAAATCAATTATCAAGGAATAGGTTCTGGAGGAGGAATAAGACAGGTTCAAGAAAAAACAGTTGACTTTGGAGCAAGTGATAAACCTTTAACTTCTGAAGAATTAAGAAAATATAATTTAGTTCAATTCCCTTTCCTAATTGGTGCTGTGGTAATTACTTATAATTTACCAGAATTAAAAAATATCTCTTTAAATTTAGATCATAAAGCAATATGTGATATTTACTTAGGTAAAATTAAAAACTGGAATGACCTATATTTAAAAAAATTAAATCCAAAAGTTAATCTTCCTGAACGTCCTATCGTAGCAGTTAGAAGGTCTGATGGTTCTGGAACAACCTGGCTTTTTACAACTTATTTAAGTAAAGCTTGCTCTGAATGGAAAGAAAAAGTAGGAGCTGGAACTTCAGTAAACTGGCCTGTGGGAATTGGAGCTAAAGGTAATCCCGGAGTTACTAATTATGTAAAACAAAATGCGGGAGCTATTGGATATGTGGAATTTATTTATGCCAAACAAAATAGCCTTCCTATGGCAAATCTTTTAAATGCTGAAGGGAATGCCTTTGTTAGTCCTTCAGTTAAATCAATGCAGTCTGCTTCAAATAATGTAAAATGGGAAATTGAAAAAGATTTTTTTTGCAGATCTTACTTACCAATCTGGTAAAAATTCTTATCCCGTTACAGGAGCATCTTTTATCCTTGTCCCTCTTGATAAGCCTAATATAAAAGAGGTAACTAAATTTTTAAAATGGGCTTTTGAAAAAGGCGACAAAATTGCAGAAGATCTATACTATATTCCTTTACCTAATAAATTGGTTGATTCTATCTATAAATATTGGGAAAAATATAAAATTAATCCTTAAAAAATTTTAAAGGAGGGTGCTATGAAAAAAACTAAAAAGCGCTTTAAAAAAGGATTAGCTTTAGCTTTTTCCTTAGGGATAGGGATATTAAGTCTTTTTCCCTCTTATGTTAAGGCTTCTACAGAAGGAGCATCAATAGATACAAAAATTGCTGAACTAAAAACTCTTCTTGAAGATTACGAAAAGAAAAAAGAAGAGATTAAAAAACTTCTTTCTGAATTAGAAGAAAAAGAAAAAGAACTTAAACAAAAAGAAGGCACTTTAACTTCTATGGTTGAAAAAGTAGAAAAAGCTAAAGATGAAGTAGAGAAAAAAAATAAGGAGCTTGATCAAATTGCAAAGGCTCTAAAAGGATTAAAAGTAAATGGTTTGTGGTATATCTCTTATATGAATGGAAAAGGAAAAGATGTAGGAGGTTCTGCTGGAGATGATGAACAGAGAAGTCAAGTTGCTATTAAAAGAGGATATGTAAGATTTACAAAAAATATTACTTCTTGGTTTGATGCTCATGTGACTTTTGATGTAACTCAAGTAAAAGAGGAACTTATCTCACCAAATAAAACTAATATAGACGGTTCTATAATGGTAAGAACTAAATATATTTATGGAAAATTTAATTTTCCAGATATGGGAATTTTAAAAAAGCCTTTTTTAGAATTTGGACAAGTTCATTTCCCTTGGCTTGACTATGAAGAGCATCTAAATTGGTATAGATGCCAAGATACAATGTTTACAGAAAGAAACGGCTTATTCAATTCTGCAGATTTTGGAATAACTTTTACAGCACTTCTTGGTAAAGAAATGCCTGAATGGTATAAGAAAAAGGTCAATCCTTATTATGCAGGAAGATATGGAAGTATTTCTTTGGGAATTTATAATGGTGCAGGATACCATGGTAGAGAAAAAAATAATGATAAACCTATAGAAGCAAGGATTTCCTTGAGACCTTTGCCAGATCTTTTACCAGGTTTTCAAATTTCTTATTTTGGAATTAGAGGTAAAGGAAATCAAGAAAAAAATCCTCCCAATTGGCAAGTAAATCTCCTTTTTGCAAGTTACGAACATGAGTATTTTACTGCTACTTCTCAATATTACTGGGGTGTGGGGAATCAAAAAGGCTCTGATGAATATGATAAAGATGGATATTCCTTTTTCTTAGAACTTAAACCTTATGCCTTTTCAAGCCTTCCTATAAGCTTAATTGCAAGATATGACTATTTTGACCAAAATGATGACCAAAAGGATTTATCTGATAAACAAGTTGATGAAAGTAAAAGATATATTTTTGGAGTTGTCTATCATCTTGATAAACCTCATAAAAATATGCTTGTTCTTGATTATGACCATGTAGATTATAAAGATAAATTACTTAAAGATGACAAAAAATTACAGCTAACTTTGCAAGTAAGCTTTTAATTCCTTACCTTCATACTACACCTTATTTAAGGGGGAGGTTACTCCCCCCTTTTTATTTTAAGAAGCTCTTCAAAAATTTTTCTTAATTCTATAAATTTTTCGTGAGAACCTCCTTTATCTGGATGAAGTTCTTTTGCTTTTTTTCTAAAAATTTTTAACAATTCCTTTCTTGATAATTTTTTAAATTCTTCTACAGAAATGCCAAGAAGTTCAAAAGCTTTAAAATAGATCTCCCTCTCTTTAAAATAAACCTCTTTTGGTTTGGGGAAAAAGGGAACCATATCAAAATATATCCATATATATCTACAAAAATAATTTCTATAAAGTTCTTCCAGATTTACACCCATTCTAAAATTTTCATCTTCCAAAATTTGACAAAATTTACTTATAAAAAGTTTATCAATGTCTTCCTGAGTTGCTCTGGAAGATATATAAGAAAGCCCAAAGATTGCCATAAGATATTTTATTTTTTCTCTATGTGTTAATCTGTCTTCTAAATCCCAAAAATAGTTTTCCAATTCATCTCTTGATTTCTCACAAAGCTCACTTAAAAAAGGATAAGGAATATCCATATATTTTTCTGGATATGCAATCCCAAATTGAAGAACTAATCTTCTTTTGATATCAAAGGGATGGATATCTTTTATAGAAAAAGCTTTACGCATTTTTTTAATGCTTCTTGGACGAGTAAATTGAAGGATTATTCTTTGTGCTTCAGGAGTTAAAAATCTAAAAAATAGCTTTTCTAACTCCCATTGATCTATTTTATATCCAAGTTCTTCTAATTTTTCTTCTAAATCTATAAAAAAGGCAACCTCACTATAATAAGTTATATAATTCTCTGGAAATTCCCCAAGATTTAAAATAGTTTTACTTTTCCAATAGGGAGCTTCATAATAAGATTCTTTTAAAGAGTATTCATAATGTCCAAATACCGGTTTTCTTGCAATATACATATTTTTATTTTAAAACTTATTTTAAAAAATAAAAGCTTTATCCTACAGCTTTTTTTAATATTTCTTCAATTACTTCTTTAGAATAAAGGTTTTCTATTCCCCAAATCTTAGCAATATTAAATCCCTTTTCTGCAATCTCTGGTATTTCATTTTCTGAGATATTTACTTCCTTTAAACTTACAGGAGCACCTATTTTCTTAAACCAGTTTTTAAGTGCGATTATACCATCTTCAGCAGAAGAAACACCAAAAATTTCTTTAGCAAATCTTTCAAATTGAGATTTATTTTCCTCTTTATACCAGCTCATCCAAGCAGGAATTACAATAGATAAACAGGCTCCATGAGGAAGGTCATAAATACCTCCCAAGGCATGTGCTATTAAATGATTAGGAAATAGTCCTCCACCAACCCCAGTTCTTGTTAATCCATTTAAAGCAAGAGAGGAGGCCCACATAAATTCAGCACGAGTTTTATAATTCTTTGGATCTTTTAATATATTTTCTGTAGTTTCCATAACTGTCTTTATGAGCCCCTCTGAAATTCTATTAGCTAAATCTGGACAAACTTTACAAGTAAAATAATATTCAATAATATGTGCTATTACATCAACTGCAGCATAAGCCTGATATTGAGAACTAACTGTATAAGTTAGTTCTGGATTTAGAATAGAAACTCTTGGGAAAATATACTCTGAGGCGATATTTAATTTTTCTTTAGTTTCCTCATTAGTGATTACAGCAAATCCATTCATTTCAGAACCTGTTGCAGCTAAAGTAAGGATGGTGTAAATAGGTAGAGCAGTATTAATAACTTCCTCACCCTTAAAGTATTTCCATATATCTTTTTCAGTTTTTGCTCCTACTGCTATAACTTTTCCTTCATCAATTGCTGAACCTCCGCCTACAGAAAGTATAGCCTCCACTTTATTTTCTTTAGCTTTTTTAATTCCTTCTCTTGTATGAGACAAAACTGGATTAGGCTTAACTCCTGAATGTTCTATAAAATCAATATCAGCTTCTTTTAAAGCTTTTACAACCTTATCATATAAACCGATCTTTTTAATTGATTCTTTTCCGTAAACAAATAACACTTTACTAATTCCGTCTTTTTTTAAAATTTCTCCGATTTTTTCCTCAGTTTTTTTACCAAAAATTATTTTTGTAGGTACATAAAATTCAAAATTTTCCATACCTTACCTCCTAATCTTTAACTCTATTAATACTCAAGATTTTTGCAAATGTTAAATTTAGTGTTCCACGTGGAACACTAAATTAAGCTATAATTTTCTTTTAAAATGGTTTTTAAGGTTTCTAAAGACTTTTCTGAAAGTTGGGATAAAGGAAGTCTTACCTCTGGAGTTTCAATTTTACCCATAAGCCAGAGCGCAGCTTTAGCTGGAACTGGATTGGTTTCAACAAACATAGCCTTATAAAGAGGATAAAGTTTTAAATTTAATTCCTGAGCTTTTGCTACCTCTCCATTTAAAGTACTTTCCATAAGTTGAGACATTTCTCTTGGCATAACATTTGCCGCAACAGAGATAACTCCCTTTCCACCAAGCATGACTGTTGCATAAGCAGTAAAATCATCTCCTGAAAGAACAATAAAATCCTTAGGACATTTAAGCAAAAGCTCAGTAACCTGTTTAATATCTCCACAAGCTTCTTTTATAGCTACAATATTTTCAATTTGAGAAAGTTTAGCAGTAGTTTCTGGCAAAAGATTAACAGAAGTTCTCCCAGGTACATTGTAAAGAATAATAGGGATTTTAGTATTTTTAGCAATATAGCTATAGTGCTCATAAAGCCCATTTTGAGTAGGCTTATTATAATAGGGAGTTACTATTAAAGCTGCATCAAAACCCATTTCTTCAGCAAGTTTTGTGTATTTAAGAACTTTCTGGGTATCATTGGTTCCTGTTCCAGCAATTAATGGAACTTTACCTTTGGCTTCTTCTAAAGCTATTTCCATTACCCTTTTTCTTTCCTCAAAATCAATTGTTACTGCCTCTCCAGTTGTCCCAAGAACTAAAATTCCATGAGTTCCTTCTTGAAGATGCCATCTTATAAGATTTCTTAATGAAGTTTCATCTATTTCCCCATTTTTAAAAGGTGTTACCAGAGCTACTATAGATCCCTGTAGTTTCATATTTTCTACCCCCCTTTTTATTATAATATAGCCTCTTTTTTTATTTTCCCTTCAAATATAAACCTTGTATCTCCCTCAAGGTATATTTTATTTTCTTCATCTTCAATGTAAACTGTAAGAATTTCTCCACTTTTAGTTAAAAGATCAACTTTTTTATCAACAAGACCAAGTTTATAGGAGACATAAGCTGCTGCGCTTGCACCTGTTCCACAGGCTAAAGTTTCTGCTTCAACTCCTCTTTCATAAGTTCTTATTTTTAAAAATTTTTTATTCTCTTCCACTAATTCTATAAAATTTACATTTGTTCCCTTAGGTTTAAACATTTCATGATATCTTATTTTAGGACCTATTTTTTCTACTGGTGCTGACTCTATATTATCCCAGAAAACAACTACATGAGGAACCCCTGTATTCACAAAATGTGCCATAAACCAATCATGATCAGTTCTTATAACAAAATTGAGTTTCAAATCTCTCGGTGAAGTTAGCCCAACCTTTACCCTTTCCCCTTTAACTTCAGCATAAATAAGACCGGCTTTAGTTTCAAAATAAAAGGGACTTTTAAAAAGCCCAAGCTCTTCAACCAGCCTGGCAACACATCTTGCTCCGTTCCCACACATTTCAGCTTCACTTCCATCTGAATTAAAAAATTTCCAAGAAAAGCTTGCAGAGGAAGTAACTGGCTTTTCTAATAAAATAAAACCATCTGCTGAAATTGAAAATTTTGGTCTGCAAAGTGTCTTAGCAAGAATTTTTCCTTCTTCTGAAGTTAGTTTTTTTTCAAAATTTAAAAAGACTATAAAATCATTTCCTGAAGCTGAAAGTTTATAAAATGGTTGATCCTTTATTTTTTGAAATAAAATATCTAAATTTTTATTCATCAAAATTTAAATTTAGCAATCCTTTAAAATTTTTCAAAATTATATTTTTAAAAACATTTCAAAAAAATTTCCTCTGCTTCTTCAAAAGAGGAAAATTCATAAAACTGAGCTTTGCCAATTTTTTTAAGAAGAACCATGGTCAATTTCCCTTTCCATACCTTTTTATCTTTAGAAAAATGAGAAATAAGCTTTAAAGGATTTAAATTAGAAGATAGATAAGAAAATTCATAAGGCATATCAAGGGTCTCAAGAAGTTTGATTAATGGTTCTGAAACACTCTTTTCAGCAATTCCTAAAATTTCTGAAATTTTTGCTTCTACAACCATCCCTACAGCTACTGCAAGTCCATGGGGCACACTATAATTAAGTTCAGTCTCTATGGCATGTCCTATGGTATGCCCAAAATTAAGAATTCTTCTTAGATCTTTTTCTTTTTCATCCTTAGAAACTACATAAGCTTTTGCTGAACAGCTTTCAAAAATTATATATTCAAGATCTTGAGAATTTAAATTATATAAATCTTTACCTTTTTTTGAGAGAAAAGTAAAAAGTCTTTTTTTAAAAATGCACCCATATTTAATAACCTCTGCAAGCCCATTTTTTATTTCTTCTATGGGAAGACTCTTTAAAACCAGAGGATCTATGTAGACTTTTGCTGGTTGATAAAAAGTACCTATTAAATTTTTCCCTTCAGGAAGGTCAACCCCGGTTTTCCCTCCTACAGAGGAGTCAACTTGAGCAAGAAGGGTAGTAGGAACTTGGATATAGGGAATCCCTCTTAAATAAATACTTGCAAGAAATCCAGCTATATCACCAACTACACCTCCTCCCAGAGCTATAATTATATCTTTTCTATCAAAATTTTTTTGAATAAGAGCTCTTGCAAGAGAAATAACTGTATCTATGTTTTTTGAAGCCTCCCCTGCAGGAAAAGAGAAAATTTCTGCTTTTATATGATTTTTTTTAAGGCTTTTATATAGTTTTTTAGCATAAAGATTTTCAACTATATGATCTGTAACTATAGCAATTTTCCCAAAATTAAAATTTTTCTTTAAATCATAAGAAATACTTTCAAAAATATTTTCTTTAATTACGATTTCATAAGGAGGTTTAGTTTTTACTTTAAGAGTTTTCATTTTAGAGACTTAAGAAATTTTTTAACTTCCTTAGGTGCCTTTTTCCCTTTATCTTCCACAATTTTTACAATGGCACTACCTATAATAATAGCATCTGTATAAGGAGAAAGCATTTTTACATGTTCTGGTTTTGAAATACCAAATCCTACAGCAACAGGAATTAAAGATTGGCTTTTCACCATTTGTAATCTTTCCACTACATCATCAGGAAGTTTTTCTCTTGCTCCAGTAATTCCTGTTAAAGAGACATAATATAGAAATCCAGAAGATTTTTGAGCAATTTTTTTAATTCTTTCTTCTGGGGAAGTAGGTGCTGCCAAAAAGATAGTAGCAAGCCCTTTACCTTTATTTGCTTTAAGCCAAGGATTAGCTTCTTCTATAGGAAGGTCAGCTATTATAAAACCTGAAAGGCCAGAAGCTAAAGCGCTCTCAACGGTTTTTTCTAAGCCAAAACGATAAATGATATTATAATAGGTCATACAAACTATAGGAATAGGATATTCTTTTTGCTTTAATTTTTCTATAAATTCAAAAAATGCGGAAAAATTAGGTTTATTTTTTAACGCCCTAACCACAGCCTTTTGAATAGTTGGACCATCTGCAACAGGATCAGAAAAAGGGAATCCAAGTTCTATACACGCAGGTTCTACTTCTGCAATTTCCCAAAGTATAGCAGAGGTAGTTTTTAAATCCGGATCCCAGCAAGTTATATAAGGGATAAATGGGATATCCCCCTTTTCTTTTAAATCCTTTATCCGATTTTCTATTAATTTAGCTCCCTTTTTCATAATGTTTTTTTATTTTTTTCAAAATATTCTTTTACAGCCATTACATCTTTATCTCCTCTTCCTGAAAGATTTACAACTACTATATTCCCCTTAGGAATTTCTTTAGCCATTTTTATCAGATAAGCTATAGCATGAGCTGGTTCAAGTGCAGGAATTATACCTTCTAACTCAGAAAGGATTTGAAAAGCGGATAAAGCTTCTTCATCTGTAACAGAAACATATTCTGCCCTTTTAATTTCTTTAAAATAAGAATGCTCAGGCCCTACACCTGGATAGTCAAGACCTGGAGCAATGGAATGGGCTCCTTTTATTTGTCCAACCTTGTCTTGTAAAAGATAACTTAACATACCGTGAAGAACTCCTGGTTCTCCAACAGATAATGTTGCTGAATGATAATCTGTATTTAGTCCATGTCCTGCTGCCTCAACCCCTATAAATTTTATTTCTTTATTTTTAAAAAAGGGATAAAAAATACCCATAGCATTAGATCCACCACCTACACATGCCATAATTATATCGGGAAGCCTCCCTTCCTTCTTAATTATTTGCCTTTTTGTTTCTATACCTATAATACTTTGAAAATCTCTAACTATTGTAGGATAGGGATGAGGTCCTACGACTGAACCTATTACATATAAAGTATTTCTAACATTTGTAACCCAATCTCTTAGTGCTTCATTTATAGCATCTTTTAAGGTTTGAGTCCCAGAATAAACAGGTATAACTTCTGCTCCTAAAAGTTTCATCCTAAAAACATTTAAAGCTTGCCTTACAGTATCCTTTGCACCCATATAAACTACACATTTCATATTAAGAAGAGCACAAGCTGTAGCAGTAGCTACTCCATGCTGACCTGCTCCAGTTTCAGCAATAATACGTTCCTTTCCCATTCTTTTGGCAAGAAGAACTTGTCCAATTGTATTGTTGAGTTTGTGAGCCCCTGTATGTAAGAGATCTTCTCTTTTAAGATAAACCTTTATATGCCCTCCTAAGTATTTAGAAAAATTTTCGGCATAATAAAGAGGAGTTGGTCTACCTGCATATTCTTGAAGTAAAATTTTCCATTCCTTCCAAAAAGTTTTATCTTTTTTAATCTGAAAATAGGCTTTTTCTAATTCATACAAAGCTGGAATAAGTGTTTCTGGAACAAAACGCCCACCAAATTTTCCAAAATAGCCCTTTTTATTAGGGAGCTTCATAATACTTTCCAATATAAAACCATTTCCAATTAAAGCAAGTTCTTTATATTAAAGCACCTATTAAAATCTTCCGAAAAATTTAAATAATCGCTTTTAAATTTTATTTCTTTATGATAGAGTAAAAGCATGAAACTTGCTATCCATGTAACTCATGAAGCTTTATATAAGATTGGCGGAATAGGAGAAGTAATAAATCAGTTATGTACCTCTCCTTCTTATCTTTCTTTTTTTGATAAAACTCTTTTATACGGTCCTCTTTTTGAATATATAGGTTCTCCAAGTACAAGGCTTGGAAAAGACGGAACAGTTTTTTATTCAAGTAAAGATCTTTATGATACTAAAGACTTTAGTCAACTTTTTAGATTTTTTCTTGAAAAATATAACATTGATATAGTTTATGGAGAAAGAAAAATTGTTAATGAGCTAAATCCAAAAAAAACTTCTATCGTAGAGGTTTTGTTAGTTGATGTAACCCGCATGAATAAAGAGGTGGTAAACTTTTTTAAATATTTATTCTGGGAAAATTTTGGACTTTCCTCAGACAGATATGAACAGGACTGGGATTTTGAACAATACTTTAGAATTGGAATCCCCTATTTTGAATTAATTTCTCTTCTATATCCTTCTGCAAAAGAATTTTATCATTTTGCTCATGAATACATGGGAATCCCTTCCTTGTTAAGCCTTGAATTAAACCCTTCCTTTAAGCAGCAAAACCATAAAAGAATCTTTTATGCTCATGAAGTTGCCCCTGTCCGAAGAATTATAGAAAATTTAGGAGGTTCAGACATAAGTTTTTATAACCTTCTTAAGTTTGGAAAAGAAAAAAATCTTTCCTTAGAGGATATTTTTGGTCCCCAAGAAGATTGGTATCGTACTCCTTTAGTAAAGCTTGCTAAAAGATTTGATAAAATATTTGCAGTCGGAGATTGGGTAGTAGAGGAATACAAATTTTTATGCCCTGATGTCTCTAAAGAAAAAATTGCTATAGTTTATAATGCTACCTCTTCAGATCATTATAGTTTAGAAGCTAAATTAAGATCTCAAGAAAAAATTAAAAAGAATTTAAAAAATAGATTTGGCTTTCCTGAAATAGATCTAATTATTACCCATGTTTGTAGATTAGTTAAAAGTAAAGGTATATGGCGTGATTTTATTCTTTTACCTTATTTAGATAATTTTTTTGAAAAAAATAATTTGTATGGAATTTATATTCTTCTTTCCACCTTAGTTGCAACTGGAAGGCCACCCCAAGAGACAGAAAAAATGGTAAAAGAATATTGTTGGCCCTTTGAACATAGAGTTGGCTGGCCTGATTTGATAGGTTATGAAATAGAAATATATAAATATGTAAAAACCTTTAATCTAAAGTCAAAAAATATAAAAGCTCTTTTTATTAATCAATTTGGACTTTCTAAAAGAAAATGTCCCACTTTATTTACCGAAGATATTAATACTCTTGATTTAAGAATAGGCTCTGATATAGAACTTGGTATGTCTATTTATGAACCCTTTGGTATTGCTCACATAGAAACTTTGCCTTGGGGAGGTTTTTCTATTCATTCTACCTGTTGTGGAGTTTCCTTTTTTTTAGAAAAAATTTTTGAAAACACTTTTAAACCCTATTTTAGCTTAGATTTTATTTCTACAGGGAAAAATTTCTCCTTAGAATCTCTTAAAAATTTAACTGAAGAAAAAAGATATGCTTTGGAAGAATATTATATAGCTAACAATATATCTAAAATCTTTGAAAAAATACCTAAAACTTTGAAAGATAAAGAAAAATTTTTAGAAGAAATTGCAAAAGTAGGACATAAACTCAATTGGGATTATGTAATTAAAACTTATCTTATTCCACAGGTTAAAAATTTGTCTTAAGAAATAATTTTTAGGGAGTAAAATATTCAACAGGGCTATATTTTTTTTCCCATTTTTTATAAAATTCTTGATGTATTTTTTTAATAATCTCTTCATACTCTTTATGAGTTATTTTAGCTCCTTTTATTCCTCCTTTAAGACTTATTTCTGAGATATAAGGTCCTTTATCCCCAATATAAATTAAATCTAAATGAGCATAAGGAAATTTCCCTCTTTTCATAACTTTTTTGCAAAATTCTATTTCTTTTCTATTTAATTTATAGGAATTTGCTTTTCCTCCCATAAATAGATTTTTTCTAAAATTATAGGGATTTATTCTTTCATAGGCTTCTATATAATATTTCCCAAGAATTACAACCCTTATATCTCTTATATTCTCAAAAAAGGGTTGTAATACAAAAGGATAAGGTAAAACTGGAGTCCCTGCTATATTAAAAATTTCTTCCAAGGAATTCCAAAGCCTTACTCCTAATCCACAATTTGCTCTATCATCTTTAGTAACAAATTTTTGAAAAGGGCTTTCTAATTTGGATAATTCTGAAATAGCTGAAATCAAAGTAGTTTTATCACGAATGGCAAAGGTATAAGGAAGAATAAAATTTTTTAAAACTTCTGCTTGTAAAGTTTTAGAGATACTTAAAACCTGAGATAAAAAGGGAGGAAAGGCTTCTACCTTTCTATTTATCAAATCTATTATTAATCCTATTTCTTCTTTTCTTAATGGTAACCTTATCCCTATTAGATCCCCTTCTTTAAGTTCTTGAAAATATTTTTTAAAAGCTTGATAACTAAGAATTATGTAATAAGGACGCAAATCTATCTACCAGTTTATTATCTTTATCTTTTTAGTCTAGTAAGATCTGCATTACATATTCCGCAAAAAAACTTTATAGGCCCTAAAATTTCTAATTCCTCTTCTACAGGTTCTAAAGTACCATCTGCATTTTGGATATAAGTAATAAAAATAGCTGCATTTTCTATTATTTCATAAAAATCTTCACTATTATTACAATAGGGGCAAACTATTTTTTCCTTATATTCTATACTAAAAGGTTTTCTAATTTTTATTTTATGTGTTCTTATTGAGGAAACAGTCTTTTCTGCCATTAAATAATGCCTCCCAAAAATTTATTCTTTTTTCTCTAAGGTTCTTATAATTTTTTTTATCTCATTATACATTTTATCTTTTTCAGATAAAAAAGAAAGGGCTTTTTTATAATGAAAATAAGCTGTCTTATAATCACCCCTTAATTCAAAATATTTGCCAAAATAAAAATGAGCTTCTCCATCTTTATTTATTTTAGAACAAACTTTACCAAAATAAAAATAAAAGTATGGATCATTTTCTAGCATCTTTTCTTCTTTTAATTTATTAAAAATTTCGTAAGCATGAAAAACCTGAGGAGTTTCTGCAAATGCCCTTGCTTTCAAATATTGGTGTTTTAAGTAAACTATTTTTTCAAAGGCTCTCTCAGTTCCTACAAAGTTTTCAATTTTTTCAAGAATAACTAAGGCACTTTGATAATCTCCTGAATTAAAATATATTTCAGCAAGATCTAATAAAAAATACGGTTTAGATGGAAGTCCCTTTAAAGCTTCTTCCATCTCAGAAACTCCATCTTTAAAAAATCTTTGTTGCGCTAAAGCAAGAGCTAAGGAATATCTAAGCCAAGGATCTTCTTTAGTTTTTAATTCTTCTCTATATCTTAATACTAAATCTGCAGGATCTTTAGATATTATATTTGCTTTAATAACTAATCTTTTAAAATAATAGGGATCTGAACTTATAATTGTAGGGGAGTAATTAGAAAATCTAAATTTATTAGCTAAATCAATTAAATAACTTACTCTTTCTTGGGGTAAAGGATGAGTAAATAAGTATCTATAACTAACTTCTATAGCAAAATTACTTTTTTGAGAAAGCTTTTCCATTATTTTAACCATTCCCCAAGGATTATATCCAGCTTTAGTTAAAATCTGAAATCCTGTCCTATCAGCTTCCTCTTCATCAGCTCTGCTATAAAATAAAAGTTTAGTCTCTGCAAGAGCTGAGGAAGTAACACTTACAGCTTCTCCTGCTTTACCTCCACCTAACAAAATTGCTGCTAAAGTAGCAGCTGTAATTGCTATTTGCATTTTCTTTATATTTTCCAATTTTCTTGCTATGTGTCTACATACATTGTGTGCCATTTCATGAGCCATTATTCCAGCAAGCTCATCTTCTGATTCTATGCTTTCAAAAATACCAGAATTAATAAAAATATATCCTCCAGGAACAGAAAAGGCATTAAAAGAGTCTTCTTTTATAAGGTAAAATCTAAAATTAAAAGGAGAAATTTCTAATCCCTTTTTAGTTAATAAATTTCCAATGCTATTTATATAGGTTACTAATTCTATATCCTGAATAAATTCTACTTTTGAAGATAGTTCTTGAAGAACCTGTTTTCCTATTTTTTCTTCTTCAGGAATAGTTATTAAAGCATAGCTTAATTGATTAGTTAAGAGAAGGAAAACAAGAAAATAGAGAAAAACTTTTAATAATATTTTTTTCAATTTGTAAAAGCTTAAATTATTAAATTATTATAATAAATTATTAATCTTTTATTTTTGGCGGAAGCGTGTGGGAATTGAACCCACCCACCCCTTTTATTTGGGGCGCACCGGGTTTGAAGCCCGGGAGGGACACCAGCCCCCTTACGCTTCCGATTATTAAAAGGGGCTATTGGGATACCTGTGGCACCCAGAGAGCCTGGCTACCGTTGCTCCCTTTCGGGCCTGGCGGGGTTCACCAGGATCTGTCGCACAGGTCCCAATAGCCTTATTAAAATTATAATACCTTTTTAACTTTTTTCAAAAAACTTCACCAAAAAGTACTCTCAGGCAATATTTAGGATCTTTTACATCCAAATTAATCCCGCAAATAAAAATTAGTCACCTTCAAAATGAATTATAAGTATTCCTCTTAAAAATATATCTCTTTTCCCTTATTCTTAAATTTCTAATAGATCTGCCTCCTGGAAGAGAATAAAAAGTAAAATATTAAGCTATCTATAAAATAATTTTCTATATTCCCATTTTCAAACTTTTGAGAAATTCTCAATAAAAGTTTTTTTCCTGCTTTTCTATTTTATTTTTCCAAATCTTTTTATCTAATTTTTTATCTTTTCAAAATTAATTTAAAAGGGGAATTATTTTTATTTTCATAAATTTCTTAAATTTTTTTAACTTAGTTGAGTCCTCTAAAAGCCTACCTACTATATTAACTTCACTTGCGGGAACTGGATTTTCATCTACTGAAGCTGGGGTAGGACCAAAAAAGATAGCAAGTGCTTTCCCGGGAGGCCAGTATCCAATATCTCCTGCTTTAACTTTAAGGGTAGCTGTTTCATCAAGAGAATATTCTAAAGGTATAGAAAAATAAAATTCATCTCCCCAGGTATTTAAATTTGCTTCAATAGGTAAAAGGTTATAAATAGCTTTTGCACAATCTGTATCAAAAAGTTCTGCCAAAACCTCCTCTTTTTCATCAAAAATAAGCTTTATTTTCATCTTTTACCTCCTATTTAGCAAAACTTTGTCTAAATCTTAATGCTGAAAAGATTAAAAGAACTATCCCAATTAAAATAATCCCTAAAATATCTTTCCATATATATTTTAAGGTATTTCCTTTTAATAAAACTCCATATCCAAAATCTAAAAAATATCTCATTGGTGAAAGAAGACTAATATATTTAATAACTGGATGCATTGTTTCAGGAGGGCTCCATGCACCTGAAATCATAAGCATAGGAACAAGAACTGCAAATATTACCATCATAGCTTGAGAAAGATTGTTTACCACTGTTGCAATAGCAATACCAATAGAAGCTATACTAAAAACATAAATACAGGTTACTGCAAAAAATAAAAATACATTACCTCTTATAGGCACTCCAAAAACACCTTTAACCATAACAAAAAGGCTAATAAAAGATAAGACACTAATTACTACTACTGTAGGAATAATTTTAGCCAAAAAAACTTCCCAACTCTTAACAGGTGTTATAAGAAGCTGTTCAATTGTTCCATATTCCTTTTCTCTTATAAGGGCTGCAGCAGTAATAAGAAGGGAGGTCATGGTTATCATGTTAAAAAGCTCTAAAAGACTCATAAACCATGTACTAAGAACATTGGGATTAAAAAGAATTCTAAGTTTTTCTTCAACTAAAGGGAAGGGATATTTCTTTTTATAAACATCATATTCTAAAATTTCTAAAGCATAGTTGTAAGTGATATCTGAAATATAAGAAATTGCCATAGTTGAAGTCATAGACATAGTTCCATCAATTATAACCTGAATTTTTGCTTCCCCCTTTTTAAGTTTTCTTTCAAAATCAGGAGGGATAATTATTGCCATAGAAGCTTTACCTCTGTCAAGCCATTCAATTAGCTCTTTGTCAGAATTAACAAATCCAAGAATTTTAAAATAGGGGAGTCTTATTTTGGCTATAAATTCCCTACTTGCTCTGTTATTACTTTGGTCTTGTATAATAACTGGAAATCTTTTTACCTCTAAGCTTATTCCTCTCCCTCCTGTATAAACAACCGCAGTAAAAGCATAAATTAGAATAAAAATCAAAATCCTATCCCTAAAAAACTGCAAAAACTCTTTTTTAAGAAGGGGAAATAATCTCATAAATTTTTAAAGCTTCTTTTTAAATTTAAGTATAGTTGTAGAATAAACCACAAGGGCATAAAGGAAAAGACTTAATAGATTTTCTAAAAAGTATGTTCCTGGAAGACCCTTTAAATAAATTCCTCTTACCACCCCTAAAAAGTATGTAGCAGGAATAAATTTACTTATAACTCTTCCGCTAAACTCCATACTACTAACAGGATAAAGAAATCCTGAATAAAGATAGGTAGGAATAATTGTAGTAATAAAAGCAATTAACATGGCAGTAATTTGGGTTTTAGTAAGGGTTGAAATAAAAAGCCCCACTCCCACAGTACAAAAAAGATAAAGTAAACTTGCTAAGGATAAAACCAAAAAACTTCCTATAAATTTAGCCCTAAAAATAAAAACTGTTATAAAAAAAAGTATAAGATAAGTAATAAAGCAAACTAATACATAAGGAAGAGCTTTACCAAAAATAATTTCCCATTTTCTTGCAGGTGAAGTATAATAATTAAAAATACTTCCAAATTCTCTTTCTCTAACCACAACAAGAGAGGTAAGTAAAATAGGATAAAAACAAAGTGTAGTAACTAACATACCCGGCATAATAAAATTTTTACTTTCCAGTGCTGGATTGTACCAAGCTCTTACCTCAATCTCTACAGGAAATTTCAAGGTCTTGTAATTTTCAAGCAGTTTTTGATTAAACATAGTATTTATAGCAGTAACATATCCCTTAACTACCTCTGCTCTGCTTGGATAGGTCCCATCTATTAAAATCTGAACCTCTGCCTTTTCTCTTTTATAAAGTTTTTTTGAAAAATTCTGAGGAATAACAATTAAAGCTCTTATTTTCCCTAAGTTTATAAGGTACTCTGCAGTTTTATAATCTTCTACAAAAGCATAAATTTCAAAATATTCGTTGTTAATAAATCCATCTATATATTCTCTGCTTAATTTGCTTTTATCATAATCAAGAAAAGCTACTGGTAGATGTCTTACATCAAGAATTAATCCATATCCTAAAAGGATCATCACCACTATAGGTACTATAAATACAAATGTAAGATAAAGTTTATCTTTTATAAGCTCTTTAAATTCTTTTTTAACAATTCCTAAAAGTCTTTTAAACACAGCTTTCTGGATTTTCTTCTAAATCCTTCCTTATAAAATCTATAAAGGTTTCCTGTAAGGATGGCAAAGTTTGAGAAATTTCTACTTTAAATATTCCTTCTTCAGTTAAAAATTTTTCTATTCTTTCTTTATCTTTTTCTAGATTAAAAGTTCTTAATAAAATTTTATTCCCATAAAGAGATAAATTTGGAAAAACACTTTTAAGCTTTTTAAAAACTTCTCTAAATTCCGATGTCTTTATTTGTAAAAGCTTCCCTGAAATCTTTTCTGAATTAATTTTAAGTTCTTCAGGTGTTCCAAGGGCAATAAGTCTTCCTTTATTCATAAGTCCAATCCTATCACAATTTTCTGCTTCATCCATATAGTGGGTTGAAAGAATTACTGTCATCCCCTCTTCTCTTGAAAGAAAATATATCATCTCCCAAAAAGACCTTCTTGCAACTGGGTCAACTCCTGAAGTAGGTTCATCTAAAAATACTATTACAGGTTTGTGTAAAACCGCACAAAAAAGGGCTAATCTCTGTTTTATTCCAAAGGGAATATCTTTAACTAACCTTCCTTCCCAGCCTAATAATCCAAGTTTTTCTAAAAGTTCTCCAAAATTTTCATTTTTTACTCCATACAAACCTGCATAAAGTTTAATATTTTCTAAAACAGTTAAATCCTTATAAAGGGAAAATTTTTGAGACATATATCCTATTAATTCCCAGACTTTTACCTTTTCTTTCTCAACATTATGTCCTGAGATAAAAATCTCTCCTTCTGAAGGAGAAAGAAGTCCGCACATCATTTTTATAAGGGTAGTTTTACCTGCTCCATTTGGACCAAGAAGTCCTAAAATTTCTCCCTTTTTTACCTCTAAACTTACTCTGTCAACTGCTTTAAACTTTCCAAAAAGCTTGCTTACTTTGTTACAAATAAGAATATTAGCTTCTTTTTCGGAAAAGGGAGAAATTTGTTTTAGTAAAGGTTTAGGTTTTTCTCCAGAAACAGCTTCTATAAATGCCTCCTCTAAATCTGGTATATTTTCAGGTTTATCTTGAAGAAAGATCTTTCCCTTATGGATAAGGGCAATTTTATTACATCTCTCTGCTTCGTCCATATAAGCAGTTGTCAAAAGAACAGTTATTTCTCTTTCCTGAACTAAGGTGTAAATAATCTCCCAAAAATCCTGTCTTGATAAGGGGTCAACACCTGTGGTAGGTTCATCAAGAAGTATGACCTCAGGAAGATGAAGAAGGGTACATATAAGGGCGAGCTTTTGTCTCATGCCTCCTGAAAGGACTTTTGCAGGTCTTGAAAGAAAAGGTTTTAGTCTTGTTATCTCAAGAAGTATTTCTTTATTTCTTTGAAAAATATTTTCAGAGATAAGCCTTAAATCTTTAAAAAAATTTATGTTTTCTTCTACTGTAAGGTTATCATAAAGATTAAGCCCAAGCCCCTGAGGCATATATCCAATAAGTCTTTTTATTTTTTCAGGTTCTTTAACTACATTAATTCCATTTATATAAGCCTCTCCTGAAGAAGGCTCTAAAACACCTGTCAAAACATTTATAATGGTTGTTTTTCCTGCTCCATCAGGACCAATAAGCCCAAAAACTTCACCTTTTTCTACTTCAAAAGAAACCTCCTCTACAGCTTTTAATTTTCCGTAAACTTTTGATAAATTTTTAACCTTGATAACAAAAGAATCTAAGGTCTTACCCATTCTGCTTTAGGATCAATTTTTATCACCACATCTGCAGGCATTCCTGGTTTAAGAAGTTCTTCTTTATTATCTACAAAAACTTCAGCACCAAAAACAAGCTTTACTCTTTCTTCTTTAGTTTCAATATTTTTAGGTGTAAATTCAGCTTGTTCATAAATTCTCGTAATTGTACCATTAAAATAACGATCTTTATAAGCATCTACATATACCCTTGCTTGTTGCCCTAATTTAATTTTACCAAGATCAGGCTCAGGTATGTAAACTTTTACATAAAGTTTTTGGAGATCAACCATAGTATAAATTGTTTGTCCTGGATTTACCACTTCTCCCTCTTCTACAGGTCTTGACAAAATAACACCATCAGAAGGTGCATAGATTTTTGTCTCTTTATAAATAACCTCTACTTCTTTTAATTTTTGTAAAGCTGATTTATATTTTGCTTTAGCTTGGGAAATAAATCTTTCGTTAACCCTAAATTCAGCAAGAGCTGATTCATAATTAAGTTCTGCCAATTCTAAATCTCTTTTAGAAATTACACCTTCTTTATACAATTTTTCAAATCTTTCTAAATCCCTTTTAGCTTGTTCTAACTTAACCTTTGATTTTAAAAGATAGCTTTCTGCAAGAAGTTCAGTTTGATGAGCTGCTTCAACTTCTTCTTTAGCACTTTTTAATTGAGCCAAAAATTCATCTGGACGAAGTTCAGCAAGTAGATCCCCAGCTTTGACCCTGTCACTTTCTCTTTTATAAAGTTTTATAATTCGACCCTGAACTTTAGAAGATATGTTTATTTCTTTCCCTTCAATTCTTCCATGTAAAATAAGAAATCCTTTAGGAATCTTTTTGTATTTTAAAGAATAAAAATATCCAGCTCCCAAAAAAATTAATAA
The DNA here is from genome assembly GCA_964464535.1 of uncultured Thermodesulfatator sp. Classification (GTDB taxonomy): domain Bacteria; phylum Desulfobacterota; class Thermodesulfobacteria; order Thermodesulfobacteriales; family Thermodesulfobacteriaceae; genus Thermodesulfobacterium. The sequence continues at coordinate 77,693 of CAYXGJ010000007.1, read as the reverse complement.
TAAAACTATAATGAAAAATTTCTTTACATCAATTTTAACCATTCTAGATAAGCCAGCTGGTCTTATGTCTTAAAAGCTCTTTAAGTGGTTTAAGAATATTTGCTTCTATTCTTTCAGCTCTTTCTGAAAATTTTATTTTTTCTGAAATATCTTTTAAGCCAAGAAAAGTTAAAATTGAATTAGCAACACTTTCCTGAAGATTGACTATATTGTAACCCCCTTCTAAGGTAAAAAGAATTTTTCCTTGACAAGTCTTTTCTGCAATGTTTTTAAGAATCAAAGTTAACATTGGAATTCCAAAGCGAGGAGTAACTTCCATATTTCCTAAGGGGTCTCCCTCACAAAGATCAAATCCTGCTGAAACCATAATAATTTCTGGCTTAAATTGCAAAGCTATAGGCTTTAAAAATTCTTTAAAAATATAAATATACTCTTCGTCTCCGCAATAGGCTGGAAGAGGAATATTCAAAGTAAAACCTATTCCTTCCCCTTCGCCAATTTCAGAATAATGTCCTGTTCCAGGATAATAAGGATATTGATGAACTGAAAAATAAAGAACTTCAGGATCGGAATAAAAACTTTTTTGGGTCCCATTTCCATGATGTAAATCCCAGTCTATAATTAAAATTTTTTTAAGCCCATAGTAATTTTTAGCATAATAGGCTGCTATAGCAATATTATTAAATAAGCAAAAACCCATAGCTCGGTCTTTCTCAGCATGATGACCTGGTGGTCTAACAAGAGAAAAAGCACCTTTATAGCTTTTTTCAAAAAGTAATTTTAAAGCTGTCCTTTGCGCCCCCACTGCTTTTAAGGCTGTAAAAAAGGAATATTCATTAGTAGCTGTATCTGGGTCAAGTTGAGTATAAGGCTTTCCTTTGGTATGCTCAATTAAATTATAAAGATATTCACTATGATTCCATAAGATTTCTTCTTTTGTTGCTGTATCTGGAAGAAAAACCTCAATATAAGGGGCTATGTCTTCTTTTTGTAGTCTTTCCCAAATAGCATGAATTCTTTGAGGAGATTCAGGATGAAAGCTTCCCGGATTATGCTTTAAAAATATCTCATCATAAATTATTGCAAATTTTTCCATCTCTTTACTCTTTATGATAGGGAATACCTTTTATAATGGTAAAACTTCTATAAAGCGCTTCAATTAAAACTAAAAGAGCTATTTCATGATTTAAGGTAAGTGTTGAAATACTCCAGATTTCCTTAGCATTTTTTTTAAACTCTTCAGATAATCCCTCTGGTCCACCTATTACAAAAGTAATAGAGGCTTGATTTTGTATTAAGTTTTCTAATTTTTTAGCTAACTCAAAACTTTTAAATGCTTTTCCTCTTTCATCAAGAATTATTAAATATTCTTTATCTGAGAGGTATCTTTTTAATACCTCTTCCTCCCTTTTTTTCCTTATATTTTCTTCAGATTCCTTAATTTTTACCTTTGGAAATAAGGCTTCAATATTAACAAATTTTTTTATTTTATCTAGGTAATACTCTAATCCCTCTTTTACAAAATTAAATTTTACTGGACCAGGCATTAAAATTTTTATCTTTTGAAGCATTCTTTAAATACTATTTTTCTATTCCATAACTTCCCAATCCTTTTAATTGGAAAAGAAAATAAAATTTTGTATCTTCTGGAGTAACAGAAAATCCCAAGCTAAGTGTATAGCAGTCGTGTAAATAAGTTCCTATAAGTTTCATTTCTGTAGTTTCATCTCTTATGAAATTTCTACTTATATAAAATTCTGCTAAAAGGTTATTTAAAATTGTAGATTTTAAATCAAGAGTAAGTTGTTTTGTATTCCAGGCTTTATCTTCTTGATAGATTAAATCTATATAATCAAGATATATGTCCCTTAAACTTAAACTAAAAGAATGTTTTTTAAATCCAAGCCCATAAAAATTATAGGCTGTATCGTATCTTGCATAAATAAAGGGGCTATAATTAAGTAGCACTTGTAAATATATATCAGAAAAAGGTTTTTCTTCAGGCTTTGTAGCTATAGCTGAACGCTCCCCCTTTACAAAATCATATTGTTGATAAGCTCTAATAACTAAAAAATCTCTATGAGAAGGTAAACTAAAATATTGCCAGAGTCCATATTCTAAAGTATGAGTTTTGTTACTAATCAGGTCTTCATAATCAAATTGGGGAATATTAATTTCACTTGGTTTAGAACGATAAAAATAAATAGCATAAGGCTTTAGGATGTGTAAAAATCTTAAATTTTTATTAAAAATAGTTAAAAAATCATAATATTTAGAAAGTAAAATATAAGAATCTACTAAAAATTCATAATAACTTCGGTTTAGACTACTCTCTCCAAAACTTTCTTTTTCTCTTAAGTTATAAAAACTGAAATTATAATTAAAGCTTGCTGAATTAAAAAATATATTGATTTTAAAAGGATAGGTAATACCCACTTTTGTATCAATTTTATCTCCGTAATAACCTTCCCTTCTATAAGTATAAAGGTACTTTAAAGATGCTTCGGGTAAAAGGATATTAAAAATACTGGTAGGCAAAAAGTTAAATTTTAAGTTAAAAAGGGGCTGTAAAATGGTATCACTATCAAGTCTTCCGTGATAGTCTAAATAGGTATTTTCAAGTCTTGCATATAAACTATTTCTGTAATATTGAACCCAAAATTTTGAAGTTCTATATTCCTGTGCCTTATCTTCTATATCTCTATTAAATCTTTCCAAAATTTGTGTTCTTGTATTTGTATAACCACCTTCTCCCACATCAAATTCTTCTAAAAATCCCCTCTCTGATACCACATCAAAATCTAAATGCATATCTAAATTTGGTTTTACTCCATAATCTATCTTACCAACAACCCACCATTTATTTTTTTCTGGCTTTTCTTCAATAGCATATCCTTCTTTTGCTATATCTTTTAGGTATCTAATTTTCATGAGCCCCTGAAATTCTTTTTCAAATCTGAATTGATTCTCTATATCCATTAACATCCCTCTTTTGGTAAGGTAAAAAGGGGATATAGTAAAATCTATTTGATCTGTGAAAGCTAAAAAAAGGGGTATTTGTATCCCAAATCCCAATCTACTTCCTTGAGAAAATTTAGGAGTTAAAAACCCTGTTTTTCTAGGGAGAGTTATTGGCAAATTAACTTTAGGAATATAAACAGCTTTAGGAAAATAACCTACCGGAACTTTTTTGATTTTAAATTTGGTAGCTTCCCCACTACTTATACCCTCTGGTGTTAATAAAAAATTATCAACTTCTAAACTCCAAGGGGGAAAATCTTTTTCATTTTCGCAATCAAACTCACAAGTAGTAATAAGAGCTTTTTTAGCAAAATACTCATTTAATGCATTTTTATGAAAATCTATAGCTTTTATTCTTATTTGTTCCTTTTTTAAAAAAATAAAGGCTTTATCTGCCCAAATTTCCTCATTTCTTAAATCTAAAAATCCCTTATTCCCTTCAGCAGTAGCATTTTTTTGGAAATCAAAAATCTTAAAATTTTCTAAAATCAAATACTCAGTTTCAACTTCATATTTAGCTTCTTGAGCCCAGATTAAAAATTCTTTACTATTTATAACTACATCTCCTTTAGCAATGACAATTTCTGGTTTATGAAAAACTTCTATTTTTTGAGCTGTAATTTCAAAATGTTTTTTATAAGCTGAAAAACAAGAAGATGCATCAAAAGAAAGAAAAAAAATAATAATTATAATAAAATTCCATAAGTAAAGCATTCACTTATTTTTAAAAAATTTATTCTTCCTCTTCTTCACCTTCTAAAATTTCTTCTACTTCCTCCTCTCCGGCTTCAAGTTCTTCTTCTTGTTCTTCATCTTTCATAAGAAGCATAGTTAAAAACTCTCCTACATGAGTTTTTTCTTCTCTTGCTATGTCAAGAAAAACAGCTTTTAAATTTTCATCTTCAGTCATAGCTGCTAATTGTTCATAAAGATTAATAGCATCAAGTTCTGCAATAATAGCTACTCTAAGAATCTGTTTTTCCAGATCTTCTTCCTCAATTTTTGTAAGATCGAAGGGAATTTTTGAAAGCATATTTTCCTCCTTTAAAAATTTTGAAATTTTATTGTAGTCTATACAAATTTAATTTTCAAGTAAAAAATTTTATTAAAACTTTTATTAATAGACTACTTTTAAACGGATTTCTTCAAGAGTTTCTAATAATAAAGATAAATGTTCATAAGAAGGGTCTATTTTATATTCATTTATCTCAAAACATACTAAAGAATCTGGATATTTTAAATAAAGTTGGATAGGTAACCCTGATTCTAAATTTTCTTCTTTTATCAAAAAATTTTTTAAATATTCTAAATTTTCTTCTTCAATATTTTCAGAGGAAAAAAGAATATTTAATCTCCCATTTCTAAAAAATCTTAAATCTTTTAATTCTGCCAAATCTTCTATTAAAAGGATTTTATTTTCCTCTTCTTTATCTACTTCTCCTTTAAACCAAAGCATTGCTCCTTCTTTTAAAAGGTGTATATACTGATTATATAGATCAGGAAAAATAAGAGCTTTTAAGGATGACTTTTCATCTTCTATTTTTATTATAGCCATTTTTCCCTCATTTTTTGTACTTTTTATTTTTATTTCTGAGATAACTCCAGCTACAATAATTTTTGTTCCTTCCTCAATTTCTTTTATCTTCCCCAAATAACAAGAAGAAAAAACATTAATCCATTTTCTAAATCTTCTCATGGGATGATCGGTAAGATAAAAGCCTAAAGCTTCTTTTTCAAAGTTTAATTTTTCATCTAAATCCCACGGAGGGACCTCTTCCAAATTAAAAGCTTTATCTAAGCTCAGTAGAGAAACTTGTTTAAAAAGGGTAGAAAATTTAGCTTGGTTTGAAATGGAAAGAACTGAGGAAAGATTGTGCATTAATTTAGCTCTATTAGGTTCTAAACTATCAAAAGCACCTGCTTTAATCAAAGCTTCTATGGTTTTTCTATTTACTTTCTTGGTATCCACTTTATTACAAAAATCTATAAAAGACTCATAGGGTCTTTTCCTTAAAATTTCATTAACAGCTTCTTCTCCTACATTTTTTATAGCATAAAGTCCTATTCTGATAGCAGATTCTTCTACTGTAAACCCAGCTTCACTTTTATTTATATCTGGTGGTAAAATTTTTATTCCCATTTCATTAGCTAAAGCTATATATTTACTAACTTCTTCACTTTTGTTAGCTTCATAAGTAAGAATAGAAGCAATAAAATATATAGGATAATGTGCTTTTAAATAGGCAGTTTGATAAGATATAAGAGCATAGGCTGCTGAATGACTTTTATTAAATCCATAATCTGCAAATTTTTCAATTAAATCAAATACCTTTTCAGCTACTTCTAAAGGTATATTCCTTTCAATGGAGCGAGAAATAAACTCTTTTTTTAAGCTTTCCATAAGTTCCTTTTCTTTTTTACCTATAGCTCTTCTCAGTAAATCTGCCTCTCCTAAGGTATAGCCTGCAAATGTTCTTGCTATTTCCATTACCTGTTCTTGATAAACTATTATTCCATAAGTCTCTTTCAAAATGGGTTCTAAAAGGGGGTGTAAATATTCCGGTTTCCTTTTGCCGTGTTTGGCTTCTATATATTGATCAACTAATCCTCCTTCTAAAGGACCTGGTCTATATAAAGCTAATACTGCTATTAAATCATTAAAATCTGTAGGTTTAAGTCTTTTTAACAATTCCTTCATTCCGTCTGATTCCAATTGAAATACTCCATCAGTTTCTCCTCTTCTTAAAAGCTCATAAGTCTTTTCATCATTTAAAGGAATATCATCAATATTAATTTTTATACCTTCATATCTTTCTAAAATTTTTAGGGTATGATCAATGATAGTGAGGGTTTTTAAACCTAAAAAGTCAAATTTAATTAAACCTACAGTTTCACAAGCCTTCATATCAAATTGAACCAGTATTTCTCCTTCTTCTCCCTTCATTAATGGCGCAACTTCTGTAATTGGTCTTCCTGCTATAATTACTCCTGCTGCATGTTGGCTTACATGTCTTGGTAATCTTTCGAGTTTTTTGGCAAGTTCAAAAAGCTTTTTTATTTTTTCAGATCTTTTAATTAATTCTTTAAATTCTTCTCTTTGTAGTTCTTTTTCTAAAGTCACATTTATTCCAGGACTTATCATTTTTGCTATAGGGTCTATTTCCTTGGGTTTAAATCCAAGAACTCTTCCTACATCTCTTACTACTTGCCTTGCTTTAAGTTGCCCAAAAGTTACAATTTTAGCAATATACTCTTTTCCGTAATTATTAGCTACATATTCTATAACCTCATCCCTTCTTTCCATACAAAAATCTACATCTATATCAGGAAGACTTGGTCTTTCCTTATTTAAAAATCTTTCAAAAAGAAGCCCCCATCTTATGGGATCTAAATTTGTAATCCCAAGAGCATAAGATGTAAGTGCACCTGCAGCAGAACCTCTTCCTGGACCAATAGGAATTCCACGAGATTTTGCCCAATTAATAAAATCTGCTACAATTAAAAAATAACTTACATATCCTTTCTCAATTATAATACCCATTTCATATTCTAATCTTTCCCAATATTTTTTCTCATCTTCCACAAGTTGTCCTTTAACTTTAAGCTCCTGAAGTCTTTTTTCTAATCCTTCTCTTGCCTTTTTAATAAAATAGCTTTCTACAGTTTGATCTTCTGGGATTCTTGCCTTGGGGAATAAAATCTCATCTGTTTTAATTTCTAAATTAACTTTTTCAAAAATCTCCATAGAATTAGTAATAGCTTCTAAAGAACAATTCTTAAATCTTTCTTTCATTTCTTCAGCACTTGCAAAATAAAGTTTATCAGTATTGAATCTAAATCTATCAGGATCAGAAAGTTTATGTCCTGTTTGAATACATAAAAGCACTTCATGAGCAAGAGCATCCTCTTTATCTAAGTAATGACAATCTGCAGTGGCAACACATTTAATTCCCAATTTTTCAGCTATCTCTAAAATACCCTCATTGACTTTATCTTGTTCTAGCAAATCATTTTTTTGAAGTTCTAAATAAAAGTCATCCTTAAATAAATCTTTATACCATTTGGCTACTTCTATAGCCTTATTTAAGTTTCCTGCTAAAAGAAGCTTGGGAATCTCTCCTTCTAAACAAGCACTCATTGCTATAAGTCCTTTATGATAGAGCTTAAGAATTTCTTTATCTATACGAGGTCTGTAATAAAATCCTTCTAAATAGGCAATAGAGGCTAATTTTAAAAGATTTTGATATCCTTCTTTATTTTTAGCAAGCAAAACTAAATGTGTCCCTACTTCTCCCCTTTTAGACACCTTTTTTTCAAAACGTGAACCTTCAGCTACGTAAAATTCACAACCTATAATGGGTTTAAGACCTGCTTCTTTTAACTTAGTATAAAAATGGATAATTCCATATAAAGTCCCATGATCAGTAATAGCACACCCTGGCATTTTATATTCTAAAAGTCTTTTGGTAAGATCTTCTATTCTTATAGCTCCATCAAGGAGACTCCATTCTGTGTGAAGATGAAGATGAACAAAATCAGACATAAGAAAAAAACACCCCCTTGAATTATCAATCTAAGATAACCAGATTATCTCTATGAATAACTTCTTTATTTATTTTTTCTTCAAAAATTTTTAATTTAATAAGTTCTTGAGCTGAAAAATTGGTTAAACCTTTAGCTAAAAGTTTACCTTTAAGATTAACACACTCTACACAAGCACCTTTGGAAAAATTACCTTCCACACTTATAATTCCTCCAATTAGAAGACTTTTCCCATTCTCTAAAATCGCTCTTTCTGCTCCCTGATCAATATAAAGTTTACCCTCTGGTTTTATATAATATTTTATCCAGAGTTTTCTCATATTAAGTTTCCTTTCTTTAGCCCAAAATATAGTTCCTATATCTTCTCCACTCCAGAACTTTTCTATAACAAGAGGCATTTTCCCTGGAAGAATAATCATTGGTATTCCCATAGAATTTGCCATTTGAGCAGAAAGAAGTTTAGAATACATACCCCCTCTTCCTAATCTTCCTGGAGTTTTTCCTGCCATATTCATTATTTCTGGAGTTATCTCTTCAACCTCACTAATTCTTTCAGCTTGAGGATTAACTCTTGGATCTTCTTTATAAAGTGAGTCTATATCAGATAAAACAATTAAAATGTCAGCTTCTATAGTCCCTGCTACCAATGCTGATAAAATATCATTATCGCTAAATCTTATTCCTTCCGTGGTAATTGTATCATTTTCATTTACAATAGGAATAAGTTTCCAATTTAAGAGTGTTTCTAAAGTTTTTTTAGCATTTAAATATCTTTCTCTTTGGGATAAGTCCTCATTGGTTAATAGAACTTGAGCAACTTGAATTTTATATTGTTGAAACATATTCTCATAAGCTTGAATCAGAGCTGCTTGCCCAACTGCAGCTAATGCTTGTTTTTCTGTTAAGGAGATGGGTTTTTTATGATATTTTAATTTAGCTCTCCCACAAGCAATAGCTCCAGAGGAAACTAAAACTACTTTACAACCTATTTTACAAAGCCTATTTATTTCATAAGATAAATTATGAAGAACCTGATAATCAAGTCCTTCATCTTCTTTTGTAATTACAGCACTACCAACTTTTAAAACAACTTTTTTTACTTTGTTTAATAATTTTTGAATTTTTTCTTTTCTTTCCATACTAAATTAATTATATCTGTTTTTTCTTTATTTTTTCAAGTTCCCTCCATAAGATATAAATAAGTTCATGGATGCCCTGTCCTGTCAGAGCAGAAATTGGATATATTTTATTTTGATCCCTTTTTTCAAAAAGTTCAATAATACTTCTAATCTTTTCAGAATCAGGCATAAGATCTATTTTATTTAAAGCAATAAAATATTCTTTTTTTAAAAGCCCAGGATTGAAATGTTTTAATTCTTCTTTTAAAATTTCATAATCTTTTATTACCTCTTTTCCCTTAGAAATATCAAGTATATATAAAATTATTCTTGTTCTTTCTATATGCCTCAAAAATTCATGTCCCAGCCCTATCCCCTTATGAGCTCCTTCTATTAATCCTGGTATATCTGCTACAATAAAGGTATTCCCATTATAAAGTCTGACAACTCCTAAGTTTGGTTCAAGAGTTGTAAAAGGATAATCAGCTATTTTAGGCTTAGCAGCTGAGATTCTACTAAGCAAGGTTGATTTCCCTACATTAGGAAATCCAACTAATCCTACATCAGCAATAAGTTTTAATTCTAAAATGAGCCATTTTTCTTCTCCCGGTGTTCCTGGCTCTGCAATTCTTGGTGCCTGTCTTATTGGTGTTGCAAAATAAGCATTTCCTCTCCCTCCTTTACCACCCCTAGCAACTACTAAAGTTTGACCCGGTTCTGTTAAATCACCAAGTATTTCCCCTGTTTCTACATCTTTAACCACTGTTCCTACAGGAACTCTTAATACTAAATCTTCTCCGTCTTTCCCTTTCATTTTTTTACCCCTTCCAGGTTTCCCATTCTCGGCACGAAAATGGACTTGGTAATGAAAATCGTAAAGAGTATGAACTTGAGAGTCCGCAACTAAAATAACATCCCCTCCATCTCCTCCATCTCCTCCATCAGGTCCACCCTTAGGAACATATTTTTCTCTTCTAAAACTTATACAACCTTTCCCCCCATCTCCAGCCTTTACATGTATTTTGACCTGATCTACAAATCTTGCCATATTTAGCTTTTTTTTCTTTCATCTTTATACTTAAAATATTTCTCAAATAATTTAATCAACCCTTTGGTATCAAATTTTTCACTTTCTAAATTAAGATTAGAAAAAGGAATTTCTGCTCTTGCCTTTTCTCTATGACCACCAGCTAACCCTATACTTTTAAAAAGCTTTTTTGCTAATTTCCCTGCATCCTTTCTATATCCATCGCATCTTATTATAATTATTAAATTTTTCTTAAATTCTCCTCCTACAAAAACCCAAGAAGTATCATAAATCTTGCTTAAAAAATCTGCTATTACTACAAGAATATCTGTATTTAATATCTTCCCTATATATACAAAAATCTTTCCCTTTTGAAATTTTAGCTGATCCAATGCCATTTTAAAATATTTAAGCTCAGATCTTCTAATATGATGCCCTTCTATTTTATTTAATAAATACTTATTCATATGCTTATATAATTTTTGGAATGCTATTACATCATGAGGATTAGCACTTCTTACAAAATTGTCGGTATCTATTTTTATCCCATAAATTAAAGCTGTAGCTAAATAAACTGAAGGTTTTATTTTTAAGGTCTTTAAATATTCAAAAAGTATAGTTGAAACTGCTCCATAATTTGGACGAATATCAACATATTCTGCTTCCCATCCCTCTGTAAAAGGATGATGGTCTATAACTGCAGTAAATTTTATGTTTTTAAATTCTTCCCTATGTGTAGGCTGAGAATCAACAAGAATAAACTTATTATAATTTTCTAAGAGCTCCTGAGAAAATTTGACCAATGGTATTTTTAAAACATTAACCATTAATTGATTATTAAGCCTTACAATTTCATTTACGTTAGAAATATCTACCTTTTCTACTTTGTTTTGTAAGATTCTTTTTAAGGCTAAAGCACAAGCTAAAGCATCAGGATCTGCCCAGATAAGAACTAAAACCTTATCCTCTTTATTAAAAAGCTTTAAAAAATAATTGATTCTCTCTTTATTGGATCTAAATTTTAATTTTTTATAGTTATTAGTTTTATCCATTAAATTAGTAGAATATACAGTCCTTTATTTCTTCTAAATAATTTTTTAAATTATAATACAAGTGAAAATCCAGGTCAATTTCATCTTTTCCCTCTAACCATTTTAGAATTTGTAAATTCCCAATAATAATCTCTATAGGCTTTTTTCTTTTCTCAAATTCATATGGACCTTCAATGAATTTAAAATCCTCAAAATTTTCCTTAATTATTTTAAGTATTAAAAGAGTTGTTTTAACCGGTTTGAATTTAAGATAATCTACTACATGAATTTGAAAACCGTAACATCTTTTTCCTTTCCATTTATCAAAAGTTGGCTCAAAAACAACAGGCCTAAGAATGAACCCATCTCTTGCTGATAAAAAAACTTTTTTAAATAAAGAAAAAAGATTTTTAAGCTTTAAATAGGGCGCACCAAAAATTAAAAAGGGATTGGTAGTTCCTCTCCCTTCGGAAAGATTTGTTCCTTCTAATAATACTTGCCCTGGATAAACTAAAGCTGTTTCCCAGGTAGGCATATTAGGAGAAGGGAAAACCCAAGGACGCCCAATTTCAGGATATAAAAGATTTTTTTTATATCCTTTCATTTTTATAACTTCTAAATCAAGCTTTTCAAATCTTCTCTTTTTAAATAAATTTGCTATTTCTCCTATAGTTAAACCATGTCTCAAAGGTAATGTATCCATTCCTACAAAAGAAAAATAACTTGATTCTAAAAGGGGCCCCTCAATTTGAGCACCAATTGGATTAGGCCTATCAAAAATCACTAATTTTTTACCATTTTCCTCACAAGCTTCCATTAAAAGATATAAAGTCCATATATAAGTATAGACCCTACAACCCACATCTTGTAAATCAACAAAAATTATATCTATCTCCTCTAAGTGTTCTTTTTCTGGTTTTAATCTTTTCCCATACAAACTTATTACAGGGGTTTGAGTAATTGGTTCTATTTCATCTTTTGAAGCTATCATATTTGCTTGTTTTTCAGAAAAAAGTCCATGTTGAGGAGAAAAAATAAGTTTAAAAGCTTTTTTAAATTGCTTTTTAAAAAGAATAAATACTGGGGTGAAGTTATAATCTACAGAAGCTTGATTACAAAGAAGAGCAACTCTTTTTCCTTTATATTTTTTAAATATCTCCTCTTTAAAAAATCTCTCCACACCGTATATTACCTTAGGATTTTTTATCATAATAGGTTTGAGAAAATTTAAGACTTTGAATATAAATTTCTATTCCTTTTGCTATTCCTTCTGCAACCATTTCTAAATATTGCTGATCTTTTAATCTTTTTTCTTCTATAGGATTACTTATAAACCCTGCCTCCACTAATATGGCAGGCATTCTTGTTCCCACAAGAACAAGGAAAGGTGCATATTTTACTCCTCTATCCATAATATCTGAATAATATTTATTTACTCCTTTCACCAATTCTTCCTGAACTTTTTCTGCAAGCATTCTTGATTCTGAAAGTTTAGTATTTACTAATATTGCTTTTATTAAATCTTGTAAATCACTTAAAGATTTATCTGAAGCAGCATTTTCTAAAGCTGCAACTCTCATTGCCTCAGGATCTGTAGTAAAATTAAGATAATAGGTTTCAATTCCACACCCTTTAGAATCTGGAGAAGCATTAGTATGAATGGAAATAAATAAATCTGCTTTTTTGCTGTTAGCAATAGCTGGTCTTTGAATAAGTGGAATAAATTTGTCCTCCTCTCTGGTTAAAATCACCTCAATTCCTAAGCGGGTTCTTAATTTTTGTGCTAATATTTTAGCTAAGACAAGGGTTACATCTTTTTCTTTTAATCCTGAAGGACCTATTGCCCCTGGGTCTTCTCCACCATGTCCTGGATCTATAACTACTCTTTTTATACCCAACCCAAATTGACGGGCTAAATTGATATATTCTCCTTTTTTTGGAGCCTCCTTTGTGTAACTTTTCTGAATTTTCCCCTTTCCTATAAGATCTAAAACTAATTGATAAGGCTCTCTTAGCTTAAAAATCTTATAAGAAGTTAAACTATTTAAATCTAATACTACCCTTACAGTTCTTTCATCAAATTGAGCCACCCTAACACCTGTTAAAAGGGCATCTTTTATTTCTATCTCTTTAGAGATTTTGCTATCAAGAATAGCAGGATAGATATCTACATATATCCTTGGTGGTCTGTCTTTATCTCCTTTTAATATATTAGCTTGATATTCAAAATTATCAGAAACATTTATAATAACTCTGCTATAATCCTCTCCTGTAACTGGATGAACTTCTAATACTTTTTTAGGAATAATATCAGATATAGCTATCTTTTCTTTTGCCGATTCTATTACAGGTCCCTTAGTCTTTATCTCCTTTTCTTTTTTTTCTGTCTTTTTTAGTTCTTTTGCTTCTACCTTTTCCTCAAGTTTAGAAAGATATGTACTTTTAGGATATTTTGCTTTAAATTCCGCTCTTAGACTTTTCTCCTTTTCTTTATCCTTTATTACTTCTCTATAAATTTGAATTAATCTGTAATAAGCTTCCTCTACTTCAAAAGATTTAGGATGATTTTTTATTAAAAAGTTATATCTTTCTATGGCTTTATTTAGAGCTTCTGAATCAGAAAAGTTTTTATAAATATGGAAATAAATATTTGCTGTTTTTAATATTGCTTTTGGTGCTACATAGCTACTTGGATATAATAAATAAAGTCTTCTATATTCACTTAAAAGTTTTAACCAATCAGTTTTTGTAGCTTGTGGATTTGAAAGTATTATTTCATGTTTTCTTTCAAGTTCTAAAAAAACTTTTTCTATATCTGAAACAGCAACTGGCTCTTTTTTAACTTCCTCTTTTTTCTCTTTTTCCTCCTTCACCCCTACTATCAACTTCTGACCCACTCTAAGTCTATCCCCCTTTAATCTGTTCCACTTCCTTATCTCACTTACACTAACCCCATACCTTCTTGCTATAACCTCTAAAGTCTCCCCTCTCTTAACTCTGTGATAAATATATTTTATTTTTTCTTTTCCTGAAATTTTTTCACTTTTTATCTTTTCAGCCTCTATTTTTTCTTCTTCCTTTTTAACAATTAATTTTTGTCCTACATAAACCCTATTTGATTTTAAATTATTTAGTTCTTTTAATTCATTTACAGAGATCCTATATTTTTTGGCAATTTTATCTAAGGTTTCTCCCTTTTTTACTATATGATAAACTGCTTCCTCTTTTTTAATCTCCCTCTCCTTTTTTTCCTCCTTCACCCCTACTATCAACTTCTGACCCACTCTAAGTCTATCCCCCTTTAATCTGTTCCACTTCCTTATCTCACTTACACTAACCCCATACCTTCTTGCTATAACCTCTAAAGTCTCCCCTCTCTTAACTCTGTGATAAATATATTCTTGAGAAAGATTTTTTGATGGATTTAAAGGTTTAGCTAATAAATTTGTGGGATTAAAAATAAAAAAACAAAATCCAAATATTATAAAAATTGAAACTTTTAAAAAATTTTTCATTATTTTTCTCTTTTTTCTTTTTCTAAAACTGCTTTTTTTAATTCCCAGAGAAAATTTAAAGCTGAAATAGGTGTCATTTCTTCTATATTTAGATTTTTAATTTTTTCTATTAAAGGATTTGTCAGCTCAAATATAGACAATTGTAAAACCTTTTTAGGAGCTATAGTTAGTTCTTTGGTTTCTTTTAAATTTTTGCTCTCTAATTTATAAAGTATTTCTTTTGCTCTGTCAACAACTTCTTGAGGAATTCCTGCTAATTTTGCAACCTCTATTCCATAAGATTGATTAGCAATCCCTGGCAAAACTTTATATAAAAATATTACTTCTCCTTTCCATTCTTTTACAGTTACATGGTAATTTTTAATTCCTGAATAGAGCTTTGCAAGTTCTGTTAGTTCAAGGTAGTGAGTGGCAAGTAAGGTAAAAACTCTTTTTTTATATAAATTTTCAGCTATAGCCCAAGCAAGAGACATACCATCAAAGGTGCTTGTTCCTCTTCCAACCTCATCAAGAATAACCAAACTTTTAGAGGTTGCATTTTTTAAAATGTATGCACATTCGCTCATTTCAACCATAAAGGTGCTTCTTCCCTTAATAAGTTCATCTCCTGCTCCTATACGGCTAAAAATTCTATCAAAAATACCTATTTTCGCTGATTTTGCTGGGACAAAACTCCCCATTTGTGCCATAATAACTATTAAGGCATTTTGTCTTAAAAATGTGGATTTCCCACCCATATTAGGTCCAGTAACAATTAAAACTAAGGCATCCTCTTTATTCATCTCTAAAGAATTAGGAACAAAGTTTTCTTTACCTTGTATTTTTTCTAAAACTGGATGCCTTCCTTCTTCTATTATAAATGCTTGCTCTTCTATTAGTTCTGGCATGGTATAATCATTTTCTACAGCAGATACTGCTAAAGAAAGAAAAACATCAAGTTCTGCTAATGCTTTAGCTGTATTTTTAAGCTTTTCTTTATATAAAGCTACTTTTTCTCTCAATTCCAAAAATAACTCATATTCCAAATTTTTTATTTTTTCCTCAGCAGAAAGAATTTTATTTTCAAGTTCCTTTAATTGAGGAGTAACAAACCTTTCAACATTGGTTAAAGTTTGTTTTCTTTCAAAATATGGAGGAACTCTCTTTAAATAACTTTTGGAAACTTCAAAGTAATATCCAAAAACTTTGTTATACCCTATTCTTAAATTGGGGATTCCTATTTTTTCTTTTTCCTTTCTTTCTAATTCAGAAAGATAATAAACTGCATTTTCTTTTAAATTTAAAAGCTCATCAAGTTCTGAATTAACCCCTCTTTTTATTATTCCTCCCTCTTTTAAAGTTGTAGGTGGATCTTCAACAAGCCAATTATTTAAAAACTCATAAAGTTCTGAAAAATCTTCTATATTTTTTAAAAGTTCTTCAAGCTTTTTAGGGAAATACAGAGGTTTTTCCTTTTCAAAAATATTTTTTATTTCAGGAAGATATTTCAAACTTTCTCTGAGTAACCCCATTTCTTTTGGATTTACCAATTTAAGCGCACATCTTGTACCTAATCTTTCAAGATCATAAATCTTTCTTAAAATTCTTTTTAAATCTTCTCTTAAAGCTCTATTTTCTACAAAAAATTTTACTACTTCTTGTCTTTCTTGGATTTTTTTAATCTCCTTTAAGGGATATAGTATCCACTCTTTTAGAAGTCTTCCCCCCATAGGAGTTTGAGTTCTATCAAGAACCCAAAATAAAGAGTATTTTTCACTTCCGTCCCAGAGATTTTTTATAAGTTCTAAATTTCTTTTGGTAGATTCATCTAAAAATAAAAATTCTTCTGGATAATAAAATTGGGGAGCAGATATTTTATCTACCAAATGGGGTTGATAGATTTTTAAATATTCTAAAATTGCATTAGCTGCTTTTAAACCTTCTTCATATCTTTTAAATTCAAAAATTTCTAAATTAAAACTTTTTAATCCCTCTTTTTTGAAAAAATTTTCTTCTACAAAACTTAAATGGGCTTTGGGAATACTCTGTTTAATTGCCTTTACTAATTCTGAATTTTCAAATTTTTTGCTTAATATTATTTCCTTAGGTTCTTTTTTTAAAATTTCAGAAAATATTTCATCCTTTTTAAGCTCTGTAAAAATATATTCTCCACAAGAAAGTTCTAAAAAACTTAGACCTACTTTTTTTTCAATAAATAAACTGGCTAAATAATTTTTTTCTTTTTCTGATAAAGCTGAAAGATCTGTAAGAAGCCCAGGAGTATATATTTTTACTACTTCTCTTTTAAAAAGTCCTTTTGTAGTTGCTTCTTCTATTTGTTCACAAATAGCTACCTTAAATCCCATCTCAACCAATTTTTGTATGTAAATGGAACTTTTATCTGCCGGAACTCCGCACATAGGTGCTGTCAAATCTTTACCTGCTTCTCTTTTGGTAAGAACAAGCCCTAAAAGCGGAGCAACTGTTTCTGCATCCTCAAAAAACATCTCATAAAAATCACCTAATCTAAAAAAAAGGATAGTATCAGGATATTTACTTTTAATTTCAAAATATTGCTTAAACATAGGAGTTATTTCTACTTTTATACTTCCTTTCATTACTTATAAAGCCCCTTTTCTTTAATATAAAAATACACCTTTTCAGGAACTAAATATCTAATTGATCTATCCTCGCTAACTAATTTCCTTATTAAACTGCTTGAAATATCAAAAAATGTGGTTTTACAAAAAAATACTTTTTTATGCGCTTCTTTATTCCCCCAAAGCTCTCTAATTTTATTATAAAAATATGCTTGAGCTTCTTCCCAAGTTTTTATTCTTCTTGGAACAACCACAATATTGGTATAATCTAAAAATTTTTCATAATTCCACCAAGTTTCAAATTCGCAAAAACTATCCCACCCAATAATTAAATATTTTTCACTTTCTGGATAGATTTCTTTTAATTTTTGTAAAGTTTTTAAAGTATAAGAAGGAATCATATTTCTTTCTATATCAAGTGCTTCAAAATAAGGATTCCTTTCAATAGCGAATTTGACCATTTGTAATCTATCTTCAAAAGAAGAAATAAATCCTTCTTTTTTATGTGGAGGAAGTCCCGCGGGAATAAAGAATACTTTATTAAGCTCCCAAGTTTCTCTTACTTCTTCAGCTATTCTTAAATGAGCTAAATGGGGAGGATCAAAAGTTCCTCCTAATATCCCAATTTTTTTAAGTTCGGATTTGTCCATTACCAAACACAATAAATTTAGTTGTAGTTAATTCCTCAAGTCCCATAGGACCGTAGGCATGAATTTTGGTTGTGGAAATACCAATTTCTGCTCCAAGCCCTAATTCTCCACCATCATTAAATCTTGTTGAGGCATTTACAAGAACTACACTTGCATCAACTTCTCTTAAAAATTTTATAGCCTTGGAATAATTTTCTGTAACTATTGCTTCTGTATGATTACTTCCATATTTAGAGATATGCTCTATTGCTTCCTCTAAAGAATTAACTACTTTTATAGCTAAAATTAAATCTAAATACTCTGCGTACCAATCTTCTTCGGTTGCTTCCTTTGCCCAAGGAATATATTTTAAAGTCTCAGGACATCCTCTTAACTCAACTCCATATTTTTTATATTCCTCTGCCAAATCAGGTAAAAATTTTTTTGCAATCTCTTTATGAACAAGTAAAGTCTCCATAGCATTACAAACCCCTGGTCTTTGGCACTTAGCATTTATAGCTATACTCTTAGCCATCTCTAAATCGGCTTCATTATCTACATATATATGACATACACCTTTATAATGTTTTATAACTGGCATTCTTGCTTTTTCTGTAACAAATCTTATAAGACCTTCTCCACCTCTTGGAATAACAAGATCTATATATTCTTCAAGTTCTAACATGTATTCCATTAACTTTCTTTCTGGAGTTGGAATAACTTGTACTACATCTTCTGGTATATTAAATTCTCTTAAAGTTTCTCTAAATATTTCCCCAAGAGCTAAATTTGAATTTAAAGCTTCCTTTCCCCCTCTTAAAATTACTGCATTCCCGCTTTTAAAACAAAGTCCCGCTGCATCAATAGTCACATTTGGTCTACTTTCATAAATTATAGCTATTACTCCAAGAGGTATTCTCATTTTCCCCACTAAAAGCCCATTTGGTCTTTTCCACATTTTAACCACTTCTCCCACTGGATCTAGTAAAGCTGAAACCTCTTCTAATCCTTTAGCCATCCCTTCTATTATTTTATCTGTAAGAGTTAAACGATCAATAAAAGCCTTAGTATGCCCTTGAATTAAGGCTTGATTTACATCTTTCTCATTAACTTTTTTTAATTCTTCTTTTCTTTCTCTTAATTTTTGGGCAACTCTTTTTAAGACCTCATTTTTTGTATTTGAAGAAAGGGTTGCCAAATTTTTTGAGGCTATTTTAGCTTTTTTTGCTATTTCTAAGATCATCTCTTTAAGCTTCTCCTCTCCCATTTTGCCCTCCCAACTGCTAAGAATTAGAAATTAATACCTTTCCAAAATAAAAATCTTCTGCTAATATTAACTCAATATTTTAATTTAAACAAGAAAAAAATGGGAGAGTTAGATAGACTTTTAAAGCTTTCTACAAGAAATTTAATACCTTTGCCAAAAATAGGTAAAGATATTTTAGGAACTCTTTTGTTAAAAAGCGAGAGGGAATTTGTAGAACTTATCACTAATAATGAGGAGATTTCTTCACTTATTATCTCTGTAGCTAATCACCCAAAATATAGAAAGGATAATCCTCCTGTGCAAGATGTAAGATTAGCTTTGTTAATCCTTGGAGAAGATTTAGTAAAAATTTTAGTCTTAAGCTTTATTTCCACAAAACTTTGTAAAGTCACTTTTCATGAATTTAACTTCCATTATTTTTGGACAAGAGCCATTGCCAATTTATGTTTTTCCTTTATGTGCGCTCCCTATTTAGAAACTTTTTCCCCTCATTTATATATATCTTCTTATCTTATGGATTTTGGCATAATTATTTTGTATTCTCTTTTCCCTGAAGGTTATTTAAAGGTTTTAAAACTTAAAAAATTGGGCTTATCTACCTGTCAAGCTGAAAGAGAAGTCTTTGGAGTTGACCATGCAACTATAGGAGGAGAATATTTTGAAACTTATAATTTCCCTCGTAGGTTTATTCTTAATATCCAACATCATCACCAATTTTCAGATTTGCCTGAAGATATTCCTCCTCAAGTTTTTGAAGATATTAAAATTCTTAATTTTATAGATCTTGGAGTAGGATGCTATTTTAGTGCAAATAGAGAGATAAAATTTAAAGAATTTAAGACCTGGGCTAAACTCCGTTTTAATTTAGAGGAATCTCAAGCAGAATCCCTATTAGAAACTCTTCCCCATTATACGAACTCTCTTTATGAAGTTTTAAATTACAAAAACTATTCTCTTCTTCCTTATAGCAAAAGTGTTAAAACCCAGGAAGAGAAATTAAAAGAAATCTTTAAAACCTTTGAAGAAAAAAAGAAAAAAGAAGAAAATTTTATAGATTTATATCGAAATGAATTAATAAAGGTTACCAGAGAAAAAGAAGCTCTTATTGAAGAGATAGAGATTTTAAAGAAAAAGCTTAAAGAAAGTTCTATTTTGGATCCCTTAACTGGACTTTATAATGAAGATTATTTTTTAAAAAGACTAAAAGAAGAACTTTTAAGAGCTAATAGATATAAAAGGATTTTAAGTATTCTTTTAATGGAAATAGACAATTTTTCACAAATAATGGAACTTTATGGTTTAGAGGAGGAAGAAAAGTTTCTCCATTTTTTAGCTCAAGAACTACATAAAAATTTAAGAAGGGTTGATATATTGGTTAAGCTTTCTAAACTTGAACATTTTGCTATTATATTGCCAGAAACCTCTTTATCTGAAGCTATGGTTGTTGCAAGAAGAATTTTAAGAATTACAGATGAGGTTTTTTATAGAAGTTTTAATAAAAGTTACCCCTCCTATATAGTTATTGTATCTTATGATCCTTCAAAATTAAATCCCAAGGTAGAACCAAAAATAGAAGGTATTTTAACTACCCTTAAGAAAGGGCTTGAGCTTTTAAAATTACGTGAGCAAAAAAGAATCTTAACTTTTTTAATAGACAAAGAACTTGAATCCCAATAAGGCTAAACCTCAAATGACTTTTTCCTCTTGACAATCATTAAAATGTTAAATATTATTTATTATAGCTTTTGGGGGATCGTCTAATTGGCAGGACAGTGGACTCTGGATCCACGAGTGGAGGTTCGAGTCCTCCTCCCCCAGCCATTTAAACTTAAAAATTTACCCTATAGGTCTTATTATTTCTATTATGTCTAAGTTTTTAATCCGTTTCCCTCTTAATTTTCTTCTTCTTTTTTTATATTTTATTTTTCTTCCCTCAGGAGGTTTCTCTATGGAAACAAAGGCTCAAACTTTAGAACTTTTAGTCTCTAAGGTAAAAGAAAAGAAACTTCAAAATGGACTTAAAGTTATTTTTTACCCATATGAAAGAGAAGAAGTGGTTACTGTAAAACTCTGTGTAAAAGTAGGAAGTTCCTATGAAAAGGAATCTGAAGCTGGAATAACTCATTTAATTGAACATATGATTTTTAAAGGAACTGAAACTAAAAAACCAGAAGATATTGCAGGAGCTGTCGAAGCTTTAGGTGGTTATATGAATGCTTTTACTTCTTATGATTATACCTGTTATTATGTAGCTGGTCCTTCTGCAATTACTGAAAAAGCTTTAGATATACTCTCAGATGTAGTTTTTCACCCCTATTTTGATTTAATAGAATTAGAAAGAGAAAAAGAAGTAGTGGTAGAAGAAATGAAAATGCGTCTTGATAATCCTTTTACCGTTCTTTTTGAAAATTTAATGAAAGCTTCCTATAAAAAATATCCATATAGAAGACCTATTATTGGTTATGAAAATACAGTAAAATTCTTTAAAAGAGAAGACCTTTTAAATTTTCTTAATCAATTTTATACACCCAAAAACATGACCCTTATTGTTGTAGGGAATTTAGAAGAAAAAAAGCTTTTTTCTCTTATTAACAAGTATTTTTCTTCTTTACCAAAAAGAAAGCTTAAAAAGGTTACTTTCCCAAGGGAACCTTATAGTGAAAATCCTTCTCTTATATGGATAGAAAGAAAGACAAAAGAGGGTTATTTTGCCTTTGCTTTGCCTGGAGCCTCTTTTAGGGATGAAGATGCACCTTATTTAGATTTGCTTTCAGAAATTCTTGGTGGCGGAGAATCTTCAAGACTTTATATAAAGCTAAAAAGAGATTTAAATTTAGTAAAAACTATCGCTGCTTCCTCTTTTACTCCCTATGGACCTGGACTTTTTGAAATATATGGAACTGCTGATCCTCAAAATTTTAAAGAAATTATTAAAGAGGTTCTTTTAGAACTTGAGAAAATTAAATTTTCAGGTGTAAGTAATGAAGAATTAAACAAAGCAAAAACTCAAATCCTTTCTGATTTTATTTTTTCTTCAGAAACTTCTGAAGGGCTTTCAAGTACCTTGGGTAGCTTTCAGCTTGTCCGAGGTTCTTATAAAGATATTCTTTGGTATCAGAAAAAAATAGAAACTGCTACGGTTGAAGATTTAATAAGAGTTTCTAAAAAGTATTTTAATCCCCAAAGATTGGTTGTTTCTTTTCTTTCAGAAAAAAAACTTTTTAAAGAGGTAGATCTTCAAAAAATAATTAAAAATCTTGATCCTAAAACTTCTCCACAAATTTTTACCTTAGAAAACAATCTAAAGGTAATTTTGTATCCTCAAAATGATATTCCTTCTGTAGGTATAACCCTTGCTTTTCCTGGTGGTTTAAGATTTGAAACTAAAGAAACAAATGGTGTCTTTCAAGCACTTACTCTTTTATGGACAAGAGGAACTAAAAATTATACTGCTGAGGAACTTGCAGAAAAACTTGAGTCTATCGGAACAACTATTAAAGGCTTTACAGGAAGAAATACCTTTGGTTTAAAGATGCTTTCTTTGTCTTCAAAATTAAATGAATCTTTAGAATACTTTAAAGAAATACTTATTAATCCTTCCTTTGAGGAAAGAGAATGTGAAAAAGCCAAACCTGAATTATTTTCTTTATTATTAAGACAACAAGATCAGCCTGTATCCTTAGCAGTAAATGAATTTCTTAAAATCCTTTTTCCTGACCATCCTTATGGTTTAAATTCTGTAGGAAGTTTAGAATTTTACCAACAATTTACTTGTGAAGATTTAAAAACTATTTATAAAAAGTTTGTAAAACCTGAGAAAGGTGTTTTAGTAATTACGGGAAATTTTGAATTAACTTCAGTGAAAGAAAAAATTAAAAATCTTTTAAAAGATTGGGTATCTGAAAATCAAGAAATAGCTTTAGAAGAACCAGAACCAATTTCCCCTAAAAACTTCTTTACTCGTATAGAAAAAGAAACTTTCCAAACTCAAATTTTACTTGGTTTTCAAACTCCAGGATTAAATGCTAAAGAGAAAGTCGTTTTAGAAGTGTTAAATAGTGCACTTTCAGGACAAAATGGAAGACTTTTTAAAATTCTTAGAGATGAAAAATCTTTAGCTTATGTGGTAACATCTTTTTTAATTTTCTATCCTAAAAGATCTGCTTTTGTTTTATATATAGGTTGTTCTCCTGAAAAAGAAAAATCTGCTATTTCAGGATTTTGGGAAATTTTAGAAGAAATTAAAACCCACGGCCTTTTACCTGAAGAAATAAAAAGAGCTAAAAATAGATTGATAGGTAGTCAAAAACTGAATTTACAGAGTAATCTATCTATATCTGAAGAAATAGCAATAAATGAGGTTTTAGGCCTTGGATGGAATTATAATTTTCTTTATGAAAATTTAGTAAATTCTGTTAAAGATAAAGATATTAAAACCTTAATTGAAACTTTTTTTAAAAGGGAAAATGCTGTATTATTTATTTTAGGAAAAAAATGAAAATAGAAACTATAAGTAATTCTGAAGAAGAGACCATCAATTTTGGGAAAAAATTAGGATTTCTTCTTAAACCTGGAGATTTAATTCTTCTTTATGGGGATTTGGGTTCTGGAAAAACTACTTTTGTAAAAGGTTTGGCAGAAAGTTTAGAAGTGAATCCAGATTTTTACATCACTAGCCCTTCCTTTTCCCTGATAAATGTTTATGAAGGAAAATATACTATTTATCATGTAGATCTTTATAGACTTGATATTTTGGAAGTTGAGGATTTGGGTCTTTGGGAATATCTAAATGATGGTGTAGTAATTATTGAGTGGGCTGATAGACTAAAAATGACACTTAAAGAAGATTATATAGAGGTTTTTTTTGAATTTTTAAATTATCTAAAAAGAAAAATTACTTTTGTTGGCTACGGAGAATGGCAAGAGCTCCTAAAAGACTTGGATTGGGGTGAAGAATAACGTTAAGGGGAAATTTATCTAAAAGATCTTTTAATTTTTTGTTTCTAAAATATCCCTTTAAAAGTGTTTCTTTAAATTCTTGCAATTCTAAAAAATCTTTTAAGGCTTGGATAACACCTCCTGCTATATAAATTCCTCCCTCTGGCAAGCTATAAAGCGCAAGTTGAGAGGTCTTTCTTCCTAAAAGCTCAAAAAATTTTCTAATCACTTTTAATGCTTTGGGGTCTTTTTCTTTTGCAAGTTCTGTAATTTTTTCAGGAAGGAGAACTTCATTAAAATAATATTCATACCAATAACTAAGGGCTTTTCCTGAAAGTGCTTTTTCCCAGCTTAATTCTTCCCCTTTTCTTTCTAAAAATTTTAAATATTTAAACTCTTCCTCATTTAAAGGAGAAAAATATATATGCCCCCCCTCAGTAGGAAGAATGGTTAAAGGTTTTTCTTTTACAAGAATAGCCTCTCCTAACCCTGTTCCAGGAGCAATAAATGCTTTTGGTTCTTTTTTTAAACTTTTTGCCTCTTTTATGTTTAAAATTTCGCTTTTTTTTAAAAGCAATATGCTTGCAGATAAAGCTTGCAAATCATTTATAAGAATAACTTCTTTAAACCCAAAAAATTTTTTTAATTTATACTTTGAAACCTTCCAATTTAGATTGGTTAAATAAGCTTGGTTTTTGATAACTGGACCTGCTAAAGCAAATACTGCTATATTTGGAATTTTTTTAAGCTCTAACTCTAAAAAATAATTTTTAACTACTTCATAAATATTTTTAAAATTTTTACTTTTATAAACTTTAAAATTAAAAAAATTTTTATTCTTTCTTTTAACTAAGGTAAGTCTTGAGTTTGTCCCCCCTATATCTGCAATTAGAATCATTAAGTTATTTTTTTTGTTGTTTTATAGTAGCATAATGATCATCAAAGAGTTTAATAATCTTTTGAGTAATATCTATTTCAGGGGAAGCATAATAAATACCTGGCTGATTTTTTTCTAAAATTAGATCATATTTTTCTGTATTAACAAACCTTTTTATAACCTCTTCTAACTCTTTAAAAACTGGATCTAACATCTTTTTTTCGTATTCTTTCATTTCATATTGTGCATCTTCTTGCATGCCTTTGAGTTCTCTAAGTAATTTTTGATATTCCGATTGTTTTTTTTCTTTTATTTCCTGAGACCAAAGGGAACTTTTTTTCTCTATTTCATCTTTCAAAGCTTGAAGTTCTTCTGCTTTTTTTTGTATTTTAGCTGATAATTCATCATACTTTTGCTGTAACTGAGCCATTACTTCTTGACCATATTTTGAAGTATTAATAACCTTTTTAATATCTATTACTCCTATTCTTAAAGTATTAACATTTTGAGCATATCCATATTTTATTAATCCAAGAAAGATAATCATAATCAAGAAAGTTTTTATACAAATTTTATCCATTTTTTAAATAACCTCCCTTATAATTTTATTTTGTGATTACAAAATCAACCCTTCTATTTATTGCCCAACATTCTTCGTTACTTTCTTTACAAAGTGGTTTTTCTTCTCCAAAACTTATGGTAGCAATTTTACCTTCTTCTATTCCAAGTTTTAAAAGCACTTTTTTTACTTCTAAAGCCCTTTTTGCTCCTAATGCCATATTATATTCATTTGTACCTCTTTCATCACAATTTCCTTGAAGTTCAATTTTTGCCTGGGGATGATTCAAAAGATATTTAACATTTTCTTTTATTCTATCCCACATGTCTTCTCTAATAGAGTATTCATCAAAATCAAAGAATATAGCTAAAAGAGGTGCAGATCCTCTTCCGTAGAGTTTCCAATATTCTTTATCTTCTTTTTGAATTGGAATTTCTTCGGGTTTAAAAACTTCTTCAGTAGCATTAGAAACTACTTCTTTTTCTTTAACCACTTCTTCTACCTTTTCAGGCTTTTTAACCTCTTCTTTTGGTTTTTCTATAACAGGTGGTGGAATTTCAACTAAAGGTGGAACTTCTTTTTTTGCACAGCTAAATAAAAAAAAACAAATTATGCTTAAATATAAAAATTTTTTCATCACTCCTCCTAACTATATCCTGCTATATCTATTTCTAAAAGAAATTCTCCTAATAAATATTCAAGTTCCTTTCTAATATATACATTAATCTCATAAAGTAAAGTTAATTCATATGAAATAGTTTGAGTCAGTAAAGCATATTCTTCTGGAGAAAAAAGTCTTAAAAGTCTGTTACAGAAAAACTCCCTACATAAATAGGGTCTTGCAAAAATTTTACAACCTGTTGGACCAACAAAAAAGCATCTTCCAGGAATTTCTCTTTCCTGAGGAATAGGTTTTTTAAAAAACATATTAATTAGTAATATATTAATAGTTACCTCATTTTCTAAACCTATCTTACAACACCCTTTATTTTCTTCTACAGAACATATGTAACATTCTTCAAAAGACCCTAAATCTTCCATTAATTCATTGGATCTAAAAATTGCGTCTTTGTATTTTTCTAAAAGGTTTATAAACTTTTCCTCTTTAAAAAAATATTCTCCCCAATCTTTAAAAAGATCTCCTGCAATTCTAATTTTTTCTAAAATAAGTGCTGTAGGATCAGGATCTACAATTCTTAAATATTTTAAATTCTTTAACATAAATAAATTAAAAAATTTTTTAAATAGTTATAAATAATTAAAAAGCACTTTTAAACAAAAGTTTGCTAAATAAAAAATTTAATTAATTTTAAAGGTTTAAAGTTTTAATTAAAGTACCTTAAAAATTATATTAAAAATCAGGTTTTAAATTTTTAAAGTTTTTAACATAAATTTCTACATAATTTTCAATATTTTAAAATTTTTTTAAGAACCCATAGAGCTTGATAGGTACTTTCTAAAAAAGAAATTCCCTGTGAATTTCTTCCAAATCCTCCATCACAAGTCCAACAAGATAAAATAAAATCTTTTAATTGGGTTAAATTTTTTGGTTTTAAATTAAAGTGATATAGAATATAGCAGGCATAATAAGTAGGTTCCATATAAGAAGTAGTATCTTTAAGAAGTCCAAATCCTCCATCAGGATTTTGAGCTTCTAAAACAATATTTATAAATTCTGAGGGGAAATTGGTTTTAAGGATTTTGTAAAGATAATAATAGGTTTCAAGGGATTTTAAATTAAGAGAAAAGAGACCATTTAAAACATAAGTTTTAATTGATAAAATAGGATCGGGTTCATTTAGTATTTCAAATATTTCTGTAATAAAACTTAATTTTTCAAGATTAGTTAAGTTTTTAGTTAAGTTTTTTCTTAGATTATTTTTGCAAATATTTATAATTTGTGGAGAAAGGAAATTAAGAAGGTTTAAATAATTTAATAATTTAAAATATTTAGATAGGGGTTTAAGGGAAAGTTCTAAAGGTTTTTGATGCAGGAGAAAATCTTTAAGTCTATTTTTATTGAAAGAGAAATTACATAAATAAAGGATTTTTACAGCATAATAGGTATCTTCTATAGTTGGAGGAAGTAAAGGTGTTGCCCCAAATCCTCCATCACTTTTTTCTTTTTTTAAAACAAAAGCTATTACTTCATTTATATTAATTTTAGAAAGCATTATTTAATCAGGTAGTATAGCTGAAACAAAAGCAAGTTTATCAAAAGGAATAAGATCTTCTGGTTTTTCACCTAAACCTATAAATCTTATAGGCAAATTATATTTATGTGATACAGCTATAGCAATTCCACCTTTAGCAGTTCCATCCATTTTGGTAATGATTACACTATGAATAGGTATAGCAGAGGAAAAATGTTGAACTTGACTTAAGGCATTTTGTCCGGTAGTTGCATCGAGAACTAAAATATTTTCTTGAGATTTTTGAGGAACAAGTTTGTTTATAACTTTTACCATTTTCTTTAACTCTTCAATAAGATTATATTTAGTATGAAGTCTTCCTGCGGTATCAATAAGGATAACATCTATTTTATTTTTTTGTGCATAGGTGATTCCTTGATAAATGACAGCTCCAGGATCAGCTCCCTCTTGAAGGGCACAAATGGGTACACCTATTCTTTCTCCCCAAGTTTTTAATTGATCGATAGCAGCAGCTCTAAAGGTATCTGCAGCAACTAATACAATCGAATATCCAATCTCTTTTAATATTTTCCCCAATTTAGCAATAGTGGTAGTTTTTCCTACACCATTAACTCCTAAAAAAAAGAGAACAGAAGGATTTCCAGGTGGGGGAAAGGGCTTATCTACATCTTTGAGGAAAGAAAGTAATTGATGTTTTAAAAGGGATTTTAATTCTTTAACAGTAATTGTTTCTCCTTGAAGAATTTTTGTTTTGATAGGTTCAAGTAAAGCTAAAGTTGTTTCAACCCCTACATCTGCTAATATAAGGGTTTCTTCTAAATCTTCTATAGTTTTAAAATCAACAATTTTATCAATTTCAAAAATTTCTGAAAATTTTTCGGAGAGAAAAAATTTAGTTTTAGAAAGACCGGTTTTAAATTTTTCTAAAAGCCCTTCTTTTTTAAAAAAATTAAACACTTTTTATTTACCGCTTACGAAGTGGAAGGGTTTATAATTATTATAAAATAATAAAAAATGCGGAGGAGGAGGGATTCGAACCCCCGGAGGGAGAGCAAGCTCCCTCAACGGCTTTCAAGGCCGCCCCCTTCGTCCACTCGGGCACTCCTCCAAATATAAAATATAGTACAAAACTTAACAAATGTAAAGAGGAATAAAGATTAATCTATTATTGTAAAAATAAGAAAAAGCTTGACTTCTAAAAGGAGATTAGGTAAAATTTTGAAAAAATTAAAAGTAGGAGATAAAAATGAAAAAATTAAAAAGTTTAAAATTTATAATAATATTAATTTTATTGGGAGCTTTATTTGGGTGGATAGGAATTTTAAACAAAGGACTTTCTCAAGAAACTAAAACTGAAGCCCCTTTTTATGAAGTAAGTTTGCATTATTATGCTCATGGAATGGCTTACTGGTATAGTAAGGAAAATGGAGGATTAGAAAAACTTACAGGAATACCCTATGATAAACTTGCTTGTAATCAATGTCATGCAAAAACCTGCGATAGATGCCATAAAGTAGAAATAGATGGGAAATTGGCTTATTCAGTTAAAAAAGCTAAATCTATGGAAAGTTGTCTTAGTTGCCATGGTAGACAAAAAAAGATGTTAGAAATATTAAGAACTGAAGAACAAAAAGATGTACATTTTTCAAAAGGAATGGAATGTATGAATTGTCATACACAAAGAGACCTTCATGGGGATGGTAAAAAATATATATCTATGAGAGAAAAAGGAGCAATGAATATGAATTGCGAAAATTGTCATCCCCAAAGACCTGAAACAGTTTCTCATAAAATTCATAAAGATAAACTTGATTGCACAGCCTGTCATGTTCGCCAAATTATAACCTGTGCTAATTGTCATATGGATACATTTATAAAAACAGGTAAAAGAATTTCTATACCTCTTCATAATTGGATTTTCCTTATAAATTACGATGGGAAAGTTGTTTCTGGGAATATTCAAACCTTTGTAGTAAATAAAAATAAAACATTTATAATATTTGCTCCCTATTATAGTCATGATGTAGTAAAACAAGGAAGAAAATGCGAGGAATGTCATGCTACAGAGATAGTAAAAAAGGTTAATAGTGGAGAAATAGAAATTACTTGGATTGAAAACGGAAACCTTACCAATTTAAAAGGTGTTATCCCTATAGCAGAGGGTGTAGAATATAAAAATGCTTATATGGAATATGTAGAGGGTAAATGGATTCCTTTAAAGGATCCAGAAAAGCCTTTGTCTCAGTTTGTAGCTTTTGGAAAGCCTTTGAGTAAAGACCAATTAAAAAAGTTAATGCTACCTTTTAAAAGCGAAAAATAAAAATTACTTTTAAGTTATTTTTCTTTCGACTCTATTAACTTTATAAAAACCAAATCCGGTGTAATTTAAGAAATATGAAAAGACATTTTAACATAAGAGTTAATGGTATTGTCCAAGGAGTAGGTTTTCGGCCTTTCATTTATCGTCTTGCTCTTGAAAACAATATAAAAGGATATGTTTTAAACGATACAGAGGGGGTTACCATTGAAGCAGAAGGAGAGGAAGAGACATTAGAAAAGTTTATAAAAGCAATTAAAGAAAACTTCCCACCACTTGCTATTGTTCAAGAAATAAAGATAGAAGAAAAAGAGATTAATCATTTTAATAGTTTCTGGATAGAAAAAAGCAGAAAAACAGAAAAAAAGATTACTTTTATTCCTCCAGATACAAATATATGTAAAGATTGTTTGAGAGAATTTTTTGATTCTAAGGATAGACGTTATCGCTATCCATTTATAGTTTGTACTCACTGTGGACCAAGATTTAGCATAGTTAAAGATATTCCCTATGATAGGCACAATACTTCTATGGCTGAATTCCCTATGTGTGTGGAATGTCAAAAAGAATACGAAGATCCTCTTGATAGAAGATTTCATACACAACCTACAGCTTGTCCAGTCTGTGGTCCAAAGCTATTTTTATATAAAAATGATAAAACACTTATTTCTGAAGACATAGATGAAATAGTAGAAAAAGTTTATCAATACTTAAAAGAGGGACAAATTGTGGCTATAAAAGGAGTTGGAGGATATCATTTAGCATGCGATGCAACAAAAGATGAACCAGTTTTAAGATTAAGAGAAAGAAAGAGAAGACCCTTTAAACCCTTTGCTTTAATGGCAGGAACAATAGAAAAAATAGAGGAATTTTTATATGTTTCTCCAAAAGAAAGAGAAATCCTTCTTTCTAAAGAAAGACCTATACTAATTTTGAAAGAAAAAAAGCCAATAGTTAGTAGATACGTAGCTCCTTATCTTTCTTATATGGGTATAATGCTTCCTTATACACCCTTTCAATACCTTCTTTTTTCTTTGGATAAAGATTTAATTCTTGTTATGACAAGTGGAAATTTATCTGAAGAGCCTATCTGCTTCAAAGATGATGAAGCCTTTGAACGCCTTTCTCACATAGCAGACTGTTTTGTAACTTATAACCGAGAAATAATTGCACATAATGATGATAGTGTAATGTTTGTAATTAAAGAAACACCGCTTTTTATAAGAAGATCCAAAGGATTTGTTCCTGCTCCTATTCTTCTAAAAAAAGCTTTTCCAGTCCATCTTTTTGCTTCAGGAGGGGACCTTAAAAATTCATTTGCTATTGCTAAAGATAAAGTAGTTATTTTAAGTCAGTATTTAGGAGATTTAGAATCACCTATTACACAGAGGGTTTACCAATCTGCTGTAGAACATTTTTTAAAGGTTTTTGATGTTCATCCAGAAGTATTTATTTCTGATATGCATCCTAATTATTTTACTACAGCATTAACAGATAAACTTGCAGGAGAAAAACCAAGAATTAAAGTTCAGCATCATCATGCTCATATTGTAGCTGTTATGGCTGAGCATGAAATTGAAGAACCAGTTATTGGGCTTTCTTTTGATGGAACAGGGTTTGGGATAGATCGTAAAATTTGGGGAAGTGAATTTTTAATTGCAGATAGAAAAGAATTTAAAAGAATGGGACACTTTTCTTACTTTATGCTTCCTGGAGGAGAAAAAGCTATAAAAGAAGTTTGGCGTATTGGACTTTCTCTTCTTTATCAAATAGGGCTCCCTATAGATTATTTACCCTTTAAAGAAGGAAAACCTTTTAATATAATTTTGCAAATGTTAGAAAAAAAACTTAATTGTCCTTTTGCTTGTGGTATAGGAAGAATTTTTGATGGAGTTTCAGCGCTTTTAGGTATTTGTGAGAGTATAAGTACAGAAGCAGAAGCAGCTCAAAAACTTGAAGAGGAAGCATTAAAAACAGAAAAGTTTTATAAAATAGAATTAGAAATTGAGGAAAGGGAAGATGAAATTATCATCTCAACAGAAGATCTTATAAAAAAAATTATAGAATTAAAAGACAAAAAAATACCTATTCCAGAAATAGCCCTTTCTTTTCATTGGGCAATTATAGAGGCAAGCTTTAAAGTTGTTGAAAGGATAAAAGAAAAAAGCGGTATAAAAAAAGTGGTTTTAAATGGAGGAGCTTTTCAAAATAAAATTCTTTTAAAAGGTCTTTGGGAAAAGTTTGAAAAAGCAGGTTTTAAAGTTTTTTTACCTCAAAAAACCCCTTTAAATGATGGAGGAATAGCTTTGGGGCAAATAATCATAGGCAGAGAGAATTTACCCTATTAACATGCTCTGGTTTATTTTAACTTTCTTTTTTATCTATTCTCTTATACATTTTTATATATTTCATACTAAAATAAGTCCGCTTATTTCAGAAAAAAAATTTAAGAAAATTCTGCCCATTGTAATGTTAATCCTAATTTCCTCTCCTGCCTTTTTAAGATATGCAGATAAATATGCATCTTCACAGGTTTCCTATTTAGTTGCCTTATTTGTCTTATTTTGGATGGGAATTTCAATTTATTTAGTTTTTTTTAGTTTGGTTTGGGATACCTTTAAGTGGTTTGCTCAAAAAATTTTTAATTATCAGTTTTCCAAAAATAAAGAAATTTTCTTTTTATTTTTTCTTTCTTTAGTATTTTCAATTTATAGCTATTTGGAAACTAAAAATTTAGAAGAGATTCATATTAAATTTAAGACTTGCAAATTACCTGAAGGGGTTAATAAAATTAAAATTCTTCAAATATCAGATTTACATTTAGGTCCTTTAATGGGAATGGATAAAATAAGTCTTGTAAAAGAGGTTTGGGAAAAAGAAAAACCTGATTTAGTAGTTTCTACAGGAGATCTTGTGGACGGAAATATGGGAGAAAAAGATGAACTTGCTGAAAAACTTAAGAAATTAAAAGCACCCTTGGGTAAATATGCAATTTTGGGAAACCACGAATATTATAAAGGGTGGAAACAGGCTATATATTTTACCCAAAAAGCAGGCTTTAAATTATTGAGAGATGAAATTATAAATGTGGGAAATATTTTGTATATAGTGGGTACAGATGATAAGACCTGTAAATATTTTAATGTCTGTAATTCTAATTTTGATGAAGTAAGCATTTTAAGAAAAATTCCCAAAGATAAATTTATCTTACTTTTAAAACATCAGCCGGAGATAAGAAAAGAAGCAATTGGGCTTTTTGATCTTATGCTTTCTGGACATACTCATGGAGGGCTTTATAAATTTTTAGGCGCCCATTTTATGAAAAAAATATATGAAACAGATAGAGGATTGAAATATCTTGGAGAAGGATCCTATCTTTTTGTTTCAAAAGGGGTTGGAACAGGAGGTCCTCCAATGAGATTTTTAACCCCTCCTGATGTAGCAATAATAGAACTTATAAACTGTAAAAATTATGAAAGTAAGTTAAAATAGAACTTTATGAAAATGGGGAGATTTCTTTATAAGAAAAAGATTTTTTTGGGGATCCTCAAAGAGGATAAAATTTTAGAAATAAAAAACCTCTTTGACCTAGAAAAACTTACTGAAAAAGAATATAAATTAGAAGAGGTAAAAATTCTTTCTCCTTGTGCTCCTTCTAAAATTATAGCTGTTGGGCTTAATTATAGAGACCATGCAAAAGAACTTAATATGAAAATACCTGAGGAGCCCATTATATTTCTAAAACCCTCTACTGCAGTTATAGGACCTGAAGAGTATATAATATTGCCTTCTGAAAGTAAAGAAGTCCATTATGAAGGAGAATTAGCAATTGTTATAGGAAAAACAATTTATAGACCTAAAAATTTTAAAGAGATAGAATCTGCTATATTAGGATATACCTGTTTTAATGATGTTACAGCAAGAGATTTGCAGAAAAAAGATGGGCAGTGGACAAGAAGCAAAAGCTTTAATACTTTTGCACCTTTGGGGCCATTTATTGAAACTGAAATTGATCCAAGTAATTTAAAAATTGAAACTAGGGTTAATGGAGAAATAAGACAAAGTAGTTCTACAAAGGAATTAATTTTTAATGTTTTTGAGCTTGTAAAGTTTGTTTCTAATATAATGACTCTTTTTCCAGGAGATATTATAGCAACAGGGACACCACCAGGAGTAGGTAATCTAAAAGAAGGAGATATAGTTGAGGTTTTTATTGAGGGAATAGGGATTTTGAGAAATGGGGTTAAAAGAAATGAATGTTAAAGAAAACAAATTTTTACCAAGATTAATAGCTTTTGAAGTAACAAGAACTTGCAATCTTGATTGTATTCATTGTAGGGCTGCAGCATCAAAAGGACCTTATGAAGGGGAACTTACAACTGATGAAGTATTTAGAATCCTTGAAGAAATAAGAGAAGTTTCTCAGCCTATAATAATATTAACTGGAGGAGAGCCTCTTTTAAGAGAGGATATTTTTGATATAGCTAAAAAATGTATAGAACTTGATTTAAAACCAGTTTTAGCAACAAACGGAACCCTTATTACTGAAGATATAGCTCAAAAAATTAAAAATTCTGGAATAGCAAGGGTAAGTATAAGTCTTGATGGGGCAACAAAAGAAACTCATGATAATTTTAGAAAAATGCCAGGTGCTTTTGAAGGAGCAATAAGAGGTATAGAGATATTAAAAAAAGAGGGGATTCCTCTTCAAATAAATACAACCGTTACAGGAATAAATGTAGAAGAACTTCCAAAAATCCATAAACTTGCTATTAATTTAGGTGCTATTGCACATCATATTTTTGTTCTTGTTCCAGTAGGAAGAGGAAAAGAAATAAGCAAAGAAAGCATCTCTCCAGAAAAATATGAAGAAGTACTTAATTGGTTTTATGAAAGAAGAGGAAAATCTCATCTTCAGCTAAAAGCTACTTGTGCCCCTACTTATTATAGAATTTTAAGAGAAAGAGCAAAAACTGAAGGGATAAAAGTAACTTTTGAGACTTTTGGACTTGATGCTATAACCAGAGGATGTCTTGCTGGGATAGGATTTTGTTTTATTTCTCATGTGGGTATAGTTCAACCTTGTGGGTATTTAGAAATATCTTGCGGGGATTTAAGAAAACAAACCTTTAAAGAGGTCTGGGAGTGTTCAGAGGTATTTAATAACTTAAGAGACTTTACAAAATACAAAGGAAAGTGTGGGAAATGTGAATATATAAGAATTTGTGGCGGTTGCAGAGCAAGGGCTTATGAAGCAACTGGAAACTATTTAGAAGAAGAGCCTCTTTGTCTTTATGAACCAATAAGATCAAAAAGAACTTTTGCCAGCTGAACCTTTGGAAGATTTTCAAACTCAAGCACTTCTTTTTGAGTAAAAATTATATAATCAGATTGGTCTTTTCCTGCAGCCTCTAAAGGATTAGCAACTAAAATATCAAAGATTTTTTCTTTTTTCTTTGTTTTTCCATAATTTAAAATTCTTTCTTTTTCTTCCAAAGCAAAACCTATAGTTATTTGCCTTTCGGATTTATAAGAATTTAGTGTTTTTGCAATATCTTCTGTAAGTTCTAACTCTATAATTAAACCCTCTTTTTTCTTAAGTTTTCCTTTAAAGGGCATTTTTGGTCTAAAATCACAGGGAGCTCCTGCAAAGATAGAAATTTCACATTGAGGGAAAAGGGATTTAGCAATTTCAAACATCTCTTTAGTTGTTTTTACAAAATAAATACTAGGGAAAGGAATAGTAGAAAAATAATTTAACTTGGGAAGTGTATAAGGGAAGGTATCTAATCCCCATATAAGATGAACTTCAGCACCTCTATAATAAGCTTCTTTAGCAAGAAAGAAAGCTGTTTTCCCAGAAGAAGCATTGGTAATAAATCTAACCTCATCTATATATTCTCTTGTTGGTCCTCCTGTAATTAAAACTCTTTTACCCAAGAGATTCTTTTCTGTAAAATGAGCTTTAATTACTTCTAAAATTTCTTCAACTTCAGGAAGTCTTCCTTTACCAATTTCCCCACAAGCAAGAGGTCCTTCAACTGGCTCATAAATAAGATATCCATACTTTCTCAATTTCTCAATATTTTCTTTAGTTGCTGGATGTTCCCACATAGAAGTATTCATAGAAGGGAAAATATAAACAGGGGCTTTAGTTGAGAGTAAAATAGCAAGCAATAGTTCGCTTGCAGATCCAATTGCTAATTTAGAAATAAAGGAAGCAGTTGCAGGAATAATTGAAATTAAATCAGGATATCTACCAAGCTCAATATGGAGAATACTTCCTTCAGCTTTAAAAAAATCTTCATTAGTGTAAGTTTTATTTTCACTTAAGGATGAAAAAAGTAAAGGATTTATAAATTTTTCTGCTCCAGTGGTTAAAACAACTTTTACCTCTGCTTCCTCTTTTTTAAGACTTCTTATTAATTCACAAACTTTATAAAGCGCTATGCCTCCACAAACTCCTATAAGTATTTTTTTATTTTTTAAAGCGCTTGTAGAATACATAAGGCAAAACTTTAAATTTTTACTTGAGATAACATTACCACAATTCTTAATTCAGTATAATACCAACCTTCAGAAACACTTATAAAAGCTGTTCCTTCAGGCCTTTTATAAGCTATAAAAGTAATTTTTGAGGAAAAGGCACCTATCTCTTGCCAGCCTTGATTTACCATCTGGACCTTATAAAATTCTACTAGAGATTTAGGACTATAATTTCCTCTAAAAACAAGCATCCCTGTAAGAACATTTCCGGTACGCAAAAGTGCACTTTTTTCTGCTTGATAATCTAAATCTTTTAATACGGGGATAAAAGGAACTGGAAAATAGATTAAATCCTTTTTTTCAGGTAATTTAACTTCTTCAGCCTGAGGAGTTACTACCTCAACCTTTGGTTTTTCCTGGGAAAAAGCTAAGGAAAAAATAAAAAAATTTATAAATAAAATAATTAAAAAATTTTTCATCTTCCCCCCTTTATAAAAGATTTTAGACTCATATTATTCAATGTAAAGGGAACCTGTGAAAAGTCAAGATATTAGGTATTTTCTTTAAAGTACAAAAATTCTCTTTTTAAATGTTTGTAAAGTTCTTTGATAGCTTTAGATATTTTAATACGTTTTTTATAATTTCTTTTTAATTCTTCTTTAACTCTTAATCTTATATTTTCCAGAGATTCATGATAAAGTATTTTATCCTCTTTATAAACAAGATTTAAGAGATTGGTGCTTTTTGGATAAGAGGAAAGATCTACAGGTTCATCTTTGAGAGTAATCAAATCAAAGAGAAATTGATCCTTTTCATCCCATATTCTATAAAGACTTTTAGACCCTGGTAAAAGTTCTTTTTTGGGAGAAAGTTTAAAACAAGGTTTGCCTTCATATTCTACCAATTTGTAGCCCATTTCAAAATAAGGAGCATCTTCAGAAACCCCCATTTTTGTTCCTACTCCAAAACCAGAAACTGGGGTCTTAGCTTTTAAAAGTTTTTTAATTTCTTTTTCATCCAAACTTCCGCTTAAAAAGATTTGAACCTCTTTTAAACTGCCCTTATCTAATATTTTTCTTACTTTTTTAGAAAGTTCTGCAAGGTCTCCACTATCTATTCTTACACCCTTTAGAAATATTTTATTTTCTTCAAAAAAGTTTTTTAATTTTATAATTTTTTTGGTAGCATTGATAGTGTCATAAGTATCAATAAGAAGAATAGTTCTATCAGGATAAGTTTTAGAAAAAGCTTTGAAAGCCTCTTCTTCTGAAGAAAAGACCTCAACAAAAGAATGCGCCATTGTTCCTACAACTGGAATATTCCATAATTTCCCTGCAAGGACATTGCTTGTTCCAGAAAAACCAGCTATGTAAGAAGCCCTTGCTACATGAAGACTACTATCAATTCCATGAGTTCTTCTTGCAGAAAAATCAAAGATAGGAATACCTTTAGCTTCTTTTACACAGAGAAGGGCTTTGGTTGCTATAAGGGTTTCTATATGTAAAGTACTTATTATAAAAGTTTCTATAATCTGAGCAGAGATGAGATCGCTTTCAACTTCGCATATAGGTTCGTTTTCAAAAAATATAGTCCCCTCGGGTATACATCTTATAGAACCTTTAAAAGAAAAATTCTTAAGGTAATCAAGGAAGGAAAGTTTAAAAATTTTTAGGCTTTCTAAATATTCAAGGTCAGTTTCTTTAAATTTAAAATTTTTAAGAAGTTTTAAAAAAGGCTCTAAACCTGCAAAAAGAAAAAAGGGTCTATTTTTTGGGCGGGTTCTTATGGAAAGGGAGAAAGTTGCTTTCCCAAAAAGATTTCTTTCAAAATAAACTTGAGCCATGGTAAGTTCATAAAAATCTAAGAAAAGTCCTATTGATGTATTAAAGAGCATGAGACTAATAAATTAATTCAGCTTTATAAACTTTTTCTAAACGTTTAAGAGAAAACTCGTGAAACTCCTCATCAAAATCAGCAACAGCCTTAACTGGGATTTTAATCTTAAAACCCCTATAAAAAGCATCGGCAGCTGTATCCATTATACAAATACTTGTGCAAACACCAGTTAAGTATAATTCTTTTACACCAAGACTTCTTAAAACAGCTTCAAGATTAGTTTTATAGAATCCTGAAAAACGAGTTTTATAAATTACAAGATCATCTCCCGCCGGAGAAAGTTCATCAATTATTTGAGCACCTTTTGTCCCCTTTATACAATGTGGTGTAAAAGCAGAAAATTCTTCGTCTTTTGGGTCATGAGCATCACACAAATAAATTACTGGATATCCTTTTTCCTTAAATTCCTTTTTGAGTCTTTCTATTTCTGGGATAATTTCTTCAGCTTTTTTCCCGCAGTACAAAGCTCCATCAGGTTTAATAAAATCATTTAACATATCTATAATAAGAAGAGCTTTCATTTGTCTATTAAAATAGACAAAAATTAAAAAAAATCAATATAAAAGTAAATTCTAATAAATTTTAAAGAAGCTTGACTTAAAAAGAAAAGTTTATTAAAAAATAAAAGTTAAAATATAAAAGAGGTAGAAACGGCAGTCATAAGAGCTGGGATAAGATTAATGGGTAAGTAAAATTAAAAGGGAGATAAAAATGATAGAGATTAAAACTATAGCCATTCCTGTTGATTTTTCTGAAGTAACTTCAATAATTGTAGAGTGGGGGAAGGCATTAGCAAAAAAGTTGGGTGCCCAAATAATTCTTATTAATGTAATAGAAGAAATATCAACATTTGAGGGTATATCTATAGATGCTAAAACTTTACAGGAGTTAGAAAAAACTCTTTTTGAGGGAGCAAAAGAATATATGCAAAGCCTTTTAAATAAGCATTTTTCTGATTTCCCAAATGTAAAACCAATTATCGGAAAGGGAAAGGTAGTGGAAAAAATAATAGAAGTTGCTAAAGAAAACAAAGCAGATCTTATTGTGATGGGAACTCATGGGAAAAAAGGGCTTGATAAAATTATTTTTGGAAGTGTAGCAGAGGGGATAGTAAAATATTCACCTATTCCAGTATTAACTATAAATCCTTACAGAATAAAGGAAAAATAAATTTTATTTTAACAATTTTTTAGCTACTTCAGCCTCTTTGCTCTGAGGATATTGATTAATTAATTTTTTCAAAAGTATTTTATAAGCTTCTGTATCACCAAGAGCTTTAAAAGCTTGAGCTTGTTTAAGCATAGCACTTGGTTTTAGAGGATGCCATCCTGGAAGTTCAATCAATTTTTGATAATTTAAAATAGCTTCTTCATATTTTTGTTCTTTAAAATAAATCTCCCCAATCCAAAAATAAGCCTGTCCTATCCAACTTCCTTTAGGAAATTTTTCAATATATTCTTCAAAAAACTTTTTTGCATTTTTAAAATCCCCTTTTTGATAATAAGAATAAGCCCTATCATAAAATTGAGCTTCACTTAAAGGCTTTTCTTCAGACTTTTCTTCAGGTTTTATGGCTGCAATTTTTGTTGCATTATCAGGAGATGTTACGGTAGCATTAGAAGGAGAAGATGTTTCCTTGGGGGGCTCTTTTGAGATTGTTTCTAATTTTTTTTCTAATTCTTTAATTTTTAATTCTAAAGCTTGAGTCTGGGTAACTAAATTTTCCAATTGAGTTTTTAAATTTTTTTCGCTTTCTTCTTGTGAAAATTTAATTTCTTCTACCTGAGAAGATAACTGAGTTTGTTCTTTTTTCATTTCATCTAATTCAGAAAGAACTTGAGTTTTTATTTCTACTATCATATCTTTAGACAATTTGTTTTCTAAAGAAATTAACATTTTATTTAATTCATCTAATTTTTTTTCTAATTCTTCAGATTTTTGGTTTTGTTTATTTAAGGTAGTTTCAAGATTAATAACCTTTATTTTAAGAGTCTGAATTTCATCTTGGCTTGCTATACACCCAACTAATATTAAAGGTAATAAAAATAAAAGAAAAAAATTTTTATTCATGATAGCCCCCAGTCTTTATATAATTTTCTATTTCATTTGTTAAATCTAAAGGCAAATTTTCTGAGCCAAAAATTATTTTATCTTCTCCCAAATATTTTAAAGTGTAAACAATTAAAGGCAATTCTCTTTTTACTTCTTCTTCTCTTATTTTTTTAAAAAGTTTATTTTCTTCTCCTTCAAGGTTTTTAAGACCAGTTAAATGATATTTTAAAAGCTTTTTTTCTGTTTCCTCCCAGAGAGGTATAAATTCAGGAGTTCTTATGGAAAATCTGAAATAACTAATAGGAGGACCTTCATCAAGCTCAGGAGTAACAAGATGCATCATTGCTCCAGTTTCTTGAGCTCTTGCACTAATAAGTTGCCACATAACTTCTTGCCAAGAACCTTTAGGTCCCCCAGGGAGAGCAGGATGAAGATTAATAAGCTTTAAAGAATTACAAAATTTTGTAGATACGATCCACATGTAACCTGCAAGAACACCAAAATCTATATCTTCATCAAGCCTTTTTAAAACTTCTTTGTGGTAAATTTCTCTCCAGGTCTCTTTATCTTTTTTTCTTAATTCAGGTTCAAATTTTAAAGCAGAAAAAAAAATCACCTTAAGTCCCATCTCTTCCTTTGCAATTTTTATTAATTCATCTGAAAAAATCCCCTCTCCAGGTTCTTTACTTATAAAAACATAAGCTATTTTTAAAGGTAAAAAACTAGATTTTATTTCTGAGTATACAATTTTTAAAAGATCTATAGCAGCGGAATCTCTTCCTGTGGTAAACCAGCCTATTTTTTTAAATTTCATATAAAAAAGGCCTCAGCTCAAAGTTTATTTCAAGAGGTTTTGGAATAAAAAACTCAAAATACTGATAAAGTGCGAATCTATCAGTCATTCCAGAAATATAATCTGCAATAATTCTTTCTTTGGAAGCATCAGTAAAAATTTGACTTGCCTTTTGAAAATATTCTATTTTTTCAAAATTTTTATAATAAAATTCAAAAAGAGAGGACAAAATTTTTTTAGCTTTCTCAAAATCTTTTCTTACAACAGGAGAAAAATATATTTTTTCAAAAAGAAAATCTCTTAAAAGAGTTAGAGCGGATAAACATTTTTCATCTATCAAAATAGCCTTTTTATTAGCTTCTTTAGTAGTTAAAATTACATTTTTTACTAAATTATTTATTCTTTCAGAATGAGAAAGTCCTAATCTCTTTTTAACTAAAAAAGGTAGGTCTTCTATGGTTATTAAGCCAGCTCTTATGGCGTCATCTACATCATGATTAACATAAGCAATAATATCTGAGATCCTAACTACCTCTGCTTCTAAAGTAAGAGGTCTTTCTTTTTCAAAAAGAATAGGGCCTTTACCTTTTGAATGATTTAAGATTCCGTCTCTAACTTCTAAAGTTAAATTAAGCCCTTTCCCCTCTTTTTCTAAAAGATCAACTACTCTTAAGCTTTGTTCATTATGTCTAAATCCTTCTGATAAAAGTTCATTTAATACCTCTTCTCCTGCATGTCCAAAAGGTGTGTGCCCAAGGTCGTGTCCAAGAGCTATTGCCTCAGTTAAATCTTCATTTAATTTTAAAGCTTTTGCAATAGTTCTTGCAATTTGAGAAACTTCTAAAGTATGGGTAAGTCTTGTTCTATAGTGATCTCCTTTAGGAGCTAAAAAGACTTGAGTTTTATGCTTAAGTCTTCTGAATGCTTTGGAGTGAATAATTCGGTCTCTATCTCTTTCAAAACAGGTTCTAATTTCACATTCCTTTTCAGGGTGAAGTCTTCCTTTTGAATATTTAGCCTTTGTAGCAAAAGGAGAAAGGAACTTTTCTTCTAGATCTTCCTTTTCCTTTCTTATAAAATTATCTAACATCCTCTATTTTTAACTCTAAGGTTTTTGTAAAACTATTTATAAAAGGGGTTCCTACAATCAAATTTATATCTTTTCTCTCTAAAAGCTTATTAAAGAAAATGGCAGAAAGTTCTTTATCTTCTTTTTGCAAAATAAGTTTTGAATGTTTTTCTCCTAAAATTTTTATTTCTCTTACTTCAAAGTTTTTAAGAAGAAGTGCTGGAGGTAAATGTCCTTCTCCATAGGGATGAAAAGATTCAAAGGCAAAAAGATTTTCCTTATATAAAAGCTCTGATAAACTTGTCTCAGCATCTATATAAATTAAATTAGGAGAAGAAATATAACCAGTTTCCAAAAAGTTTTCAAGACGGGTTTTAAATTCAGGAATAAAATTTTTGTGCATTTTAAAACCTAAAGCATATTTATGTCCCCCAAATTGAATTAAAAGATCCTTACATTGAGATAAAATTTTTAAAAAATCTATTTCAGAAGGGGATCTTATTGAGCCATAAGCTATTTCATTTTCTTGAGAAATAACTATAGTTGGTAAATTATATAAATTTTTAAATCTATTAGCAATGAGCCCAAGTAGACCTTTTGGAATATTTTCAAAAATTAAAAATAAAAATTTTGAATTTTCACAAACATTATTAAGTTGAAAACCAAGAGTTTTTAATATTTCTTCTTCCAAAGTCTGTCTTTCTTGATTTAAATTTTCAATTTGGGAAAGGTTTTTTTCTGCAGAAAGTTTATCTACAGAAGAAAGAAATTCAAAAACTATTTCAGGTTTACCTAATCTTCCAGCAGAATTAAGTTTGGGAATAATTTTATAATAAAGATCTTCTTCAGAGAGACCGCATTTTAAATTTTCTTTTTCAAGCAAAACTTTTGTACAAGGAAAATAGGGATTTGAAAGATCTCTAAATCCAAAAAAAGTAATAAGGCGATTTTCTCCAATTAAAGGTACCATATCTGCCAAAGTTGCAAGAGAAATAAGTTCCAAATATTTTCTTAAAAAAGGTGGTTCCCTATCTACAAAAAATCCCTGAGATAAAAAATAAGATCTTAAAGCCCTTATTAAAGCAAAAACTACCCCAGCACCACATAAATAATAAAGTGAAGAAGAAGGATTCGTGAGTTTACCACTTATAGTAATGGTTTCAGGTTTAGAAATTATTTCGTGATGATCAGTAATAATTACATCTATATTTAAAGCTTTAGCCGAATTTACTGTATAATAAGCAGATATTCCTACATCAACAGTAATAATTAAACTTATACCTTTAGCTTTAAAATAGGGTAAAAATTTAGCGTGGAATCCATATCCTTCCTCATTTTTACTCGGAATTAACCATTCTACATAGGGAGTAAAATTTTTAAGAAAATCATAAAGAATAAAAGTCCCTATAATTCCATCTGCATCAGAGTCTCCGTAAATACCTATTTTTTCTTTAGTTTTAATAGCTTTAAAAATCCTTTCAACTGCAAGCTTCATATCTGGAATTACAAAAGGGTTAGAAAAGTCGGAAAGTTGAGGATAAAGAAAAGAATAAGCAAATTTTATATCTGAGAATCCTTTATTTATAAGAATTCTTGCCAAAAGAGGAGTAAAAAAACCTTGGGTAACAAATTCCCGAAAAAGTTCTTGATTGGGGACCTTATTGATCCAAAGCTTGGTTGACGTCATATAAAATTTATTGTATCATATCAAGCTCAAAAGTAAATTAAATTTAATAAAAATGATAAGCTCAAAAGCAAAGGCATTACTTACTGGTGGGGCAGGATACATAGGTTCTCATGTAGCAAAACTTTTAATTAATTATGGATATGATGTAATTATAATAGATAATCTTTTTTCTTCGCAACCTCAAAAAATTTACGGAAAGCTTTATAAATTGGATTTAAGAGAGGAAATAGAGGTTTTAGAAGTAATTAAAAAAGAAAAACCAGATGTAGTTTTACATTTTGCAGGTTTTATAAGTGTTCCTGAAAGTATAGAAAAACCCTTTTTATATTACGAAA
Organism: uncultured Thermodesulfatator sp.; assembly: GCA_964464535.1. Taxonomy (GTDB): domain Bacteria; phylum Desulfobacterota; class Thermodesulfobacteria; order Thermodesulfobacteriales; family Thermodesulfobacteriaceae; genus Thermodesulfobacterium. The sequence goes on along the minus strand of CAYXGJ010000007.1, from coordinate 33,802 downwards.
ATAATGTAGGAAATACGATTAGATTACTTTCTGCTATGAAAAGGGCTGGGGTCAAAAATTTTCTTTTTTCCTCTTCAGCTGCTGTATATGGTATTCCTGATATTGTACCTATCCCAGAAATAGCTGAGCTTAAACCGATTAATCCTTATGGAGAAACTAAAGTCATAATAGAAAAAATTTTAAGAGATATGGCAAAAGCTGGAGAAATAAATTATATTTCCTTAAGATATTTTAATGTAGCTGGAGCTGATCCTGAAGGTGAATTAGGTCCTAATTATAAACAACCTACTCATTTGATAATAAGAGCTTTAAAGGTAGCATTGGGAGAATTTCCTTATTTGGAAATTTATGGAACCGATTATCCTACACCTGATGGTACCTGCATAAGAGATTACATTCATGTGATGGATTTAGCAACTGCACACCTTTTAGCTTTAGATTATCTTCTTTCTAAAGGAGAAAGCGTTGTCTTAAATTGTGGTTATGGAAAGGGATATTCAGTTAGAGAAGTAATTTCTGTAGTTAAAAAAGTAACAGGTATTGATTTTAAAGTAATAGAAACAAAAAGGAGGGCAGGGGATCCACCTATTTTAATTGCTGATAATACAAGAATTAAAGAAATATTAAAATGGGAACCTAAATATGATTCTCTAGAAACTATTATAAAGGATTCTTGGAAATGGGAGCTAAAACAAAAATAAGACTTGATCCTACAAAAATGAAAGACTGGGAAATAGCTTATGAAGCAGAAAAAAATATGAAAACTCTATATGAGTTAGGTGAGGAATTAGGGTTAATAAAAGAAGAACTTATACCTTATGGGCACTATATAGGTAAAATTGATTATAAAAGAGTTTTGGAAAGATTAAAAAATAAATCTAATGGGAAATATATAAATGTTACAGCTATAACTCCAACACCTTTAGGTGAAGGGAAAACTACCACTTTGATTGGTTTAGTTCAGGGTCTTGGGAAAAGAGGTAAAAAAGTTATGGGTACGATAAGACAACCCTCAAGCGGACCTGTGTTTAATATTAAAGGGGGTGCGGGAGGAGGAGGTCTTTCTCAAATTATTCCCTTAGATAAAATTTCTTTGGGTCTTACAGGAGATATAAATGCAGTGATGAATGCTCATAATCTTGCAATGGTTGCTCTTACAGCAAGGATGCAACATGAAGCTAATTATGATGATGAAATTTTAATTAAAAAAGGTTTAAGAAGGCTGAATATTGACCCTAAAAAAGTGGAAATGGGATGGGTAATGGATTTTTGTGCCCAAGCATTAAGAAACATTGTTATTGGACTTGGTGGTAAAATGGATGGTTATCCAATGGAAAGCAAATTTTATATTTCTGGAGCTTCAGAAGTAATGGCTATATTAGCAGTTGCAAAAGATTTGAAAGATTTAAGGGAAAGAATAGGAAAAATTGTGGTTGCCTTTGATAAACAGGGTAAACCAATTACTACAGAAGATTTAGAAGTTGCAGGAGCTATGACAGCTTTACTTATTGATGCGCTTAATCCCAATCTTGTACAGACTATAGAAGGAAATCCCATCTTAGTTCATACCTCTCCTTTTGGTAATATTGCCTTAGGGCAATCTTCTATTATAGCTGATTATATCGCTTCAAAACTTGCAGACTATGTGATAACTGAATCTGGATTTGCAGCAGATATAGGTTTTGAAAAATTTTGGAATGTGAAATGTAGGGTTTCTGGGCTTTATCCCAATGCAGTGGTAATAGTTACCACTATAAAAGCACTTAAATATCATGGAGGAGCGCCTGAGCTTAAACCAGGGAGTCCCATTCCAAAAGAATATTTTGAGGAAAATCTTCCTTGGGTAGAGAAAGGATGTGAAAATCTTTTACATTGTATAGAAATTGTAAAGAAAAGTGGTGCTATTCCAGTAGTATGTATTAATAAGTTTTATACAGATACTAAAAATGAATTAAAGCTTGTAAAAAAAATATGTGAAAATGCAAAAATAAGGGTTTCTATTTCTGAACATTGGTTAAAAGGAGGAGAAGGAGCTTTAGAACTTGCAGATGCAGTTGTTGAAGCTTGCAAAGAAAAAAATGAATTTAGGTATCTTTATGAACTAAATGAACCAGTTAAGGAAAGAATTGAAAAAATAGCAAAAGAGGTTTATAAGGCAGATGGAGTTATTTATTATTCTACGGCAGAGGAAAAAATTAAATTAATAGAGTCTGACGAAGAAGCAAAGAAATTACCTATATGTATGGCAAAAACTCATCTTTCCCTTTCAGATGATCCTAGTAAAAAAGGAGTCCCTAAGGGATGGAACCTAAGAATTAGAGATGTTCTTATATATAAAGGGTCTGGCTTTATAGTGCCTGTTGCAGGAGAAATAAAACTTATGCCTGGAACAGGTTCAGATCCAGCTTACAGAAGAATTGATGTTGATGTAAATACAGGAAAGGTAAAAGGCTTATTTTAATTTTAGGAGAAAATTAAAATGTCAGCAAAAATTATAGATGGTAAAGCTATAGCTCAAGAAATAAGAGAAAATATAAAAAGAGAGGTTTTAGAACTAAAAGAAAAATATAATATTGTTCCTGGATTAGTTACTATTCTAGTAGGAGAAGACCCTGCATCAATTTCTTATGTAAAAGGGAAACAAAAAGTTGCTCAAAGTCTAGGATTTTATTCTGTTGAAGAAAGACTTCCGGAAAATGTTTCAGAAAATGAAATATTAAAACTAATTGAAAAATATAATGAAGATACTAAAATTCATGGGATCTTAGTTCAGCTTCCCTTACCAAGGCATATAAATGAAAGAAAAGTTATTAATACTATAAATCCTAAAAAAGATGTAGATGGTTTTCATCCAATTAATGTAGGTAAAATGGTAATAGGAGAGCCTTGTTTTTTACCTTGTACCCCTTATGGAATACTTGTACTTTTAGAAAAAATTGGTTGTCCAGTTGAAGGAGCAGAAGTAGTTGTTTTAGGAAGAAGTAATATTGTTGGGAAGCCGATTGCTAACCTTCTTATGCAAAAAAGAAAGCCTATAGGAAATGCAACTGTAACAGTCTGTCATACAGGAACTGGAGATATTGTTTTTCATACAAAAAGAGCAGATATTTTAATTGTTGCTATAGGAAAACCAAAATTTATTACTGAAGATATGATAAAAGAAGGTGCTGTAATAATTGATGTAGGAATAAATAGAATTGGAATAACACCTGAAGGAAAGGCTATTCTTTGTGGAGATGTTGATTTTGAAAGTGTAAAACAAAAAGCAGGAGCTATTACTCCTGTTCCAGGTGGAGTTGGTCCGATGACAGTTACAATGCTAATGAAAAATACCTTAGAAGCTGCAAAAATGTGGAACGGTCTTCCAAATGAAATAGAATAAAAATCTTTGATTTTAAAAAACAGAGAAAAAATGGTAAATAAATTTTCAGAGGAAAAACTTAAGGAAATATTTTTAAATCTTAAAATTGGTATAAAAGCTCTAAAATCAGGAATGGAATTTCTGGAAAGTGGAGTCAAAAAACTGGAAAAAAAAGTTCTTGAGCTTACTAAAGAAGTTAAAAAAGTAGAGATAAAAGTAGAAAAGATTGAAAAGGAAAAAGAACCTGAAAAAATAGAGATTTTGGGGAAAATTTATAAAAGACCTCTTAAGGAAATAACTTTTGAACTTTCAAATAAAACCTTAGAAAAAATTTATGAAAAAATTCATAAAGAAAAACCAGATCTTTACACCATTCCTAAAAGAATAGAAAAAAGAAAACTTACTAAAATTGAGGAAGAAGGGATCCTTTGTACACTTTGTAATTTGGGTCCTTGTGAAATAATTGAAGATAAAGAAGAATTAAAAGGAATTTGCGGATTAGATGCAAGTGTGGTTTCTGCAAAAAATTTTGCAAGATTAGTTGGAGAAGGTACATCTTTAAATTTAGAACATGCAAGAAAAATAGCAGAAATTTTTAAAGGAATTGCTACAGAAGAGATACCTTTACAAATAAGAGATAAAAGAAAACTCAAATTGTTTGCGCATAGCTTAGGAATTAATTTAGAGCTTCCGGAAGAAAAAATTCTTGATGAAGTTGCCAAAAAGATATTTCAAATGTTTTCTCAACAAGAAGGAGAATTAATTTTAATCCAAAGAGCTCCTCAAAATTTAGTTGAAAAATGGAAGAAATATAAAGTTATACCAAGAGGTATAGAGAGAGAGATTTTAGAGCTAATTTATAGAACCTCTATGGGGGTTGATCATTATTATAAAAATATACTCCTTTCTGCAGTAAGGTGTTCTCTTTCTGATGGTTGGGGGAGTTCATTAATAGCAACAGAATTGCAAGATATCCTTTTTGGAACCCCAAAACCTGTTAAATCTTTTGTTAATATTGGAGAAAAAGTAATTTTTAAGGATAGGGTAAATGTTGTAGTTCATGGACAAGACCCCATGATGGCAGATTTATTAAGAAAGGCATCTTTAGATTCTGAAATAGTTGAACTTGCTAATAAAGTTGGAGCAAAAGGTATTAATATTTTAGGTCTTTGTGGCACAGGTAACGAAATTCTTATGAGAAAGGGTATCCCTGCTTTAGGAACATTTATTCATCAAGAAGCAGTTATAGCAACTGGAGCAATAGAAGCCATAGTATTAGATGGAGAATGTGTAGCACCTAATATAGTTCAAATAGCTAATCAATTTCATACAGCAATTATTACTACCAATCCCCTTTCTCTCATAGAAGGGACTATCTATGTAGAATTTAATAAAAATTATCCTTTAGAAAGTGCAAAAGAAATTTTAAAAATTGCCATTTCAAAATATAAAGAAAGAAAAATTTCAGAAATAAATATTCCTGATGAAGCTGTAGAAATAGTATCAGGCTTTAGTTTGGAAGCACTTATGTATATTATGGGTGGTAGATTTAGAGCAAGTTTAGAGCTTTTAAACGAAAACCTAATTAACGGTAAAATCTTGGGGATAGCAGTTATAACAGGAGGTGATCATTCTGGAATGAAAGAAAATGTTGAAATAGAACTTACAAAAGAACTTATAGCTAATAATGTATTAGTTTTAACTACAGGCTGTTCAGCCATAAAATTAGGAATGGCAGGACTATTAATACAAGAAGCAGCAAAATTGGCAGGAGAGGGATTAAGAGAAGTTATTGAAGGGATAGGCTGCCCACCTGTTTTACATATGGGTTCTTTTGTAGATAATTCAAGAATCCTTCTCACATTAACAGAAATAATTAATACTGGGGGTTTAGGAAAAGATATATGCGATTTACCTGTTGTAGTATGTATTCCTCAATGGATAAGTAAAAAAGTAATATCCATTGGAATGTATTTTTCCGCAAGCGGAATACAGGTTGTTTTTGGATCAGATTTTCCATTTATAGGGAGTAAAAAAACTACCTATTTTTTATTTAATGAAATAGAAAAATATTTTGGAGGGGCTTTTAGGGTAGCCTCTGAAGCAAGTGATTTTGTAAGTATGGTAATAGATAGAATTTGGCAGAAAAGAAAAGAGCTTGGTATCGACAAACCTAAACCAAGAATACTTTATGATATGGCTATGAGAAGAGCTCTTGATGAAAAAATATATATTCCATCTATTCATAAATTAGGGGGTTTAAAAAGAAATGATAATAACAAAAATTAAGCCTTTAGATGAAATTTTGCAATATATAGAAAATTATGATAAAATTCTTGTCCTTGGATGTAGTGAATGTAATTATGGATGTTCAACTGGTGTTGAAGAGAAGGTAAAAGAATTTGCAGAGAAAATAAAAAGAGAAAGGAAAAAACTTGGGGAACCAATTAAGATCTTAGAAAAAATTTTAACTAAGCAATGTGATCCATCTGCTCTTAAGCCTGTAGAAGAATTTCAAGGAAAAGTTTCTGCTATTATAAGTTTAGGTTGTGGGGTAGGAGCAAACCTTATAGCTGATTTATATCCCAAAATGGAAGTATATCCTGGGGTTAATACCTTATTTTTAGGGGCAAAGATAAAAGAAGGATATTGGGTTGAAAAATGTAGAGCTTGTGGAGATTGTATAATCGGATATACAGCAGGTCTTTGCCCAATTACCAGATGCCCTAAAAATTTGCTTAATGGTCCTTGCGGAGGGGTAAAAAATGGAATATGTGAAGTAAGAAAAAATTTGCTCTGTATATGGTATAAAATAGTAATGAGGCTTAAAAATAGAGGTAAATTAGAGAAATTAATGGAAATTTGGGAAGCAAAAGATTGGAGACTAGCTGGTGGTGAGGGTGTAAGAGAGTTAAAAGAGGAGTAAAAGTTGGAAGTTAAGACCAATCTTCAAAAAGTTCTTGAATCAGGAGAATTTGCAGTTACAGCTGAAATTGAACCTCCAAAAAACGCAGATCCTGAATTGATAAAGGAAAAGGCAAAATGGTTTAAAGGTTATGTAGATGCAATAAATATTACAGATAACCCAAGAGCAACTGTAAAAATGTCAAGTCTTGCTGGAGCAGTAATCTTAATAAGAGAAGGTATAGAACCTATTATGCATATTACCTGTAGAGATAGAAATAGAATAGCTATTCAGTCTGATCTACTAGGGGCGTATGCCTTAGGGATAAAGAATGTTTTATGTTTAACCGGAGACCATATAAGTTTGGGAGACCATCCACAAGCAAAACCTGTTTTTGATTTAGATTCAATTCATCTTTTAAGTTTAGTAAAAGCTTTAAATGAAGGGAAATTTTTTAATGGAGATGAGATTAAAGGGGGGAGACCCTATTTTTTTATTGGAGCAGTAGAAAATCCTTTTGCAGATCCTTTAGAATTTAGACCTATAAGATTGGCAAAAAAGATAAAAGCAGGAGCAAAATTTGTCCAAACTCAGATAGTTTATAATTTAGAAAGATTTAGAAAATTTTTAAATTTATGTGAAGAGTTAGGTATTTTAGAAAAGGTTTATATCCTTGCTGGTATAATGCCACCTAAATCTTCAAAAATGCTTAAGCTTATAAAGGAAAATAAAGTACCAGGAATTGAGGTTCCAGATAAATTAATAAAAAGAATGGAATCTGCAAAAGATGAAAAAGAGGAAGGAATAAATATTGCAATAGAAATCATAGAAAAGGTTAAAGAGATGCCAGGTATTAACGGAGTTCATATAATGGCAGTAGGTTGGGAATTTATTATTCCTGAAATAATTAAAAGGGCAAAACTTTATCCCAGACCAGCATTATAAAATATTGGGGGAAAAATGCAGGATGAAAAAGAGCTTTTAAAAACTTTTATAGATATTTTATCAGACTTTAGATTAGGTTTAAAAAGTATTAGCGAAGGAATTAAAAATTTAGAAGAAGGGATAGAAAAGCTTGAAACAGAAATTTTTGGGGGGAAAAGTTTATTAATAGAAAAGAAAGAAGAAGAAAGACCTATAATTGTAAAACCTGGGAAAGAAGAAATTACAGTTCCTAAGGTTGAAATCAAACATAAATATAGACCTTTATCAGAGAGAGCAAGAAGTATTCCTGAAAATTTATATAAAGATATTTCTACAGAAAAAATAAGAGAAATTATAATAGGAAAAGGAGAGAAGGCTATAAAATTAGGTGGGGAAAACATTTTACCCTTCTATTTTTTTGAAGGTTCTATGGAAAATGAAATAAAGATTGCTATAGAAATTTTAGATATTAAACCAGAAGACTGGCCCCAAAGTTTAGCCAAATATTTTTCTGATGTTTTTCATGATCCAGCTTTGTGGGCAAAAAAGTGTGTTGAGGTTTATAAAGCAGAGACTGTTTGTCTTTATTTACAAGGAACAGATCCTAATTATTTAAATCTTGATGTAAATCATGCTAAACAAGTAGTTAAAAAAGTTAGAGACGCAATAGATGTACCTCTTATTATTTGGGGTTCTGGAAATTCAGAAAAGGATGTAGAAATTTTAAAGGAAGTTGCAGAATTAATAGGAGAAAAGAGTGCAGTTATAGGTCCTGTTTTGGATACTAATTACAGAACCTTAGGAGCTATTGCTATGGGTTATAATTTGCCAGTTATTGCTTCAACTCCTATAGATGTAAATTTAGCTAAACAACTTAATATACTTCTTGAAAATATGGGAGTACCTTTAGATAAAATACTAATAGATCCTTCTATAGGTGCCTTGGGATATGGGATTGAATATGCTTATTCTGTTATGGAAAGGATAAGAATTGCTGCGCTCTATTACAGGGATATAGCCTTACAGTCTCCTTTTGTTTGTGCTATTGGCAGAGAAGTGTGGAGCACAAAAGAAGCTCAACTTCCTACAGATGAAATTTTTGGGGATCAAGAAGGAAGAGGTATATTAATGGAGGCAATTACAGCTGTGGTATTAGCCTTGGCAGGAGGAGGTTTATTAATAATGAGGCATCCAAAGGCTATAGAAATTTGTAAATCCTTTTTTAATATTTTAAGTATAAATTAAAAGGATGTACTTATATGTCAAAAATAATTTTTGATTTAGCCATAAAAGGGGCGCATAAAATTTCAGAGAAGGCATGGGAAAGATATGAAAGTGCCGTTAAAAAATTTGGGAAAGAAGTTGAGATAGGATTTCCAAATACAGCCTATTATTTACCTATTATTTATGCCATATTGGGGTATCCTGTTAAAAGACTTGGGGATTGTGAAGAAGTTTTACAGGAGGCAAAAAAGCTTTTACCTGATTTATCTTCATATGAAAATGATCTTCTTTATTTAGGCTCAGCACTTGATGCAGGAATGGCAACCCTTTTTGCAGAAGAAATAATTGAAGCTATAAAATATTTAGAAAATCCTAATTTATATACAAAAACAGAGGAACCTAAAGACAATAATGTTTGGCTTGGTGCTGCAGATGATGTGATCTTCAGAAAAAGGGGTGTAGAATTTGTTGACGGAAGCTCTCCTGGATTTGCAGTATTACTTGGTTCACCCCCAGATAAAGAAACAGCTAAAAGAATAGTTCAAGACCTTCTTGAAAAAGGGCTTTATATATTTATGCATGAACAAACAAACGACATTTACATGCCTTATCTTTTAAAAGAAGCAGGATTACAACTTGGCTGGCCAGTAAGATTAGTGCCCTTTGGTCCTGATTATACCAGTATAGTTTTTGCTATTGGTTTTGCCTGTAGAGTTGCTATGTCTTTTGGTGGAGTAAAACCAGGGGATTATATAAACAATTTGCTTTTTAATAAGTATAAAACTTTTGCTTTTGTAATAGCCTTTGGCCCACCTTCAGAAGAATGGGTAGCTAATGGTTTAGGGGCTTTAAATTGGGGGATTCCCATTATTTGTGATTGGACTGTACCTGAAATAAAAATTCCGGGGATTTGTATTTATGAAGCCTTAGTTTCTAAACCTACTCATTGTTATTTCCAAGTAATAATGAAAAATCAAGAATTTTATAAAGCCTCTGTTCCAGAAATTGCCTCTCAAGAATTAATAGAAAAAGCTTTAGAAGTAAGGGGATTGAAAGTTATCCAAATAAAACTTAACATTCCAGTTTCTTATGCACCTGCTTTTGAAGGGGAAAGGGTAAGAAAAGAAGATCTTTACTTAGAATGCGGAGGAGGGAAAACTCCTGCCTTAGAGTTATTAATATCTTCACCTTTTGAGGAAGTTAAAGATGGAGAAATAAGGGTTATAGGACCGGAAATTTCTGATCTTCCAAAAATAGATAAAAAAGGTCCACCCTATAAACTTCCGCTTGCTATAGTAATAAAAGTAGCTGGAACTAATATGCAAGAAGACTTTGAACCTATTATTGAAAGGCAATTTCATTACTTTATTAATTATGCTCAAGGTATCATGCATATAGGACAAAGAAATATGGTATGGATAAGAATTAGTAAACAAGCAGTAGAAAGGGGTTTTCTTTTAAAACATATAGGAGAAATTTTATACAATAGAATAAAACAGGAATTTAGTACCATCGTAGATAAATGTGAAGTAGAAATTTTTACAGATGAAGAAATGGTAAGAAAATTAATAGAAAAAGCAAAAAGTATATATGAAAAAAGGGATACAAGGCTTGCAGGTATGGTAGATGAAAAGGTAGAAGAATTTTATTCCTGTACTCTTTGTCAGAGTTTTGCACCTACTCATGTTTGTGTAATTACTCCTGAAAGAGGAGGTCCTTGTGGTGCATATAGCTGGCTTGATGGGAAAGCCTATTATCAAATTAAACCAGCTGGTCCAAATCAGCCCATTTTAAAAGGAGAAGTTATAGATTCAAAGTTAGGACAATTTAAAGGAGTAAATGAGTTTGTTAAAAAAGCCTCAAAAGGAAAGGTAGAAAGGGTAAGTTTATATAGTATTATAAATGATCCCATGACCGTATGCGGTTGTATGGAGGCTATTGCAGCCATTTCTGCACCAGTAAATGGAATTATTATAGTAAACAGAGAGTTTAATGAGGAAACTCCAATAGGACTTAAATTTTCTACCCTTGCAGGAATGATAGGAGGAGGGCAAGTTACTCCTGGTTTTTTAGGCATTTCTAAGCAATATATTACTTCTAAAAAGTTTATCTCTGCAGAAGATGGATTTTTAAGAATTGTGTGGATGCCTAAAATGCTAAAAGAAGAGCTAAAGGAAAGACTTCAAAAAAGAGCAGAGGAGTTAGGAGTTCCTGATTTTCTTGAAAAAATAGCAGATGAAAGTTTAGTTAAGACAGAAGAAGAATTAATTAATTGGGTAAAAAAAGTAAACCATCCAGTTCTAAGGTTACCTCCTCTTACATAAATTCTATAACAAAGGAGAATTAAAGTGGCGCTCACAGGAATTCAAATACTAAAATATTTACCCAAAACAAATTGTAAAGAGTGTGGTTTTTCTACCTGTATGGCCTTTGCTATGAAAGTAGCTTCTGGTCAAGTAGATATAGATGCTTGTCCCTATATTGATCCAAAAATTAAAGAAGAAATAGCTGAAGCTCTAGCACCTCCTATTAGAAAAGTAGAATTAGGAGGAGACATTTACACTTATTTTTTGGGTGGAGAAAGTGTTTTATTTAGACACGACAAACGCTTTGAGAACCCTCCCCTTATAGGAACCTTTATTTCTACTAAGATGGAAGATGAAGAAATTTTAAGAAGAATAGAGTTATATAAAAAGCTTCAGTGGACAAGGGTAGGAATTACTTTAAGGTCAGATATCCTTTTTCTTAAAGATGAAGGCTCAGAAGAAAAATTTTTAGAAATTGTTAAAAAAGTAAGAAATGAACTTCCTTGGGTAGCCTTAGTTTTAGCTTCTTTAAATGTTGGAACTCTAAAAAAGGCCATAGAAATATGTAAAGATTTTAAGCCCTTGCTTTATGGTGCAAATTCTCAAAATTTTGAGGATTTCACTAATCTTTCTCTTTCTACCAAAACTCCCCTTACTATTATAGGAAAATCCTTAGATGAGGTTTTTAGTCTTTCTGAAAAGGCTTTAAAAAAGGGTTTAAAAGAATTAGTTCTTGATCCAGGGTCTCAAGTACCAAGAGAGCTATTTGAAGATTTAGTAATTATAAGAAAATCAGCTATTAAAAGTAGATTTAAACCTTTAGGATTCCCTGTTATTACCTTTCCTTATCGATATACAGATTCTTATTTATTAGAAGTTCTTATTGCAAGTATGATAATCTGCAAATATGGAAGTATTATTATTCTTTCAGATCTCAAACCAGAAGCTTTATTCAATCTTTTAATAGAAAAAATGAACATTTATACAGATCCACAAAAACCTCTTGTTGTTGAAGAAGGAATATATCCTATTAATGGTCCTGATGAAAATTCACTTGTTGCTATAACTTGCAATTTTGCTCTTACCTATTTTATTGTAAGTGGAGAAATTGAGTCAAGTAGAGTCCCAACCTGGCTTCTCGTAAAGGATACAGAAGGATTATCAGTTCTTACAGCCTGGGCAGCAGGTAAATTTGGAGCTGACACCATTGCTCCCTTTGTTAAAAAGTGTGGTATCGAAGAAAAAGTTAACCACAGAAATCTTATAATTCCTGGGTATTTAGCAGGAATAAAAGGAGAGTTAGAAGATGAGCTTCCTGATTGGGAAATTATTGTTGGACCAAGAGAAGCAAGTGGAATTCCTTCTTTTTTTAAAAAATTTTATGAAGAATTAAAAAAAGGAGAAAAAATTTCTGAAAAGAAAAAAATAAAGGAAGAGAAAAAAATATTTGAAAAAATCGAAATTTTGAAAGAAGAAAAAGCTATAACAGAAAAAGAGGAAAAATTAGAAGAAAAAAAAGAAGAAAGTGTTTATAGAGTAGTTTGTATTGCTGAAAATATTAATATAATGTCAAAGAGAATAGGTAAAGCCATAAAAGAGCGCAACCCTCAACTTATTCAACAAATAGCTAAGGATGGGGTTAAATTGGGGGCAGATTATTTAGATTTAAATATTGGTCCTGCAAAAAAAGATGCTTTCGAGCTTGCTCCTTGGGTGGTTAGAATTGTAGAAGAAGTAGTAGATATTCCCATTTCTCTTGATACTACAAATCCAGAAGCTATGATTGCAGGATTAAAAGCTTCCAAAAGCCCCTCAAAGGCACTTATAAATTCAATTACTATACATAAGGATAAACTTAATATACTTGCTCCTTTTGCTGCTGAAATTGGTTGTGATGTAGTAGCACTTCTTTGGGGAGAAAAGGGGCTTCTTAGAGATGTCAATGAAAGAGCAGATCTTGTAGTAGATTTTGTAAATAAACTTAATGAATACGGCATACCTAATGAAAAAATCTGGGTAGATCCAGTTCTTACACCTATAACTCTTGATGCACAACAAATTAGGGAAGTGCTTAATTTTCTTTCTATACTTCAAGAAATTACACCAGGAGTTAAAACAATTGTAGGTCTTTCAAATGTTTCAAATGGTGTGACTTCTCATTTAAGACCTTATCTAAATAGAGTAATGCTTATGATGCTTATGAAATATAATCTTTATAGTGCAATACTTGATATATATGATAAAGAATTGGTGGAAATTGCTAAAGGTAAACATCCTGAATGGGTTGCTTTAGTTCATAAAATAATGGATGGAGAAAAAATAGATACAAAGTCACTATCCTCTAAAGAACTTGAAATATATAAAACTGTAAAAGTTTTAATAGGAGAAATTATATTTTCTGAATCTTGGCTTGAAATTTAAAAATGGAAAAAGTTAAAATTGCTATCATAGGAGCAGGACCAGCTGGTATTGCATCAGCCATAGAAGCAAAGGCGAATAACTTAGAACCAGTTTTAGTTTTAGAAAAAGGAGAATCTGTTTGTAATACCATAGTAAAATTTTATAAACCTGGTAAAAGAGTAGATGCCAATTATAGAGAAGAAGATATAAAGCCTATAGGGATATGCTCTTTTGAAACCGAAACTAAAGAGGAGTTTCTTAAAAGAATAGAAGACTGGATAAATAAATGGAAATTAGATATTAGGTTAAATTCAGAAGTTACAGAAATAAAAAAGACAAAGGAGGGATATGAAATTTTTGTAAAAGATAAACCAGAATATTTAGCAGAGTTTGTAATAATAGCTATTGGTATTTTTGGTAAACCTAATAAACCTTCATATCCCATTCCTGAAGAATTAAAAGATAAAGTATTTTTAGAGCCTCCTGTTGAAATACCAGAAAATAAAAAAATTTTAGTAGTTGGTGGAGGAAACACTGCAGCAGAAGTTGCTTGTTGTCTTTGTGAAGTAAATGATGTTTATCTTTCCTATAGAAGACCTCAATTTTTTAGAATAAATGAGATCAATTTAAAAAATTTAGAAGAAAAAGAGAAACAAGGGAAATTAAAATTTCTTATGGCAACAGATATAGAAAAAATAGAACCTTATAATGAAAAAATAAAAGTTTATTTTAAAGATGGAAAAGAAGATATTTATGATTTAATTTATTATTGTTTAGGTGGGACTACCCCAGAAAATTTTTTAAGAAGAATAGGAATTCCTTTTGATGAAAAAGGTAATCCCTTAATAGATGAATTCTTTGAGACTAGTTTGCCTAAGGTTTTTTTAGTTGGAGATATAGCTTTAAAACAAGGAAGCATAATGAAAGCCTTCAATTCAGCTCATATAGTAATTAAAAGAATAAAAGAAAAATATCTTTCAGCATAAATCTAAGTTAAAGCACAAACATTTGAAATTTTTAAAATAAGAATTTATAATTTATAAAAGCCGGCGTAGCTCAGAGGTAGAGCAGCTGATTCGTAATCAGCAGGTCATGGGTTCGAATCCCATCGCCGGCTATTATTTTCAGAGGAGGTGGGGGAATAAATGAAATATAAATGGATGGAACATTTGGCTCAGGCTTGGGATGCTTTTATAGAAGAAATGTTTTCTTTTATTCCTGAAGAAACCAAAAAGCACGTCAAAAATGCAAGAAAAGAAATGTTACTTGCTTTAAAAAGTATTATAGAAAAAAGAATTGAAGAATTGGAAAAACCAAAAAAAGAAATTAAAAAAGTAAAAGTTGAAAAGGCTGAAGCTTAAGGATTTGAATGAGGATTATTCTTTTTACAGGAAAAGGAGGGGTAGGAAAAACTACTCTTTCAGCATCAACAGGGGCTTATCTTTCAGAACTTGGCAAAAAAATTCTTGTAATTTCAGTAGATCCAGCTCATTCACTCTCAGATGTTTTAGAAGTAGATGTAGGTCCAGAACCTAAAGAAATATTTAAAAATTTTTATGCTCAAGAAGTAGATGTCTACTATTCAATTGAAAAATTCTGGGGAGTTTTAAAGGAGTATTTAAAAAATCTTCTAAAATGGCAAGGAATAGAAGAAGTTTTAGCTGAAGAAATGTCAATTTTACCTGGTATGGAAGAGGTATCTTCCTTTTTATGGATAAATAAACATGTGGAAGAAAAAAAATATGAAGTAATTATTGTTGATTCAGCACCTACTGGAGAAACCTTAAGATTTTTAAGTCTTCCTGATGCAGCAAGCTGGTGGGTAACTAAAATTTTACCTTTACAAAGAAAACTTATGAAATTTATAAGACCAGCAGCTAAAATGATAACTGATATGCCTCTTCCTGAAGAAGAAACTTATGATGCTTTGGAAGAACTTTTTAGACAGGTTTATAATCTCTATTATCTTTTACAGAATCAAGAAATCTCCTCTGTAAGATTAGTAGTTAATCCTGAGAAAATGGTGATAAAGGAAACAGAAAAAGCTTTTACTTATCTTCATCTTTTTGGTTTTCCAGTTGATGCAATTTTTATTAATCGAGTGGCTGAAAAAGAAAGCCCCTTTTATGAAATTCAAAAAAAGTATGTGGAGAGGATAGTGAAAAGCTTTGAGCCAACCCCAATTTTTATGATTCCTCAAGTTTATGAAGAAGTTTTGGGATATGAAAAATTAAAAGAATTTGGTAAAAAAATTTATCAAGATAAAAACCCAGCAGAGGTCTTTTTCAAAGATAAACCCTTTGAAATTTTTGAAAAAAATGGAAATTATGTTTTAAAAATAATATTAAAGGAAACTTCAGAAGAGAAATTAGAAGTTTATCAAAAGGAAGAAGATTTGATTATTAAAATTGGAAATTTTAAAAAACATTTTTTCCTTCCCAGAGTTTTATTAAATAAAGAAATAAAAAGTGCCCGCATTAAAAATAATTATTTAGAAATAGATTTTAGTTAGGAAACTTTTCTTAATCTTACAGCAAAAAAGCCATCCATATTATGTTTATGGGGATAAGTTTTTAGATAAAGATCATTTTCTATAAGATCTTTTATTAAGGGACCACAAGTCTTTTTAAGTACATTTAAAGGATTTTCTATTTCAAATTCTGGATGATTCTTTAAAAATTTTTCTATAACTTTTTCATTTTCTTCTGGTTCAAGGCTACAGGTTGCATAAACCATGACACCATTAGGTTTAAGAAAAGAAGAAAGCCCTTCAAGAAGATTTAATTGTTTTTCGGGGATATTTATAAAATCTTCTTCCTTTCTTGCCCATTTTATATCAGGATGTTTTCTGATAACACCTGTTCCAGTACAAGGAGCATCGATAAGAATGCGATCAAAAAGAGGGGCATTTTTTTTAGGAAGTTCTTTAACTACATTTCCTTGAAAAACTTTAGGTTCTTTAAGTCCAAGTCTTTGGAAATTCTCTTTAAGTTTTTCAAGTCTCCAAGGATAGAGGTCAAAAGCCCATATAATTCCTTTATTTTGCATAAGTTCAGCTATGTGGGTTGTTTTTCCTCCTACTCCTGCACAAGCATCAAGAATTTTTTCTTCAGGTTTAGGATTTAAAAGAAAAGTAACCAATTGACTTGCTGAATCTTGAACACTTATCCAGCCAAAATGATAAGCCTTTAATTCTGTAATTTTACCTCTAAAACCATCTAAGATAATTCCTACAGGACTATAAGGACAAGGTTTAGCTTTAGGGACTTCCTCTTTTTGTAAAAAGTTTAACAAATTAGCTCTACTTACTTTTAATATATTAACTCTTATAACCAAAGAAGGGCGTTCATTGCTTGCTAAAAGTAGTTTCTCTGTTTCTTCAAAACCAAATCTATCAATCCATCTTTTTACTATCCATTCTGGAAAAGAATACTTTGTAGATAAATAGAAAACAGGATTAAGATCTGGAGGTTGAGGAAGATTATTTTTGTCTTCCGCGATTTTATGTAAAATTGCATTAACAAATCCTTTTATCCAATCTCCTCTTTTTCTATGAGAAAGAATTTTTAAAGCCTCTGAAATAGCAACCCTTTCTGGTATTCTAGTATAAAGTATTTGATAGGTAGAAAGACGTAAAATATTTCTTACTTCTGCATCCATTTTTTCCAAAGGATGTAAAGATATGCGGGAAATAACAAAATCTATGTAATAAAGATATCTTACTACTCCATTTACAAGCTCACCTACAAGAGCTCTATCTCTTTCATCAGGAAGCACGCTTTTAGTTAAAACCTGAGAGAGTATTTCATCCAGAAGAGGTTTTCCTTTTTCCCAGCGAATAAGAATTTTTAAAGCTACAGCTCTTGGATTTGTTTTAGGAAGTCTTGGCATAAATTAGAAGTTAACTCCATTGTAAGGCAAGTTGTTTTAAAGAAAAAAGCCTATCTCTTAAAATAGCAGCTCTTTCAAATTCATAGTTTTTAGCTGCTTCTTTCATCTCCTTTTCAACCCTTTCAATCTCAGCTCTCAAAGTTTCTAAACTTTCAAAGGTCTCAACAGGTTCTACAATTTTTTCTAAATCTACAAAATCAGCTTCAACCATTCTCATAAGCGGATCATCAAGTGATTTTACTACACTTTTTGGGGTTATTTTATGCTCCTTATTGTATTTCTCTTGAATTTTCCTTCTTCTTTCTGTTTCTTCAATGGCGATTTTAATAGCTGGGGTTATAGTTTGAGCATATAAAAGAGCTTTTCCATTAATATTTCTTGAAGCTCTTCCTATCATCTGTATTAGACTTCTTTCAGATCTTAAAAAACCCTCTTTATCAGCATCAAGAATAGCTATTAGTGAAACTTCAGGAAGATCAAGACCCTCTCTTAAAAGATTTATTCCTATAAGAACATCATAAACTCCTTTTCTTAAATCCCTTATAATTCTTGCTCTCTCTAAAGTTTTTAGATCTGAGTGCATATAACATGCCTTTATCCCAAGTTCTTTATAATAATCTGTTAATTCTTCTGCAAGTCTTTTGGTAAGAGTACAAACTAAAACTCTTTCTTTTGCTTCTATTCTTTTTTTAATTTCAAAAAATAGATCTTCTACCTGGTTTTCAGAGGTTCTTACTTCTACTTCAGGGTCAAGAAGACCTGTTGGTCTTATAATCTGTTCTATAATCCTTCCCTCAGCTTTTTCTATTTCGTATTCTGCTGGGGTTGCTGAAACATAGATTACTTGATTTACCCTTTCTTCAAATTCTTCAAAAGTAAGAGGTCTGTTATCTAAAGCAGAGGGGAGTCTAAAACCATATTCTACTAAGGTTTCTTTCCTACTTCTGTCACCTCTATACATTCCCCTTAATTGAGGAATAGTTATATGACTTTCATCTATAAAAAGGAGAAAATCATCTGGAAAGTAATCTAAAAGTGTATAAGGAGGTTCTCCTGGTTTTCTTCCATCTAAATATCTACTATAGTTTTCAATCCCTTTACAATAACCTATTTCACTTAAAAGCTCTAAATCATAAAGAGTTCTTTTTTCAATTCTTTCAGCAAAAAGATAAAGTCCTTTACTTTTAAAATATTCTACCCTTTCTTTTAGCTCTTTTTTAATTTCTTCTATTGCCCACTTAAGTCTATCTTCTGAAGTAACATAATGACTTGCAGGAAAGATTACTACACTTTCAACTTTTCCTAAAACCTTTCCTCTAAAAGGATCAATAATTTTAATTTCTTCTATTTCATTACCCCAGAGACTAACTCTTAAAGCTCTTTTTTCTTCATTAGAAGGAAAAATTTCAATTATATCTCCTCTTACTCTGAAAGTGGCACGTGTAAAATCCATCTCAGTTCTTTCATAATGCATAGTCACAAGAGCTCTTAAAAGTTCATCCCTTCTTATTTTAGCTCCAGTTCTTAAATAAAGATGTTTTTGAAAATACTCATCAGGGGAACCAAGACCATAAATACAGGAGACACTTGCCACAACAATTACATCTTTTCTTGAGAGAACTGCTGCGGTTGCAGAATGTCTAAGTCTATCTATAAAGTCATTAATAGAGGCGTCCTTTTCTATATAAGTATCAGTTATAGGAACATAAGCTTCTGGTTGATAATAATCATAATAAGAGACAAAATATTCTACTGCATTTTCTGGGAAAAGTTTTTTAAATTCATTATAAAGCTGTGCAGCCAAAGTTTTATTAGGAGCAATAATAAGGGTAGGTTTTCCAACTTTAGCAATCACATTTGCCATAGTGAAAGTTTTCCCAGACCCGGTAACTCCAAGTAAAACTTGATGTTTTATTCCTGCTTTAACTCCTTTTACTAACTCCTCTATAGCTTTTGGCTGATCCCCTTTTGGTTCAATATCAGTTTTTAATTTAAAATTTGCCTCAGTTTTTATAAAATGCATATTTTAAAATTTAGTTTTAGATTTTAATAATTCAATACGTTTTAAACCTCCTAAAATATGAGGAAAGGAAGTCTATAAAATACTTTTTGTTTTTGTGAAAAAAATCCCTTTTAATTAATATAAAAATGATTTTTAATCTGTAAATTCAATTTACATTACATTACAAAATTTTTTGATTTTTTAAAAAGAGAAAGATTTGAATTGTGAAAAAATTCTTTAATTATTTGGAGAGTGTTAATTTAATGTAAGCTGAAACTCATAATCTTTAAAAACCTTAAAAGGAGGTGATAAGATGAGGAAAAAACTAATTTCAAAGGTTTTATTGCCAAGTTTAATAATGGGTGGTGTTTTTGTAAAAACCTCTTTAGCTGGAGAAACTCCTGAAGAACTTAAGGCTCAGATAGAAACTCTAAAACAACAAATAGCTGTTATGCAACAACAAATGGCTTCTATGCAAGCTTTGATAGAAAATTTACAAAGTAAACTTCAGCAAGTAGAAACAAAGACTGAAAAGCTAACTCCCCAATTTGTGGCTAAGGAATCAAAGCCGGTTTTTGGTAAACCTGGTCTTGAATGGCAACTCTATGGAAGAGTAAAAATGGATTATCATTATGATACTGCCCAAATTGTATATTATAATGACTTTGTGGGAACGGTAAAAAATAGATGGAGTGCCAGTTGGAACGGTACAAATTGGAATATTTCTTATAATAAAGATTATCAAAATGATTCT
>CAYXGJ010000007.1:0-13935 GCA_964464535.1 uncultured Thermodesulfatator sp. | reverse complement strand
AAGACTTGGGACACTTGTTTATCAAAAAAGAGGGGACTGGATTGTAAAGGGACATACTGAAATAGATTTTTATGGAACCCATGCTGGGAACAATATTATTCCCAGAATGAGGCTTGCTTATGTAGATATTCATAATAGTAAAACAAGAACAAGCTTACTTTTTGGACAGGATTGGATTCCTGTATCTCAGTTAAATCCATCAACCATTGAATTTGGAATTTTAACTGCCGCAGGAAACCTTTGGTGGAGGGTTCCTCAATTAACCATTAGACAAAAAGTATTTGAAAATTGGGAACTCCTTGGTTCACTTATGATGCATAGAAGAATAGCTACTTCTTCTGAAGAGCGTATGCCTTGGGCTCTTGCAAGAGTTCAATATAAAGATGGGGTTTTAAATAAAATTTTTGATAAGGGAAGTATGATTGC
Source organism: uncultured Thermodesulfatator sp. (assembly GCA_964464535.1). Classification (GTDB taxonomy): domain Bacteria; phylum Desulfobacterota; class Thermodesulfobacteria; order Thermodesulfobacteriales; family Thermodesulfobacteriaceae; genus Thermodesulfobacterium. The sequence continues at coordinate 13,509 of CAYXGJ010000007.1, read as the reverse complement.
TATTGGTGGGGGGTTTAAGCATGAGGCTGTAAAACCTGAAGATGTTTCTTTTCCAAAAAAATATTTTACTAAAGAAAGTGATGTTGATCGTTGGCTATTGGTTGGAGAATGGGTTTTTAATTTTAAGCTTTTTAATCAAAAATTTCAATTTAAGGGTGAAGCCTGGACTGGAAGAGGAATTGATAAAGAATGGTTAAGATATGACCTTGGAGTAAATGCCTATGGTGAGCCTATTGAGGCTTATGGATTGTGGGCAGATCTTGTATGGAATATAAAGCCTCGCTTAAGCTTTACTATTGGAGCAGGATTTGATGACCCTAATGATAAAGAAATACTTAAAGGACAATACGGACCTGAAGCTTTAAATGATCGTCAATTTACTAAAAATACTCAATATTTTGCCAATCTCTGGTATAAATTAAGTGACAATATGAGCATTGGTGTAGAAGTTCTGCACATTGAAACAGAACGTGATAAATGGGTAGATACTGCTAACAGATTTACCTTATCAGCCTTTTATAATTTCTAAAACCTAATTCTTTAGCCCCCTCTAAGTTTTTATTTTAGAGGGGGCTAAAATTTACTTGTTTTTTAAAAATTCTTAAATAATATCTAAATTGATGGAAAAAGAAATTTTGAAAATTATTGAAAATTTTCAAAAAAATGAAATTACAGAAGAATATGTCTATAGTAGACTTGCTAAATTAGTTAAAGATAAAAATAGAGAAACCCTTTTAAAGATTGCTAATGAAGAAGGAAAACATGCAAGTATTTGGGCTAAATATACTGGGAAAAATTTCAAGCCTAATCGTATAAAAGCCTTCTTTTATCTTTTTATTGCTTGGATTTTCAGTTTTACCTTTGCTATAAAGCTTATGGAAAGAAATGAAAAACGTGCAGAAAAAGCTTATGCAGTTTTAGTTGAGAAAATTCCAGAAGCACAAAGTATTTTATATGAAGAAGAAACTCATGAAAAAGAATTAGCTTCAATGCTTGATGAAGAAAGATTAAATTATGTAGGTTCTATGGTTCTTGGGCTTAACGATGCTTTAGTTGAGCTTACAGGAGCTCTTGCAGGTCTTACCTTTGCTTTACAAAATACTAAACTTATAGGAATTACAACTTTTATTATCGGAATCTCTGCTGCTCTTTCTATGTCTGCCTCTGAGTATCTTTCTAAAAGATCAGAGGGAAAAGAAAAGCCCTTAAAAGCTGCACTTTATACAGGAATAGCTTATATTTTAACAGTAATTGTTCTTGTTTTACCTTATTTTGTGTTTACTTATTATTTTCTTGCCTTGGGGATTGCCTTTTTTGGTGCCTTAATGATTATTCTTATTTTTACCTTTTTTGTAAGTGTTGTTCAAGAAAGATCTTTTATTCGGTTTTTCCTGGAAATGTTTTTAGTAAGTTCAGGAGTTGCAATTTTATCATTTAGTATAGGGATTCTTGCACGCACCATATTTAAAGTAGAGGTTTAATCAAAATTATTTAGAATTAGAAGACTTGAAAAGTAAAATAGAATTTTATAAAATATTAAAAATTCTTAAAAATTTGAAAATATAAAAAGCATGGTGACATTTATTCTTTTTATTGCTTTAGTTCTTTTTTTAATAGGATATATTTTTTATGGAAGATTTTTGGAAAAACAATATGAAGTAAAAGAAGATGAAAAGGTACCTTCAAAGACTAATTTTGACGGTATAGATTTTATTCCCACCAATAAGTTTATTCTTCTGGGGCATCATTTTTCTTCCATTGCAGGAGCAGGACCTATTGTAGGTCCAATTATTGCTGGGATGGCTTATGGTTGGTTACCTGGGATTTTGTGGATAGTTTTAGGGACCCTCTTTATAGGCGGATTACATGACTTTTCAGCTCTTATTGCTTCAGTTAGAAATAAAGGGAAAAGTATTGGCGAAGTTGCTAAACTTTATATGGGTGAAAAAGTATATAAAATTTTCCTGTTATTTATATGGTTTTCTTTAATATATGTAATTACAGTTTTTACAGATCTTGCTGCGACTACATTTGCGGAAGAGCCGCCTGTTGCTCAAGTTAATGTAGGATACATTTTTATAGCTTTAATTTTTGGATTTACCCTTTACAGATTAAAAATTAATCTTCCCCTTGCTACTTTATTTTCTCTTTTCTTAATTGGAATAATTTTATTTTTTAGTTTAGAAAAAAGTTTAATCAATCTATCAAAAGAAGTCTGGATTTGGATTTTATTGATTTATTGTTTTTTTGCTTCCATTTTACCTGTATGGGTTTTGCTTCAGCCAAGAGATTATCTTTCAAGCTTTCTTCTTTATTCAATTTTAATTGTAGGGATTTTTGGTATTTTTTTTGGGAATTATCAAATTTCCTATCCTGCTTTTTTGTCTTTTAATCCTCAAATAGGACCACTTTTTCCCTTTGTTTTTATTACTGTTGCTTGTGGAGCAGTCTCTGGATTCCATTCCTTAGTTTCTTCAGGAACCACCTCTAAACAGCTTGACAACATAAAAAATGCAAGGTTTGTAGCCTATGGAGGAATGATACTTGAAGGAATTCTTGCTATAATTGCTCTTTCAACAGTAATGATACTTTCTAAAGATTTAATTAAATCAGCTAAAATCCCATTAGAAATTTTTTCCTTAGGAATTTCTCAGTTTGTATCTCTTATAGGACTAAATCCTAAGATAGGATTAATATATGGTTATCTTGCAATTTCGGCTTTTATTTTGACCACACTTGATACTGCAACAAGGATTTCTCGGTATGTTTTACAGGAATTTCTTAATATTTCAGGTTCTAGTTTAAAATTAAGAACAATAATGACCTTTCTATGTTTAATTTTACCTATCCTTTTACTTCATATAAAATTCTATGCCCCTGAGGGAACTCAAATTCCTGCCTGGAAAATAATTTGGCCAATTTTTGGGGCAACTAATCAACTTCTTGCAGCTCTCGTTTTACTTACTATTTATGTATGGATAAGAAATTTTAAGCCAGGTAAATATCTCTTTATTTTAATTCCCACAATTTTTATGATTATAACCACCCTTTCAGCCCTTATTTACATTATTTTTGGGAAATTTAAGCTAAATATTATAACTTTAATTGGGTTTATTTTGATTATTCTTGCTTTATATATGATAATAGAAAGTCTAAAAGTTTTAAGCTTTGAAAGATGATAAAAGGATTTCGTGGAACAAGTTTAATAGACTATCCAGGGAAAATAGCCTCAGTAATTTATACTTATCTTTGCAATTTCCGTTGCCCCTATTGTTATAATATAGAGCTTGTTATTCCTGAAGAATATAATAAATTAGAGGATCTTTCTGAGGATTTCATTTTACAGGAACTTTCAAGAAGGAAAGGATTTATAAAAGGAGTTGTTATTACAGGAGGAGAACCAACTCTTTGGGGTAAAAGGCTTATCCATCTTATAGAGAGAATTTATTATGAAATTAGGCTTCCAGTAAAACTTGATACTAATGGGTCTAATCCTGAACTAATAAAAACACTTTTTGATATGGGAATTCTTGATTTTTTAGCTATTGATTTTAAAACCTCACCTAAAAGATATCATGAAATAGGAGGAGATTTTAAAAAAGTAGAAAAAACGTTAAATATAGCAAGAGCTAAACCTGAAAAAGTAGAAATAAGAATTACCTTTTATCCCCCTTTAGTTTCAGAAAAAGATTTAAAGGAGATGATACCCTATTTAGAAAATTTTAAATATATTGCCTTTCAAAAATATGTATCAGGTAAAACTTTAGATAAAAATGATATCCCTCCCTATTCTCAAGATTTTTACGAAAAAGCAAAAAATCTGTTTAGAGAGTTTTTACCGGAAGTAGAAATTATTGAAAGAATTTAAAATGAAACTTTCAGGTCTTTACATAATAACCGATGAAAAGCTCACCCCCTATGAAAATAATGAAATCTTAGAAAAAGTCGAGAAAGCCTTAAAAGGAGGAGCTAAAATTGTTCAATTAAGAGATAAAAGTCATTCTGATGAGTTTTTGCTTCCTTATGCTAAAGCTTTAAAAAAGCTTTGTAAGAATTATGGAGCAATTTTTATAGTTAATGATAGAGTTTCACTCTCTTTAGAAGCTAATGCAGATGGAGTACATCTTGGAAAAGAAGACTTTTTTATTGAGGAAGTTAGTAAAATTTTAAAAGATAAAATAATAGGAGTTTCCTGTTACGGAGACCTTAAAAGAGCAAAAGAAATGGAACTTCTTGGAGCAAGCTATGTAGCTTTTGGAAGCTTTTTTCCCTCTCCTACCAAACCAGAAGCTAAAATAATTGATAAAAAAATCATTTTAGAAGCTAAAAAAATTTTAAAAATTCCTATTTGTGCTATTGGTGGCATAACCTTAGATAAAGCTGAAGAATTAATTGAGCTTTCTGCAGATATGATTGCAGTTATAAGTGATATATGGAAAGCTAATAATATTGAAGAAAGAGCAAAAAAATATAGAGAAATTTTTAAAAAATATGGTAAAGATTAAGGAGTTGAGCTTGTGTTTAGATTTAATTTTTCGGGAAATTCTATCAATTCTTTTTCTGAAAGAATAGAAAGTTTAGAGCCTATTTCTTTAGCAAGTTCTAAATAATCTTTATGATTTAAAATTTCTCCCTTTTTATCTATTCCTCTTAAAAATAAACCACCAAGATAAACTCCATAAACAGTATCAAGAACATATTTGAAGCTCCTTACTACACCTTCAAAAAGTTTTTTTCCTTTTGTTCCTCCAAGGCTAAGAAGTATACCCTTTGGTTTTTTATTAAAAGGATGAGGGAGGTTTAAAATGTATTTTCTTGCCCAAAAAGCTTGAAATCTTTCAAAAAAAGCTTGCACATAAGATGTGTGGTTATAGAAAAATATAGGGGTTGAAACTACCAAAAAATCAGCTTTCCAAATTTTATTATAAAGCTCCCTAAAATCATCTTCTAAAACACATTCCCCAGTAGTTTCACACTCACCACACTCAATACAGGGTTGATATTTTAGTTCAAAAAGCCTTATTTTTTTAAAAGAAATGAGTTCTTGGTTAATTCCTTTTAAAAAGTAATCTAAGAGAATTTCAGAATTTCCGTTTTTTCTTGGACTACCATGGATAGCAAGAAGATACATTAATCTTCATCTAAGGTTTTTTTGACTACAGAGAAAACTTGAGTAAATACTTCTTCAAAAGTTGCGGGAGAACACCTTCCCATTTCTATGAATTTGATGATAATTTCTTTGGTTGTTTTAAGAGCAAGTTCGTTAACAGGAGAAATAGAAGTTCTTGGAGTTGCCTTAATTTTTTGATCTAAATTTACTATCTTTTCCTGAGCCATACTTTTAACCAAATTTGTTTTTAATTTAAAATACTCAAATTTTTTAAAATGTCAATAAAATTCTCTTGCCTTTTATTTAAAATTTTGTAAAAATTAAAATAAGGATGAATAAAAAATTATAAAAGGAGGGGAGAATGAAAAAAAACTTTTTATTAGGATTGTTTTTTGTATTAATAAGTATTTTTTTAGCAGGATGTGCAGGAGAAAGTACAAAACTTTATATGAAGGATGTATCTAATGCTACAAAAACTATTGATTTTCCTCCTGGCACAATAACAGGTGCAGCATCTAAAGATCAAGCAAGGGTACTTGCTCAAATCTTTGTAGATTCACATAATATGGCCATGAGTGAACTCTCTGAGCTTAAACAAAAAACCTCTAATATAGAATCTACTACTAAAAGGTTGGAAGAACTTAATAAAAGATTGGAGGAAGAAATACAAAAACTTGATGCTAATACTCAAAATATATTAAAAGCAAGTCAGTCTAATTTAGAATTAGCTAAAAAAACTTTAGAATTAATTGAAGAAATGTCAAAAAAACAAGGTACAGGTGAAATTACCATATTTTTCCCTGTAGGTTCAAATAAAATTAAGGAAAATTCATTTGAATATCAAAGACTTATCAATTTTCTTGATTATCTTGCAAGAGAAAGTAAGGGTAGAAAAATTTTATTCATTTCCATAGGTAGTGCTTCAGCCTTTGGAAATAAGAAGGTTAATGAAAAACTTGCTAAAAAGAGAGCAGAAGCTCCTATAGAAATTATCAAAAAATACTTAGTTAACATTCCTCATGAAATTTTTAGTGTTTATGGAATTGGTGATTTTTATAGCCCAAAGAATGTACCTATGAAAGAGCATGAAAGGTACCAACATACAAGACTTATAGCAGTATATGAAACTGAGCAAATACCTACTCTACCTACAGAACCAACCAAATAAAAATTAAGGAGGTATTATAAATATGGTTAAAGATTTAGTCAAAAAAATGCAATGGTTAGGGCATGATTGTTTTCTTATTAAAAGTGATTTGATTATTTATTTTGACCCTTTTCAAATAAAAGCAGGCCCTAAAGCAGATATTATTTTTGTTACCCATCCCCATTATGATCATTGTTCTGCAGAGGATATAAAGAAAATTGTAAAAGAGGATACAATTATTGTGACAGAGAAAGACTCAGCTAAAATGCTCACTGGTAAAATAGAAATAATGAAAGTGGGAGAAGAAAAGAAAGTTAGAGGAATAAAAGTAAAAGCTGTTCCAGCTTATAATATAGGAAAAACATTTCATACTAAAGATAAAGGATGGCTTGGTTTTGTAGTAGAAGTAGAGGGAGTTAATATTTATCATGCAGGAGATACAGATTTTATTCCAGAAATGAAAAATATAAAAGCAGATATAGCACTTTTACCTGTTTCAGGAACATATGTTATGACTGCTGATGAAGCAGTTGAAGCTGCACTTGCTATTAAGCCTCAAATAGCTATTCCTATGCACTACGGAAGTATTGTTGGTTCAGAAAAAGATGCAGAAAAATTTGCCAATGCTTTAAAAGGAAAAATTGAAGTAATTATCCTACCTAAGAGTTAATATTTCCCCAAAATTCTCCTATAATTGGAATTTTCTCTTTACAAGTTGGGCACCTTTTATCTTTAGAAAGGTTATATTTTAAAACACTAAGTGTATACCTTTTAATTAAAAGGGTCTCACAATTAGGGCAATAGGTGTTTTCAAATTTATGTCCAGGAACATTTCCACAATAAACATATTTGAGTCCCACTTCTTTACCAATTTCTATACCTGTTTCAAGAGTTTTTATAGGTGTAGGAGGAACATAAATTTTATGGTAAAATTCAAAAGCAGGAAAATAGCGATTTACATGCCAGGGTGTTTCTTCTCCAAGTTCTTCTTTTATTCTTTTTGCTATTTCTTTTAAAATTTTTTTATCATCATTTATTCCGGGAATAACAAGAGTTGTTATTTCAACCCAAACACCTTTTTCTTTTGCTATCCTTGCATTTCTCCAAACCTTTTCCACATCAGCATTACAATAATGAGCTACTGCCTTTTTATCACCTTTTATATCAATATTCATTCCGTCAAGCCCAGCTTCAATAAGGAGTTCTAAGGCCTTTTCACTCATATATCCATTTGTTACATAAGTATTATAATATCCATAAGACTTAGCTAATTTAAAAACATCTACAGCATACTCTAAAAGAAGAGTGGGCTCATTAAAAGAAATACTTGTTCCTTGACAATTTAGTTTTTTCATAATTTCTATAAATTTTTCAGGAGAAATATAACTCCCTTTACCAATCATTTCAGGTGCTTTACTGATTTCATAATTTTGACACCAGGGACAAGTAAAATTACAAGACCAAGTTCCAACTGTTAATGCAAAAGTCCCTGGCCAGAAATGATAGAGAGGTTTCTTTTCTATGGGATTAGCACTTAAAGAGGAAATTTCTCCGTAAACAAGAGTATAAAGTTTCCCACCTATATTTTTTCTTGTTTTACAAAAACCTGTAGCACCCTCAGAAATAATACATTTCCTTTCACAGGTCAAACATTTTATTTCTCCGTTTAACTTTTCCTGTAAAAGAGCTTCTCTTATTCTCATTTAAAAAATTTTGGTATCCATCTGGGAACAGTTTTTTTATAATTTAAATAATCCTCTTTAAATTTTTTCTCTAAAAAGGGCTCTTCATATTTAAATATCCAGAGAGTTCCCATAGGTATTCCTATGAGGATTAAAAAGAGAAGGAGGCTTAAAGATTCAAAAATTAAAGCTTCTCCTAAAAATATTATCCAAGCTCCTAAAGTCATTGGATTTCTGCAATATTTATAAGGCCCTTCTTTAACTAATTTTTGAGGGGGGTAAAGAAAAGAAGGTGTTCCTTTACCTTTTATCCATAAAATTGTTAAACACCAAATTCCTAAAATTAGACCTACTATAATTAAAAAAATCCCAAATATTTTGCCCAAAGTAGAAAAATAAAGATAAAATTTCAAAAAATTGTCAAGCTTTTTACATAAAAAGGGGATGAAAATAAAAAGAAAAATTAAGTAAATAAACCAAATTATGAGAGCTAAAATTTTAAAAAGATTCACAAGGGTGATAAATTTAAAAAGTTATACAATTTTTACCTCTTTCCTTTGATTTATAAAGCTTACGGTCTGCTAAAATTATCATTTCTTTTAAAGAGTCATTAAGTTCTAACTCAGCCCCTATAGAGATAGTATATTTTATTTCCAAATCTTTTGAATTTTCCTTAAGTTTTAAAATATTTTCTTCTATATATTTTCTAAAGTTTTCTAAATATTCCAAAAGTTTTTCTTTTTCTTCATAACCTACAAGCAAAGTAAATTCCTCTCCTCCTGTACGAGCAATTAAATCACTTTTTCTTCTAAAAAAATTTTTTAAATGCTTGGCAAAATCCTTTAAAACTTCATCTCCTATATTATGCCCATAAATATCATTAATCTTTTTAAAATTGTCTATATCTATAACTATGCAAGCTAATTTAAAATCTTGCTTTTTTGCAAGGGTCCACAATTTTAAAGCCTCTTCAAAAAAATATCTTCTATTACAGAGCCCTGTAAGAGGGTCTCTATAGGCATAAAATTCTAACTCTTGTATCATATCTAACATTTCTATGGTGTTATTTATTCTTACCATGAATTCTTCTTTACTAAAAGGTTTACTTAGAAAATCATTTGCTCCTGCTTTCAAAAGGATGGGTACCATATTGCTTTTAACTATTCCTGAAACTACAATAATTCCTACTTCATTTTTCTTGAATCTTTCTCTAATAGAATATATTAATTCTACAGTGTCTTCTTCTGGCAAATAATAATCTAAAACTATTAGTCTTATATCTGGATTAGCTGATAATATTTCTAAAGCTTCTGAACCACTTTTAGCCTCAAACACTTGAAAAAGCATATTTTTCAAGATTTTTTTCATCAAAGCTCTGTCAGCTTGAGAATCGTCAACAATAAGAATTTTAATATTTCTATTTTTTAAAGCTCTTGTGATAGCATAAATAATATGTTCAAGTATATTTGGTGTCCCTTTAACTAAATAATCCATTACACCTTTTTCAAGAATCTCTTCTCTTATTTTTTCATCATAAGATGCAGTTAAAACAATGGTGGGGATTTTATTCTTTATAAGAAAATTAATAGCTTCTCCATGCTCAGCATCTGGAAGATGATAGTCGCAAATACATAGCAAATAGGGATTTTCAAATACTACTTTTTCTAAATCTTTAAAATTCATTACTTGATCTGTAGGTACCTTAATTTTTTCTCCGATTACTTTAGAAAGAACTTTCAAAACTATTTTATCATCATCAACTAAAAGTATTTTAGACATTTCTAATCCAAAATACTTTTATATGCTATTTAATTAGGTTCTGCTTTTTATCGCCTCATTTACAAGTGCTACAAAAATTCCAAGAAAAATGCCTGTTATAAAACCAATTGCTGTATAAAGTAAGGGTTTTGGCTTTACAGGTTTGGAAGAAACAATTATATCTAAAGGGCATATAATTTGAGGATTTTGAAGCCATTTCTGTATTCGCTCTTTTTCAGTAAGTAAATCAGCAATTTTAGCTGGATCATAAATTGTTCTTTTTTTGATAAATTCTTTAATTGTTATATCTATAGCATTAATTCTCTTATTTAAATTGTCTTTTATTTCATTAAGTTTTTCACTAAAAAGCTCTTTATTTATTATGTTTATAATCTCGTTAAGATTCTTTTTAGCTTCTTCTGGGGAACTGCCTTCAACTTCAATCTTTCCTGTATTGGGGGAATTTCTTATTTGAGATATCTTTGCATCAAATGAAAGCTTTCTATACTTTTCATAAGATTTAAAAGCATCTGAGAGCTCAAAATAATTTATAATTTGGATATTCTGAGAAGTTTGAAAAGTTGGGATTTCAAAGAAGACCTCAGCTTTATATGTTTTTGGAATTAAAAAGGAAACTAAAATGGCAATTAAAGTTGTTATAGCAGTAATTCCTAAAATTAGCCACTTTTCTTGATAGAGTTTTTGAAATAATTCAAAAAGGTCAATTTCATCCTCTACAGATCTTGTTTCCATGAGGTGTCCTCCAAATTAGTCTTCTATAAAGTGCGCTTAATGTTTCTTTTTATTCTAATATTTCTATCTCGGATTATTTTCACAAATTTTTATTAATTTGCTGAAAATTTGACCCCATAACCTTAATATTTGAGCTATACATTATTATAACATAAAATTTTTTCATAGCTTGATCTTACAAATTCAATTATCTAATTTGTACCATCTATAAGACTATGATTAACAAAATATCAGAAGACCTGGAATATTAAAAATTTCTTGAAAAATAAGTTTAGTAAGATTATAATGCAAAACATATAGTTTCCTTTTATTTAAGGTTAAAATTATGAAGAACTTAAAAGAAGGTTTAAGATAGCTTGATCAAGCTTCTGCTGACATGAAAACAGCTAAAGATTGCCTTAAAGATGGAAATTATTATGCTACTGCCTTTTTTGCACAACAGGCTGCTGAGAAATCTCTAAAAGGTTTTCTTTATGCTCAAGGATATAGGGCACTCATTACCCATTCTGTAGTTGAGCTTCTTGAAGAGTCTTCAAAGGTAAACGAACAATTTAAACAATTTCTTGATCTTAATTTTTATCCCTCAGGAGCACCATATAAATTTTATACTAAAGAGGTAGCTCAAAGATGTCTAAATTATGCCGAGTTAATATTGAAGGAAGTGAAGAAATATTTGAGAAAATAAAAAGATATACAAAGCGGGTAATTGAAATATTTAAGCCTTATTGTGTAATTCTTTTTGGTTCTTTTGCAACAGGGGATATTAACGAAGGATCAGATGTAGATATAATAATAATTGCGGGCTTTAAAGAGCCTTTCCTTGACAGATTAAAATCCTTTTAGATCTAAATGATGGTATTGGTCTTCCTCTTGAGCCTATAGGATATACTCCTGAAGAGTCTCAAAAGATGCAAGATGAGGGGAATAGCTTCATTAAGGAAGTTCTTTTGACTGGTAAAATCCTTTATGGTAAAATCTTTTAACCACTTTAATCCTTTCAAACACACTCTTGAACTAATGAAAAAGCTTCTTCTCTATTACAAACTCCCTTTATCTAGAAAATAAAAAATCTCTTTTAAAGAAAGTGGATATTAAGATAAATTGTTTTTTCAGAGATGAGGTTAAATACACAGAAAATAATGAAAATCAGATTTGTTGAATATGTAAAAGAAAGAATGGTAGAAAGCTGGGCTACAGAGGGAAAAGTAAAAACAGTTCTAATATTAGGAACTGAGATTCCTGCCAAAAAAGGTAAAAAGGCAAAGGAGATGGTTTTTGAATACGGAAGAGAATGGCTGGCGGAAGTTTATCCTCAGAAGAAAGTTGTGGTAATATATATAGAGGAAGACAAAGAAATTGTGGTTATTACTATAAAAGTCTTTTATGGAGAGTAGAGGTAAATATGAGAATTACTTATGAACCAAAGTATGATCTTCTTTATATTAAATTGAGAGAAGCAAAAATGTTCTTTTTTACTACTAGTTGAGATAACTAAAGGAATTTTGAAAAAGAGAAAAACAAAGCTTTAATTAATCATTTAAAGACTTGAAAATCCAAAGAGAAATCCTTCTTGAGATAATAGAAAGTTTAGAATGGGGATATGTAGGAAAATTTAAGGTCTTGTAATTTTTAGAAAACTCATCATAATATCACAAGGATTTAGTAAAGGTATGAGTTTAAAAGAAATAGAATTTCTAAAAGAAAAAAGTAAAAAATTTTATTTAAATGCTTTATATCTGTTTGAAAAAGGTTATCATGATCTATGTGCTTTTAATTTGGAACAATCCTGTCAATTATTAATAAAATATCTTATTGCTAAGCGTATCGGAGATTGGCCAAAAACCCATTATTTAGAACACCTTCTTAGAACTTTAAGTGAGATTTATGATAAACCTGAAATATACGAATATTATGTAAATAATGAACTTTTTTTTGATGATTTAACAGATGCCTATTTTACTACTCGATATTTTCCTAAGGTTTTTACCAAAAGTTTAGTTGAGAAGCTAATTGAAAATTATAAAAAATTTGTAGAATTTTTAGAGGGAACGCTGAATGAAAAATTTGAGTTTGATATATAAAAAGTTTTGGGAAGAAAAAAAAGAATATTTTGAAAATTATTTAGAGTGGGGTAAAAAGATTAAAGAAATTGCCTGTGAATTGCTTGGTGAAGATGTAAGAGTTATAATTTTTGGCTCTGTTGTTAGAAAAAATTGGACACCAATGAGTGATATAGATGTATTAATTCTTTCTAATAGATTTTCGAAAAACTGGGAAGAAAACAGATGGTTAAGGACTGAAATAAAAAAAAGAATTGGACCTTTTTCACCTTTTCAAATACATTTGGCAACACCAGAAGAATTTAATACATGGTGGAAAAATTTTATTAAAGATGATTACCTTGAAATTTAATTTAGATGGGGACTATTTCTAACTTAGCTCAGGAGTTTACATCGGTTGAATTACAACATAAAATATCAGGATTAACGAATTGGTGAGAGAAAGCTGGTAATTAAAAGTGAAATCCCAAAATAAATTTAGCTTAATAAATCTTTTTACTCTAAGTTCAAAGCCTGAAGCAATAAGATATGCCCTTATAAGATCTTCCTTTTTAAACCTCTTGGCAAGGTTTGCAGGTTATCTAAAGCACTTATCCATTGCTATCCTTCTTGGCTTTAGCTATCAAACCGATGCAGTCTTTATGTCTTTATCTTTGCTTGGGATTTTTCTTATCTTTGCTGACGTGTTTGACTCCATAGGAGTTCCAAACTTAGTTACCGCAAGGTTAAAGGGGGAAGAGGAATTTAAAAAACTTTCAACTCTTTTACTCACTTTTACTTTAATTTTAGCTTCTTTTATTTTGGTTCTTTCAATCTTACTTTATCCATTTCTAAAGTACATTCCTGTAGGATTTAGTAAAGAAGCCAAAGATTACTTGGGAGTTTCTTATTTTCTTCTTTTACCCTACCTATTTTTTAGCTTTATTTTTCATCATTTCGGAGCCGTGCTAAGAAGCCTTCGCAGGTTTACTGAGTATTTTTTAGGAGAACTAATCTTTT
>CAYXGJ010000006.1:0-104188 GCA_964464535.1 uncultured Thermodesulfatator sp. | reverse complement strand
AATGGCATAATTTTTGATTATTTAAAAATTAATACTTTGTTTTAAAAATTATAAGGTTAAATTTAAAGGAAGTCAAGAAAATTAATAAAGAAAGGAGGAAAGAATGTTTAGTCCTTATTCAGCCTTTAAAAAACCTGTTATTCTTGAAAAAGAATTCCATAAAAATGTAAAGGTTAAGCCAATTTCTAATTTTGAATTTATGAGAACTGTTGAAACTGTGCCCCTTGGTTTTTCTGAACTTCTTTCAGCTTCTATGTATTATCCTGTGCTTTTTGGAGTATGGAAGGGAAATATTTTCCCTTTTGCTGTAATGGGAATTAATGGAAAAAATGTTTATCTTAATGAAGAGGGGCATTTTAAGGTAGACTTTCTTCCAAAAAGTGTGATGGTTTATCCTTTTGGAGTTATTAAACAAGTTGAAGAAGGAAAAGGTGAGTTTTTAGTTATTGTTGATGAAGCTTATTTTGGAGAAGAGGGTCATTTTATTTTTGAGGAAAATGGAGCAGAAACCCCTTATTTTCTAAGTGTAAAAGAGGAATTAACCCAACTTGCCCTTGATTATCAGAAGGCACTTGAATTTGCAAAAGAACTTTTTGAGGCAAAAGCTTTAAAGCTAATCAATTTTACCATAGACACTAAATATGGACAGGCTGAATTTAAAAATGTTCTTATAGGAGATCTTGAGGAGATAAAGAAAATACAACCTGAAAAACTTTATTTTCTTAATGCTATAGGTTATCTTCCCTGTTTGTATTCTGTCTATTTTAGTGTGCGCAATTTTAAGCTCTGGGATTTAATCTGATTTTATATTTTATCTCCTTCTCCCCAAATAATTTCTACAGCAGAAAACCTAATAGCTCTTTCAATAACCCTTTCCCAATCTATTTTAGATCTTCCCTTTACTGCAAGAGCATACATAAAGTTTCCTAAATAGCGAGAGTTAAGATAAAGAGGTTTTAGATTTTCAAGAAGAATGGATGCACTATTAAGAGTTAGCATTCTTCCATCTTCAAGTTTTAGGGTAAAACTTAAGGGTGTTATACCTTCAAGAACTGTTCCAGGAATAAGTGGCTCAGTAAAGATATAAACCTGTGAGAAACCAACCCTTTTTAAGGCATAAAAAAGGGTCCAAAGCTTCCAACGGGTGAGGTGATGGGGAGGAAAATCATTATACCACCACTTAAACTTACGATAACCTTTGGCTAAGTTTTCAAATTTGTAAAAAGGTGGGCAACTTATAAGAAAATAGCCTTCATCAGAAGAAAGAAGATTATAGATTCCTTTTAAAAAATTTAAAGGCTCATCTACATGCTCAAGCACTTCAAAAGCAGTTACTACTTTGTATGGTCCTCTAAACTCAGGAGGTAACTCCTCAAAAGTTAAAGCCTTACATACTTTTAAACCAAAATTTCTTTTAGCTATTTCAACTGCCTCAGAAGATGCCTCCATTCCATAGACTTCAAAACCAAACTTTTTAGCTATAAGAAGAAAAAAACCTGTACTACAGCCAACATCAAAAAGCTTACCTTTTGGCAATCGGTCAAGTATTGCCTGAAGTACAGTAAAACGTGGAACTTTAAGCCATTTTTTAACCTCACTTTTTTCATCAGAAATTTGCTTATAAGCTTCATAGGCTGTAGCTTCAAGGTTTAGTAGTCCCATATACTTAGTTTTACTATCATAGACCTTATCATAATCTTCTGCTTTAATAGGATAGGGAAACTGAAGCCCGCAAGAGGGGCACTCAAAAATTCTTGCTCCGTTTATCACTTCAAAAAGAGGAATTTCTCCTTTATATTCACAAACTAAACACTTATCAGGCTTAGCATAGTCTTTTTCTGCCAAAAGCTCAGCATCTTTTAAGGCATAATAAACTACCCGGGCAGGAATAGAAGAAAGGCATGGGCTATAAAATTCTCCTTTAAGTTCTGCCTCAGGGCATGGACCATCTATAGCATGTTTTCCACATGGAGCAACACAAGTTTGACCTCTGTAATTCGAAGGTATACTAATTACCGTAGGATAAGTCCTTGCTCTTAGCTCACCATTGATAGGTCCTGAAAGTAAAACTGTAGGCTTCTTTAGTCCTCCTGCTATATGTAAAGTTGCTGTATCAGCAGTTATAACTGCATCAGCTAAACTTACTCCTGCTATAAGATAGCGAATATCTTTCATAAGAGAAGAAAGATTAGCAGAAGTTATATCATAAGTCTCAAGTGCCACATCAACAGTTATGTCCTCATCAGGAAGGCTACAAATAACAGGCACATATTCTTCCTTAATGTAATCTTCAATCTCTTTTAAGAGCCTCGGAGGGAGGGTGCGATGAACTGAAGAAGCAAGATAATGAAAGAGGAGAACTTTTTTACCTCCACTTAATCTTCTTATTTCTTCAAAAATTGGCTTTAGCTCAGAAACTACTGCTTCGTCAATTACTACATCTGGTGTCTCATCTTCAGCATTATAAACATAACACTTCCAAAGATAATATTCTACTAAATTTAATTCATCAAACTGCGGAGTATTTACCATTTCTATAACTTTAACTAAATAGTCTGCTTTAGAGACATATTTATATGGTATAGGCATGGAGAGAAGTTTATCTATGTAAGAAAGTTTCTCAAGCACAGGACGAGCTCTACCAGAGATACTTACCCAAAGCCTGCAATCAGGATATCTACGCTTAAGTTCGCGAAGGGCTGGAGTCATACAAAGGGCATCACCAATTGCTGCTTGAGCAATTACTAAAATAGTCTTACCATTTAAACTTTCCCCGCGATAAAATGGCGGAAAACCCGCCTTTTCCTCTTTAAAGAGCGTTTTTAAATTTTCTGGAAGACGGGCAAAGACATCGTTTGCAAAAAGAAGTTTATCCCCTTTTTTTAATTCAAAATTATAGCCATTAAAACTAAATTTTAAGTCTCCCCGAGCCATATAAACCTTCATAACCTCTCCTCCTATGCATAAAATATATTATTAATTTATTTGCAAATTTTATACCAAATATTTTTATTCCACTTCGGAAGTGGTATAGGTTAGAATAATTTTTATTTAGGTAGATTTTTAAGTAGAGATAGGGGTAAAAATAAAAAAGGGGCAAGAGGGGAGAGCCCACCTCTCGCCCCTTAAAAATTAGGATTTAAAGCCTTACCTCATTAGCTGAAGAACAAGCTGAGGTAAGGTGTTTGCCTGAGCAAGCATAGCAACAGTTGCTTGCATACGAATCTGATAGGTTACAAATTCACTCATCTCCTTAGCATAGTCAGTATTGCGAATAACTGATTCAGCTTCTTTTGTGTTATCATAAGCTACTTTCTGAGAGTCAAAGATAGACTGAAGATTATTCATAGTTGCTCCGATTTGAGCTCTAATGGTGTCAACCTTTTGCATTGCTTTGGTGACAACAAGCAATGCCTCCTCAGCGCCTGTATTGGTAGATACATTAATGGCAGTAAGATTTTTGTAAGTTGATTCAATGGAAGATTCAGCTGTCCCACTCTCACCTACTATATCTATTCCGTTTTCGCTAACTACGAAAGAATTTAATCCAGCTATAGTTAAGGTACCAACTTTAATTGCATGAAAGGTATGAGACCCAGCTGAAGAAATTGTTTCAGAACCTGCGCCCTCTAAAAGCTGGTTAAGATTAACTTTTACACTTGGACTAGTACCGCTAACATTTAATGATACCTCAATACCAATTGTTTCTCCGTTATCAGTTCTAAGTACTAACTTTCCATTCTCAGCACTTGCGGTAACTGGTTTATTATTAGCAGAAGCAGCTGAGTTTATCTTAGCAACCAACTCTTCTAAAGTAGTATTTACTGAAAGACCGGTTACAGAAAAAGATGGAGAACTAACATTTGCTTGTCCTATATAAAAGTTTAAGGTTAAGTTGCTTATCGTAACATTATTACCGCTTACTATAGTAACAATAGAACTAAAACCATCAGTAGGTGTGCTTACATTTTTTGCTGTTGCTTCAATACCTAAGGAATTTAATGTAGTATTTGTATTGATGTTTTTTGCTGCTTCTGCAGCATCTACTAAATAAGTTCCGGAACTAACGGAAAGAACAGAAACCTCAGCTACCTTTAAGTACTCATTTGGAGTTAGAAGAAATTTATCACCAGCACTACTACTAATAGTACCTGTTCCAGAAGTTTTTCTTCCATCACCCGTTACCATCTGAGCTCCAAGTTCGCTAGCTTTTAAGCTACTTACAGAGATTAAAACAGTTTGATCTTTCCTTGCTCCATAGTGAATGTACTTGTTTGTAAAGGTCCCATCAAGAAGTTTAATCCCGTTATACTCAGTGTCGGTTCCGATTTTATTGATGGCATCAATAAAGTTGTTGATTTCCTGCTGTAAGGCTGCTCTTGCGTTAGAGTCATTAATGTCGTTTGCAGCTCTTTGAGCTCTTATATAGATTTCCTGAAGCTTTGTGTAAATCTGTCCAGCAGCTGATTCTGCAATCTGAAGAGCAGAAATTCCTGTTTGAATGTTAGCATTTCCCTGCTCTAAGGCTGCAGCTACAGTTCCAAGCATGTCAGCAATGTAAAGTCCTGCAGCATCATCAGAAGCATTTAGAATTCTAACACCTGTTGAGAGCCTTAAAAGGCTCTTCCCCATTAGGCGCTCATTATAAATGAGCGCAGTGTGTGTTTTTGCAGCTTCTGCATTAAAATTAATTTTTACAGCCATCTCCTCCACCTCCTTTTGTTTTTATTTTTTGTATTTTTAATATCGAACACCCCTCAAAAAACTTTAACTAAATTTCCCCCTTTTAGTCTCATCTTCCTGAACCACTTATCTACCACTTACCACTTCGGAATTGGTATAATTTAGAATAATTCTAATTTATTGCACTTCGTAAATGTTAATTGTGTTAATTGGTTGTAAAATTGGCTCTTGACAAGACAGAATTAGACTTTATATTTATTTATAGTTTTTAAGGTGGCGGCGTAGCTCAACGGTTAGAGCATGTGGCTCATATCCACAGGGTTGGGGGTTCGAGTCCCTCCGCCGCCACAAGAAAAAATTGGCGGCGTAGCCAAGCGGTAAGGCGACGGCCTGCAAAGCCGTGAATCCAGGGTTCGAATCCCTGCGCCGCCTTACTTTTATATATGTTTAAACTAAAAGTTCAAGACTACTTCTCCTCCGCTCATTATCTCAAAGATTACAAAGGCCCTTGCGAAAAAATTCACGGACACAACTGGAAAGTAGAACTTATTGTTGAAGGCTCTGAATTAAATAGTACAGACATTCTCATAGATTTTACCATCCTCAAAAATATCTTAAAAGAAGTCCTCTCTGAGTTTGACCATAAATTGCTTAATGAAATCCCCTATTTTAAAAATGTTAACCCTTCCTCAGAAAGACTGGCAGAATACATTTTTAAAAAAGTTAAAGAAAAACTTTCTTCCTATCCTAAGGTAAAAGTAAAAGAAGTTACTGTTTTTGAGACTGAAAAAGCAGGGGCAACTTATTACGAATAAAAAATCAAAAAGTGTCTAAATTAAAAATTTCTGAAATATTTTTTAGTCTCCAAGGAGAAGGCCCCTTGGTTGGTTACCCTACCCTATTTATAAGACTTTTTGGCTGTAATTTAGACTGCTCCTGGTGTGATACTCCTTATGCAAAGGGAGAAAATCCTTATGAAGAAAAAAAAATCTCTCAAATAATTTCTTTCTGGGAAAAAAATTTTAACTCTATACCTTTTATTACCATCACCGGAGGAGAACCCCTTATACAAAGCCCTGTTTATAATTTAATAGATGCATTTTTAAATAAGGGTTGTATTGTTGCTTTAGAAACAAATGGAAGTATAAGTTTAGAAAAAGTTCCTAAAGAAGTAATAAAGGTTATGGATGTTAAAACACCATCCTCTAAAATGGAAAAATATAATCTTTATGAAAACTTTAAATTTCTTACTAAAAAAGATGCGGTAAAATTTGTAATAAAAGATCGTAAGGACTTTAATTTTGCTATAAATATTATAGAAAAATTTTTTCTCACCTATTATACTCAGGTCTTTTTATCTCCGGCTTATCCTTTTTTAAAACCTAAAGTCTTAGCAGATTGGATTCTTAAAACCAAAAAGCCTCTTAGGTTTCAGATACAGCTTCATAAAGTAGTAGGAATAAAATAATTCTGTGATAAAATATTTATTATGAAAAATCCTAATAACAATAAAACACCTGAATTTCCTGATCCTGATCAGGTAGATTTAGATATAAACGCTCTTTCTGCCCTTCCTATTATTACTGAAGATTTCGAAGAACAGGTTCCTGCTAAGTTTGACCTTCTTCAAAAATATTTACAAGAAATAAGTAGATATCCAGTTCTTTCAAGAGAAGAGGAAGAGGCAATTGCCAAGGCTTATTATGAAACTAAAGATCCTAGGTTAGCTTATAAGCTTGTAATTTCAAATTTGAGACTGGTAGTAAAAATAGCTCTTGAATTTCAAAAATTTTGGACACACAATTTTTTAGACCTTATTCAGGAAGGAAATGTTGGACTTTTACAAGCAATTAAAAAGTTTGATCCTTACAAGGGAGTTAAATTTTCCTATTATGCTTCTTTTTGGATAAAAGCTTATATACTTAAATACATTATGGATAATTGGAAACTTGTAAAAATGGGAACTACTCAGGCACAGAGAAAGCTTTTTTATAAGCTAAGAAAAGAAAAAGAAAAACTTGCCTCTTTAGGCTTTGAACCTACTCCTGCTGAGATAGCAAAAAGACTTGGAGTTAAGGAAAGGGAAGTAGAAGAGATGGAACAAAGAATGTTTTCTCAGGATTTAAGTTTAGAAGCTCCTGTTTCCTATGATTCAGAAGATACCCTTGCCAATTTCTTAAAAGATACAAAACCAACCCCTGAAGAATCTTTTGCAAGAGAAGAAATTTTAAGTAAATTTAGACATCTTCTTAAGGAGTTTGCTCAAAATCTTACTGGAAAAGATTATGTGATTTTCCACGAAAGGCTTATGGGAGATCCACCAAAAACTTTACACGAACTTTCTCAAAAATTAGGGATTTCCAAAGAAAGAGTTAGACAAATAGAGGAAAAAATAATAAAAAAGCTTAAAAAATTTCTAGAGGAGAAATTGCCAGATGTTTACTACTATCCGCTTGCTCTCCCTTATAAAGATTAGCCTTGTAATTTTTATTCTCCTTTTTATAAATTCTACCTACCTTTTTGCTGAAGAAGAGGATAAAAAAACTCAAGCCTATTATTATTATTTACTTGCTGTCCAAGAAAAGGATCCTTCTTTAGCAGAAAAATATCTTAAAAAAGCCATAAAATATGATCCCGAAAGTTTATATCTTAAAAAAACTTTGATTTCCCTTTATTTAGAAAACGGAGATTTAAAGAAAGCAGAACCTCTTTGTAAAAAACTTTTAGAAAATTATCCAAAGGATAGAGAAATTAATCTTTTTTTAGCTAAGGTTTATATTCTTGAAGATAGGCCACTTCGTGCTGCTTCAATTCTTGAAAAGTATTTAGAATATTCTCCTGAAGACCAAATTATTTTAAGCCTTCTCATAAACATCTATCTTGACCAAAAAGACTGGAATTCAGCACTAATTAATTTAGAAAAGTTTTTAAAAATTGATGAAAATAATTATACAGCCTGGGTTTTTAAAGCAAGAATCTTAAAAGAACAAAAAAAGATAAAAGAAGCAAAAGAAGCCTATTTAAAAGCCTTAAACCTTTCTCCTGAAAATAAAGCTCTTTTATTAGAAGTACTTAAATTTTTAGATGAAATTTCAGATGTTGAAGAGATTGAAAAATTGCTAAAATCTTATGTAGCAAAATATCCTGAGGACGAAGATTTTATTAAGCTTCTTCTTAGCTTTTATATTGAAAAATCTAATTGGGAAAAAACTGAAAAAATTTTAAAGGAATATTTAGAAAAAAATAAATATACCCCAGAACTTCTCTTCTTTCTTGGATATTCCCTTGAAAAACAAAATAAAATGGATGAGGCTCTTCAGGTTTACGAAAAACTTCTTTTTGAAAATAATTGGAATTATGAAGCTTTAAGAAGAATAGCAGAAATCTTTAAAGGAAAAAAGAAAGAAGAAGCCTTAAAATATATGGAAGATTTTTCTAAAAGGTATCCTAAAAATAAAAACTATTATATTTTCTTAGCTAATTTTGCTGAAGTTCTTGACTTTTGTGAAAAGGGAATTGAATATGCAGAAGAAGGAGCTAAAGCTTATCCTGAGGAGCTTGATATAATTTTAACTTTAGCCTCAGGTTATGCCTGTTTAGAAAACTACGAAAAGGTTTTATTCCTTGTTGAACCTCTTTTAAAAAAATATCCCAAAGATGCTTTTGTGTTAAATTTTGTAGGATATAGTTATGTGGAGCTGGAAAAAAATTTGGAGGAAGCAGAAAAATTACTTCTCAGAGCTTTACAAATAAACCCCTTAGACCCTTTTATTCTTGATAGCTTAGGATGGTGTTATTACAAAAAGGGTGATTTAGATTTGGCTATTCAGTATTTAGAAAAAGCTGTAAACAAACTTTCTGAAGATGAAGCTGTTATAGTAGAACATCTTGCAGATGCTTACTTAAAAAAGGGAAACAAAGAAAAAGCTTGCGAATTTTACCAAAGAGCTTTAAAAGCAGTTATTCATAAAAGGGATAAAGAAAGGATTGAAAAAAAATTTGAAAACTGCCCAACTCTTAAGTAAATTTTTCTTTCTTTATATTTTATGCTTTGCTCTTGGATGTTCTTATAAAGCACCTCCTTTAAGTAAAATATCTCCCAAAAATGTCTATTATGGCAAAATCTGGTGGGAAATTACTCTTTTTACCAACAATGAAACTAAAACCCTAAGCAATTATGCTGATTTTCAAGTAGAAGAGGATTTTCTTTATCTAAGATTTAAATCCCCCCTTAATACTACCTTAGGATATGGAAAATGGGAAACTTCTTTTTATAATTTAATAGAAATCTTTGATCTTTATAACCAAAAACATTATTTTATAATACTTGAACCTAAACCTGAATTAAAAGATATCCCCCTTTATTTTTTAGGTCTAAAGGAAAAAATTTTAACCTGGAATTTTTTAAAAACTTCTTTCTATTATTCTTTTTCAGAAGACAAAAAAGAAGGAACAATTAGTTCTGATCTTTTTATATTAAAGTGGAGATTTAAAGATATCTTAATTTCAGAAGATTTTACACCCATGCTGAAAGATACTTCCCTTTTTAAGGATTTTCAAAAAGTAGAAATTACTTTATGATCTTTATTTTTACTTCTTCCACTTTTCGAGGAATAGCTTTTAAAATTTCTATTTCTAAGTTTTTGTAATTTATTATTTCTCCTTGTTTAGGGATTCTTCCTGTTATAAAATAGATAAAACCATTAAGAGTTTCATATTCTCCCGAAGGAATTGGTATACCAAGGGTTTGTAATTTCTCTATTTCTATAAAACCTTTACATTTATATAAATTTTCACTAATTTTCTGATATTCTGGGACATAATAATCAAGCGCATCTCTAAATTCTCCTAATACT
This sequence comes from uncultured Thermodesulfatator sp., assembly GCA_964464535.1. Lineage (GTDB taxonomy): Bacteria > Desulfobacterota > Thermodesulfobacteria > Thermodesulfobacteriales > Thermodesulfobacteriaceae > Thermodesulfobacterium. Next base: position 94,649 of record CAYXGJ010000006.1, on the reverse strand, counting down.
TCTTCTACCAAGTCTTCTATAGTTATAATTCCTGTAGTAAAGCCGTATTCATCAACTACTATTGCAAATTCAATTCCACTTTTCTGAAGTTGAGAAAGTACTTCATGAGCTAACGCAACCTCAGGAACAAACAAAGGTCTTAAACTAAAATCTTTAAGAGGTTTATCTAGTTCAAAAAGGGTCTTACTTACAAGATGCTGTATTTTTACTATGTTTTTTATATTGCTTATGCTTTCTTCATAAAGAGGAATATAGGAAAAATTATAGTTTTTGCTGAATTCTATGGCATCCTTTACAGTAGCTGTGATAGGCAATCCTTTTACTTGAGGTAAAGGAACCATTACCTGAGAAACTTTCTTTTTAGCAAATTCAACAATTTTATGCATAAGTTCCTTTTCTTTAAAATCTATCTCTTCTTCATATCTAACAAAGGTTAAAAGAACTTCTCTGAATTTGGTTAAGAAGAAAGGACTTTCTTCTTTTAATTTTATAATTTTACTTGCAAGTTTAGTATTTAAGAAAATAATAGGAAAAAATACAAAGGATATTAAATAAAGAGGAGGCATCAAATAAAGAACCATTGGATAAGAAAATCTTTTTCCTAAGGTTTTAGGAATTATTTGTCCAAAAAAAAGCATAGATAAAGGTAGAAGAGTAGAGACAATTAAAAGCCCTTTGGTGCCTAAGCTTTTTATTAAAAAGTAAGAGGTAAATATTCCGTTTCCTGCAACACAAAGGGTAATTCCCATAAGGGTTGTAGTAAAAAGACGTTCAGGATTTTCCCAAAATTTGAGATAAACTTTGGCACCTATGTTTTTAGAAGCTAAACTTTCCATAAGAATCCTTTCTGCAGAAAGGAAAACAATTTCACTACAAGCAAAAAAGGCTTCTCCAAAAAGGAAAAATAAGAAAGAAATTAGAGCTTTAATCATTTCTTTTTTCTATCTCTACCAAAAGTATTTTTCTTCCCTTTATTTTCTTAACTGTAAATTTAAATTTCTTATACTCAATGCTATCTTCTTCTTTAGGTATTTCTTTAAATAAAGCTAAAAGAAATCCGCTTAAGGTCTTTATATCCTGAAATTCTTCCTCCAGTATCTCTATTCCTAATAAAACTTTTAGTTCTTCTAAAAGGGTCTTTCCATGAAAAAGCCATTTTTTATCACTTATTTTCTGAAAGGGCTCAATTTTGACTTCTTTTTCTTCATAAATTTCTCCAAAAAGCTCCTCAAGCACATCTTCTAAGGTAACTAATCCTTTTAAAATACCATATTCATCTATTACTAAGGCTATTTTTATTTGTTCCTTCTGAAATTTAAAAAGCAGATCTCTTACTTTGAAAGTTTCAGGAATGAAATAAGCTGGTCTTACAAAATCTGAAAGTTTTTTAACATTTAGAATTTCTGGTGAAAAATTTTTAATAAGGTCTTTAGCATAAAGAATACCTATAACATCATCAAGGGTTTCTCTGTAAATAGGAAATTTATTGTAAGGAAGTTGTCTTATTTTTTCAAGAAATCCTAAAGTTATAACTTGGTCCTTAAAAGCTACTATCTCTGAACGTGGAGTAAGAATAGCTGAAACTGGTATTTTTTCTGAAAGAAAAAGTCCATGGATAAATTTTTTCTCTTTTTCTGTAATTTTTTTCTGTTTGTAAGCCTCATCTAACATGTAAAGAATTATCTGCTCAGCAGGAGAAAAGATATGAGAATAAAAGGAAGTATAAGAAAATCTTTTTTCTAAACTAGAATAAATAAAGGCATAAAGTTTTCTTATTGGATAAAAAATTTCGTAAAATAAAAAATTTAGATAAAATATTTTAGAAATTATCAAATTTCTAAACTTAAATCCTACAATTTTTGGAAAAAAATCACCTAACCAAAATCCAATTATGGCAAAAACTATAAAAGCTACTTCTTTTCCTTTTTCTGAAAATAAACTGGTAAATCCTTTAGATATACAAAAGCTTGCAAAATAATCTACAATTTCATTACCTGCTATTATAACAATTAAAAGTTCTTCAGGATGTTTTAATATCTGAAAATGCTTTTCTGATAAACCAAGGTTTCTTAAAGAGGCGAGTTCAAAACGAGAAAGAGAAAAAATCCCTGCTTCACTTAAAGTAAAAAACATAGAGAAAAATATTAAAATTAATGCGACAGTAAAATAGATTTCAACCATTAAAGACTTAGAAACAAAACTCTTGTTTCTGCAGAAGCTTTTAGAAAATTATTTTCAGGTATTTCTAAGATTTCAGAAAGTGAAGCTTTAAATTTATAAAATTCTATCTTTCCATTTAAAGATTTTTCTTTTTCAAAAGTAAATTTTTCCTTCCAATTTTCTAAAAGTTTCTCTTCAGTTATTAACAAACTATTTAAGGGGTAAAGGGATTCCCAATCTAAATGTTTGCCTATGAGTTTCCAAGCAAAAACTCTTAAATCCAGATTTGGAAGCTCTTCTTCAAATAAATAGCTTGCTAAAGGTTCTTTTATATCTAAAATTCTTTCAAAAGTTTCATCCTCTCCTATTATCTTTTCTTCAAAAATTTGATTATACTTACTTTCTATTTCTTTTAAAGATTTTTCAACCTCATATAATCTAAAATCAAGTTGTTCAGCTAAACATAAAAGAATAAGCGCTCTTCTAATTTCAAATTCTTCTTTAATTTTTTCTTCCTTTTCTTTTTTATTAAAAGAGGGATATATACTTTCAAGAGAGTCTTCAAGAGTTTCTTTAAATTGACTAAAATATTTAAGAGTTTCAGGAGTTCTAAAATTTAATCCCCATTCTTCAATAACATCAACCTCTCTATTTAACTGATTCCAATCCACTTTTATTTCTTTTTTAAATTCTAAAAATATTATCTTTTCTTTCCAAGAAATGAGCAAATCTTTATAAATATTTTCCATCAACTCTTTAGTTTTAGAAAGTTTAAGAAAAACCATTTTTGAAATTAAAGGAAAGACCTTAATTGCTTTCTCTGGAGAAAGAAAACTTTGTGGATAAAGTAAAATTTTTTGGGGAAAATCAACCATCTTAGGAAACTATTTTTTTAAAAAGATTTTTTAAATATTCAAGTTGTTTTCCATATTCCTCATCAAGTTTTTCTTTTATCTTGTTCCACTCTTCTTTAAACTGGGGATGCTCTTCTACATTAACTTTAACTTCAGTTCCCAATTGGTTAGAGAGGGCTTTTTCTAAAGCAGAAACTCCAGCATTAAACTTTCTTAAAAGCTCCTTATAAATAGCCTCTTTATGCATAATATATTCTCTAAGAAGTGCCTCTAATTGTTGGTAGATTTTTGATATTTCCGGAACCTTTTTAAAGATTTTCTTAAGTCCTTCAAGAGCTTTTTTAGCATCATCAAGCTGATATTCATATTTGGGAAGAACTATATTTTTTAAAAATACATCTACTATACTCTGATAAATAGCCTTTTTTTGTTGGGAGGATTTATCTTTCAAAAGTTTACTTAAGGATTCTTCAAAATCAAAAGCCTCATCTCTTAAAAATTTAGCTGAAAGTTTTTGAGCTTCTTCTTTTATTTGAAAAAGTTCTAATTCTTCCTTAGAGGCTTTACCAATTTTTTCTGCTTTTTCAAGTGCTATTTCTAAAGTACTCTTTATCTCTTCAGCCATTAAATTTTTAACCCCCTTTAGCTTTTTATCTAAAATTAACATCTTTCTTTATTTAATTCAAGAGGTATTAAAAATTAGAATCTTTAAGGCCTCTTGTAGATTCTTATTAAAAAGTTTATAATTTTAAATTATGAAAAATTTAGAATTCTTAAAAGAACTTAATCCAGCTCAAGCTGAAGCTGTAAGAACTGTATTTGGTCCCCTTCTAGTTATTGCAGGTGCTGGGTCTGGAAAAACAAAAACTATTACTTGTAGAATGGCTTATTTGGTAGCACAAGGAATTCCCCCTGAAAAAATTCTTCTTCTTACTTTTACTCGTAAAGCTGGAAGAGAAATGATTGAAAGAGCAGGAGCTCTTCTTAAAATGGATTGTGATAAAATTATGGGAGGAACTTTTCATTCTTTATGTCAGTATATGCTTAGATTTTACGGATATCTTTTGGGATATAAACCAAACTTTACTATTCTTGATAGAGGTGATGCTGAAGATTTGATAAATTTATTGAGAAATAGCCTTGGACTTGCTGAAAGAAAAAAAAGATTTCCCAAAAAAGATACCTTAGCAAGTATTTATAGTAAAATGATAAATCAACAAAAAACTCTTGAAAAAATCCTTTCTTATGAATATCCTCAGTTCTTAGACCAATATTATGAAATAGAAAGACTTTTTGTAGAATATGTAAATTATAAAAAAGACCACCAACTAATGGATTATGATGATCTTTTATTAAACTGGCTTGAAGTATTAAAAAATTTTCCTGAAGTAAGAAAAGAGATTAGTAAAAAATTTGAATTTATTATGGTTGATGAATATCAAGATACAAATTCTCTTCAAGGAGAAATTATAAAATATATGGGAGAGATTCACAAAAATGTAATGGTAGTAGGAGATGATTCTCAGAGTATATATGGTTTTAGAGGAGCTAATTTCAGAAATATCTTTGAATTTCCTAAACTTTTTCCTGATACAAAAATAATTAAACTTGAACAGAATTATAGAAGTACCCAAAGTATTTTAGACCTTGCTAATGTTATTATTTCAAATTCAAAAATAAAATATACAAAGACCCTTTTTACCCTCAAAAAAGGAGGTAAAAAACCTGTTTTATTCAAAGCCAAAGACGAAACAGAATCAAGTAAATTTGTAGTAGATAAAATATTAGAATTAAGAGAAAGTGGAATTAAACTCTCTCAAATTGCAGTACTTTTTAGATCAGCCTATCATTCTTTTGACTTAGAGGTTGAACTAACTAAAAGAGGAATACCCTTTGTAAAATATGGGGGTTTAAAGCTTTTAGAATCTGCCCATATGAAAGATTTTGTCTCCTTTTTAAGAATTATAAGCAATCCTCAAGACTTTATTGCTTGGCACAGAGTCCTTTTACTATTGGAAGGTATAGGACCAAAAAGTACAGAAAAAATTATTGACTCTCTAAGACAAGATGTTTCCAATATTAATCATATCTTAGAAAAACTAACCTCTCAGTTTCCTCAAAGAGAATTTAAAGAGCTAATAATTCTTTTAAAAGAGTTATGGAAAAATAAAAATTCTCCTTCAGAAATTTTGATTAATGTTTGGGATTTTTATAGGTCTATCTTTGAAAGAATATACTATGAAGACTATCACAAAAGAGAAAAGGATATAGAAGGAATTATAGCTCTTTCAGAAAAATATAATATGTTAGAAGAATTTCTTACAGATTTAATACTTGAACCTATTGAAGCTGCAAGTTTAGAAAAACCTTTTAAAGATGAAGATTGTCTTACACTATCAACTGTACATTCTGCAAAAGGTTTAGAGTGGCATACTGTATTTATCATATCTCTTATTGAGGGAAGGTTTCCATCTATTTATAGTATACATAACGAAGAAGAGCTGGAAGAAGAAAGAAGGCTTTTTTATGTAGCAGTAACCAGGGCAAGGGAAAATTTATTTCTTATTGCTCCTATGACGATTTATATACCAGGTGAGGGAAAAACTCTAGCTAAGTTATCCCGTTTTATAAAAGAGGTCCCTCCTTCACTTTTAGAATATCATAAAGAAGAATTTAAAGAAAAAGATTTAGATAATGGCAAAAAATTCAAAGTGGGAGATATAGTTAAACATCCTCACTTTGGAGTGGGAGAGGTTAGAGAAATTTTGAGTTCAGAAAAAATTAGAGTCTTTTTTGAAGAAAAGGGAAATACCCTTTTAAATCTTAAATATACCAATTTGGAAAAACTGATTATATAAAGAAAATTTTTAAAGAGATTTATGGAGAAAATAAGCCTTACTAATAAAATAAAAACCTCAATCTTAATAAGAAATATTCAATTAGGTTCTCTTAATTATCTTCCTGACCCTTTAAAAGTTGATTTAAATAAAGCCTTAAAAGATGCTCTTATTTTCCATAAACAAAATCTTTTGAAAGGAACTTTAAAAGCTTTAAATGAAAGAGAAATTTTTTTTAATAAAGATGTGGAAATTCCTGAATTTTCAGAAGGAGATTTAGTAATTATTATCATTCCCCAAAGCAATAGAAGATACGTTTTTCAAACAATAGTAAAAGAAAATCTTTCAGATGGTTATAAACTGAGGATTTTAAGTCCAAGGCATGATAAAAGATTGATTTTAAAAACTATTGTTCCTATCTTTATCACTTACCTTAATCCTAGTTTATTCACCAATTTTATAGAGAGTGAATATTATTTGATAAGAAATTCGAATTTTTCTCTTGAAGATGTCTCTCAATTAAATGAATTACAATTTTATGATATTATCTTTAATGAAAAAAATCAAATTGATGAAGAATTTAAAAAATCTATAAATACCTATCAAGTACAGGGAGAAATTGTAGATATAAGTAGTGGTGGATTATGTGTAAAAACACCTGTTATACTTCAAATTCCAGAAAATATTCATTTAGTTTATACTAAATTTGAAATTGTTGCAGAAAATAAGAATATAAAATCTGGACTACTTTGTGATTTAAGAAATATTCGCTTTGAAGGAATAACTACCTTTTTACATATGGCATTTTTAATATCCTTTAAACCTGAGGTATGGAAAAAGATAGAAGAAATATTAAAACCTTTAATTAAGTAACCTTTTACACAAATTAATAGCTAAATCTAATGGATTATCTCTAAATCTTATAAAAATTTTGGCAAAGTTTTTCTCCTTTTTAAAATAGAAATTACTTTCCAGATCTTTAAAGGCTTTTCTAAATTTAATGAGATTTTCTTGATTTTTAATAAGAAAAACTAAATTGTTACTTTTAACTTCTATTAGTGAAAGCCCTAATTTTTTCATATAAAGTTTTAAAAGAAAGATTTTAATTAAATTTTCTACAGAATCAGGCATTTTTCCATATTTATCTTCTATTAATTCATAAAGATCCTTCAATTCTTCTTCATCTTTAATAAGGACAAGTTCTCTGTAGAGGCTTAATCTTTCTTCTGGCTCAGGAACATAATTTGCTGGAATATAAGAGGGAACTTTTATATTTACTTCTGGCTCCCAATCTTCTATCTTCTCTCCTTTTAAAGCTTTTACAGTATTTTCAAGAAGTTCAAGATATAGTTCATATCCCACAGTATTAATATGTCCTGATTGACGGATTCCTAAAAGCTCTCCTGCTCCACGAATTTTTAAATCACTTAGAGCAAGTCTAAAACCTGAACCAAGCTCTGTAAATTGCATTAATGCTTTAAGTCTTTTTTGAGCCTCTTCTGTCAATCCCTTCAAAGTGGGAACCAAAAGATAAGCATAAGCAAGTTCTTCTGACCTTCCTACCCTTCCCCTTAATTGATAAATATCAGCAAGTCCAAACCTATCAGCTCTGTTTATTATAATTGTATTTGCAGAAGGAATATCTATACCGCTTCCTATTATAGGTGTGCAAACAAGAACATCAACTTCTCTATTTAAAAACTTATACATATTTCTTTCTATAAGTTCAGCTGGCATCTGCCCATGAATAATTTCTATTCTTGCCTGAGGAACAAGTTTTTTTAGATAATGAGCTAAAGAACTTAAGCCCTGTATTCTTGGATTTACAAAAAATATCTGTCCCCCTCTTTCTAACTCTCTTTCTATAGCGGTTTTAATAATTTCTGGGTCAAATTTAGCTAAAATTGTTTTTATAGTTTTCCTCCCAGGAGGTGGACTTTCAATTAAAGAAAGGTCAAATACATTTAATAAACTAAGTTGAAGACTTCTTGGAATTGGGGTGGCAGATAAAGAAAGAACTTTTACACTCTTTTTAAATTGTTTAATCTTTTCTTTTTGTTTCACTCCAAATCTATGTTCTTCATCTATAATAAGAAGTCCTAAATCCTTAAAAATAATATCTGAAGAAAGAAGCCTGTGTGTTCCTATAATTACTTTAATTTCACCTTCTGCTAATTTTTTTAAAGTTTCTCTTTGTTCCTTTTGAGGCCTTAATCTTGAAAGAATCCCTACTTTTATGTTAAATGGTTCTAAACGTGTTTTAAAATTTCTGTAATGTTGTTCTGCTAAAATTGTGGTAGGAACTAAAAAGGCAACTTGTTTCCCTGAATAGGCAACTAAAAAGGCTGCTCTCAAAGCTATTTCTGTTTTTCCAAATCCCACATCTCCAACTAAAAGTCTTTCCATAGGTTTATTGCTACAAAGATCATTTATTATTTCCTCTATAGCTATTTGTTGATCTGGTGTTTCCTCATAGGGGAAAGTAGAACTAAATTCTTCATAGGCAAGTGCAGGGAATTTTAAGATGTAGCTTTTTAATGCTTTCCTTTCTGCATAAAGGGCTAATAATTCCTGCACAACTTCTCTTAATTCTTGTTCTATTTTTTTCTTACGAGTAATAAAAGTTTTCTTTCCCAACTTATCAAGCTTAGGCTCTTTATCACTAACTCCTACATAAGGATAAAGTTCATTTAAACGGGAAACAGGCAAATAAAGTTTGTCTGCACCTTTATATTCAATCTGTAAAAATTCTCCCTCTATTCCATCAACCTTTAAAAAGGTTAAACCTAAATATTTCCCTATTCCGTGATATTTATGAACAACAAAGTCTCCTGGCTTTAAATCTTCAAATTTTCTAAAATAACCTTTCGCTCTTTTAATAGCTGTTTGGGAAATTTCTTTCTTGAGAGAAACTTTGCCAAAAAGCTCATATTCTGAAGTAACCCATATAGACCAATTGGGTAAATAAAATCCTCTTTTTAAAATCCCCCTTTTAATTTCCAGATTTTTAAAATCTTCTAACCCTCTAAATTTAAGCCCTTCAATTATTATCTTTTCAGTTCTTTCATCTGAGACAACAAAAATAACCCTTTCTCCCTCTTCTAAAGATTTTTTAAGTAATCTAAAAGCACCATCTATCTTGTTTGTACTTTTGTCTTCTTCTAAGGTTTTTCTAGAAAGAAAAAAAGTAAGCCCCTTTTTTGAAGTTTCAAAAGGTATTTCCTTTACAATTATTTTTTTCAAACTTTGAGCTAAATTATGAAATTCATCTAAAGATAAGTATAAAAATGTTTCGTCAAAATAAAGTTTTTTCTCTTCTTTTGCTCTTAAAGCATTTAAATAAACTCTATCTAAAAATTTTTCTGCATTTTTTTCTATTAAATCTGGCTCATATAGAATTAACAAAATTTCTTTTTCTTTTAAATTTTCCCACAATGGATTTAACCTTTCGTAAAAAATAGGCAGTAAAAGATCTCTATTTTCAAAAATATATCTATTTTCTATTTGATTAAGGATTTGCAAAAAAAGAGGTTCTGAAAGCTTATCTTTAAATTGGAAAAGTCTTTTATAAATAAATTCAATATTTTCAATAAAAAATACTTCTCTACAGGGTAATATAGTAAGCTCTTCAAGGAAAGAGAAACTTTTTTGACTTATAGGATCAAAAAATCTTAATCCTGTGATGGTATTTCCAAAAAATTCAATTCTTATAGGAGAATCATAATTAGGAGACCATAAATCTATAACTCCTCCCTTTACTGCAAAAGTTCCCTTTTCTCTAATCACTCCTGTTCTTTCATATCCCAAATCTAAAAGTTTTTTAAGGAAAATTTCTCTATCAATTTTTTCACCAAGAATTAAATAATAATAAGCTTTTTTGAGGTTTTCTCTTGATATGGTTTTTCTCAAAAAGGCTTCCATAGTTCCTGCTAAAATTTTAATCTCCGGAAGTTCCCAAAGAATTTTTATTCTTTGCAATTCTTCTTCAGCAAATGTATAGGCTTCTGAAAAGGGAAGAAGGCTTGAAGAAGGATAAAGAGCTGTCTTTTCTTTTGTAAAAACATTTAAGGCTGAAATAAATTCCTCTGCTTGATTCTCCTCAGAAAAAATGGCTAAAATAAATATATTTTCAAAAGCTTTTAACTGAAAAGACAAAAAATAAGCTAAAAAAGATGGATTAACCCCTGAAATAAAAAATTCTTTATTATAATCTTTATTTTTTAAAAATTTTTCAAAATTAGGAAAATTAAACATTTTTCTTTATAATTATTTTAACATTAAATATTTAAAACTCTTTTTTTATAAAATTTAAAGTTATTTTCCAATTTTTTCAACAACAAAAGACTGTTATATTCTCTTGACAAAATCTAAATTTAAGCTAATTTTAAGAGAAATTAAAAAGGGGGTATTTTGGTGCTTGCAGTAATAAAAACAGGAGGAAAACAGTATATTATAAAACCTGGAGATCGTCTAAAGGTTGAAAAGATCGAGGGTAAAGTTGGAGATATTGTTGAAATTAATGAAGTTTTATTGGTAAAGACTGATAAAGAAATTAAAATTGGAACTCCTTTGGTTGAAAGTGCAAAAGTTAAAGCTTCTATTGTTGAACAAGGTAAAGCTCCTAAGGTTATTGTTTTTAAGAAAAAACCCAAAAAAGGTTATAAAAGAAAAAAGGGACATAGACAGCTTTATACTACTATAGAAATTAGAGAAATTTTATTATAAAAGGAGGAAAATAAATGGCTCATAAAAAATCAGGTGGTGCTTCAAGAAATGGAAGAGATTCCACTTCTAAACGTTTAGGGGTTAAAAGATTTGGTGGACAATATGTGAAACCTGGAGAAATTATTGTAAGACAAAGAGGTACAAAAGTTTATCCAGGATTTAATGTTGGATTAGGTAAAGATTATACTATTTTTTCAAAAATTGAGGGTATAGTTAAATTTGAAACCAGAAACGGAAAAAAATTAGTAAGTGTATATCCTGTCTAAGTTTTTCTTGTTTTTTTCTCAATTTTTATTAAAATAATCTATGTGTTTAAATTAATTTTTTTATTTTTTTTTAGCTATCTTTTAGGCTCTATTCCTTTTGCTCTCCTTGTTTCTTTACCTCAAGGAGTAGATCCAAGAAAAGAGGGAAGCAAAAATCCAGGAGCTACCAATGTAGCAAGACTTTTAGGAAAAAAATGGGGCATCATTACTTTTTTAGGTGATTCCTTAAAAGGAGTTTTAGCACTTTTTATTGCCTTTTTATTTTTAGATAAAATCCCTTATTCCAAAAATTTAATTTTAGCAGGAACAGCCCTTTTTGCAGTATTAGGACATCTCTTTTCTATTTTTCTCAAATTTAAAGGAGGAAAAGGTGTAGCAACCACTATTGGAGTATTTTTAGTCCTTGCTCCTAAAGCAATGCTTATTTCTTTAGTAATTTTTTTAATAGCTGTTTTTATATCAAATTATGTTTCTATAGGATCTCTTTTAGCTACTGCTTTACTTCCTTTAAATATTTTTCTTATGAATTATCCTTCCGAATATAGTATATGCAGCCTTTTTTTAGCTACATTAATTTGGATAAAACATAAAGAAAATATTAAAAGACTTTTAAAGGGTGAAGAAAAGACCTGGAGAAAAGTTAAAAAATGATAGATAGAGTTCAAGCTAAACAAGAGGGAATATTTATTGATGAATTTGTGATAAAGGTTTCTCCTGATGATATGTATCTTTATTTAGAAGTAGATCCCAAAAATCCTATAATTATAAATTCTTTAAGAGAAAAATGGGAAAAGATAAGTGCTCAATTAAAAGAAAATAAAATTATAGGGGTTTTAGAGGATCCAGACTTTGTTGATAACATGTTAATTGTTGCTAAGGGTATAGCTCCAAAAAATCCTATTCCAGAGCGAATAGAATTTTTTGAAAAATTTTTACCTCTCTTAAAAAAAGACAAAGACTTAGAAGCAAAATGTAGAGAAGTCTCTAAAGAGGAAGCAGAAGATTTAAGAGATCTTTGTCAGAGTATAATATGTGTTAAGAGTGAAGATGCTATAGGAATTTGGTATCCCTCAATTCCAGGAACACCCGGAGCTAATATATGGGGAGACCCTGTTGATCCTCCTCCTTTATCTGAAAAACCTCCTTTTACACTTGGAAAAAATTTGTATATAGATGAAAAAGATAGCTTAATTAAAACTAAGGAAAGCGGAGTTGTAGTAATTGAGAAGGATTTAATTGAAATATATCCTGAATATACTCTAAAAGGGGATGTAGATTTTTCAACAGGGAATGTATATTTTACAGGTAAAAAACTTATTGTACAAGGAGACATAAAATTTGGATTCAAAGTAATATGCGAAGGAGACTTGGAATTACAAGGTGGTACAGAAAATAAAGTTTACATAGATGTTAAAGGATCTTTTGTTTGTCAAGGAATTATAAGAGGTGAAGAAACCCAAGTAAAAGTAAAGGGTAATGCCCAAATTAAGACTGTTGAATTTGCTATTATAGAAATAGAAGGTAATCTTACTATTACCAATTATCTCCTATTCTCAAAATGTATTGTTTATGGAAATATTATCGCTACTTCAGGAAAGGGAATTATTTATGGAGGAGAAATAAAATGTAGTGGGAATATTGAAGCTAAAATTTTGGGTAACGATTCTCATACCCCTACTAAAATATTTGCAGGATATAATCCTGAACTTATAGAACCTTATAAAAAAGCCTTAAAAGAGGAAATGAAAATAAAAGAAGTTTTAGAAAGACTTGAACAAGGTATTAAATTAGGCAAAAAATTGAAAAAATATGGAAAATTAAGCGAACAAAAAGAAAAGATTTTATCAAAATTAGAGGAAGAAGCTGAAAAATGTTATAATGCTTTAGAAAAATTAAAAGAAGAAATAAGTAATTTGAAAAAATTAATTGCTGAGTATAAATCAAGAACCATTAGAGTTCTTGATAAAGTCTATGCTGGTGTTACTCTTGGTATTACAGATGTTACTTATACTTTAAATGAAAATAAATCAGGTCCCTTTAAATTTTATTTAGAAGCTGATAAACCAAATTTTAAATATTAGAGCTTATGGAAAAAGATTGGGAAGATTATTTAGAAAGTTTAACCTCAGAGATAAAAAGAGAAATTATAGAAAATTATTTTTCAGAGAAATTATATTTAGAAGAGGAATGGAAAAATTACGAAAGTTTTTTAGAAAATCTTAAAAAAATCCAAAAAAGAATTTTTAATAATGCTTGGAGGATATATTTTATCCTTGATAAAGATGAAAATTTAATAAAAGAATTTGAAAACCTAACTTCCTTTCCCCTTAAAATAAGTTGTGAAAAAAGTTTAGTATTTTATGAAAATACTTATAAATTACCTGAAGGTGAACTAAAAAAAAGACTTTTTAGTAATATATTTTCTCCTTTTGGATTTACCTTTAAAGGGAAATTTGTAAAACTTTTTTACAATATATATAAACGCCTCTATAACATTTTAAACAATTATTTCAAGGAATACAAAAGGGTTGAAAAAACTTATAATATTTTAAAAGCGGAAACTGAAAAATTTTATAAATCCTTTGATCTTTCTTATATTTTAAGTTTTTTTGAAAGACTTAAAATTTCAGAAGCAGAAATTGGGGGAATTGAAAACAAAGAAAAAATCATAAAAGATCTTACAGAAAAGCTTAAAATACCAATTCCTGAACCCTTAAAATCTTATTTTTTAAACTATCCTCCTCTTCCCCTTCCCTCAAAAGTATCTTCTAAACTTTCTCAACTTGCTAAAATTTCTTTTGAAAAAAATCCAGAAAATGCAAAAGAAATTCTTAATTTTCTTGCTTAAAAAATGTTTATTCAATTAGTTAAAAGGTATATAGAAAAATTCCAATTATTTCAAAAAGGTGATAGAGTTCTTCTGGGAGTTTCAGGAGGTCTTGATTCAGTTGTCCTTTTAGAAACTTTATATCTTTTAAAAAAAGAATATAATTTAAGTCTTTTTGTCTCTCATTATGATCATAAGATCCGAAAAGATTCTTATAAAGATGCTCTTTTTGTATATCAAATTTGTAAGGAAAAGAAAATCCCCTTTTTTTATACTGCTTCTTTTGTTCCAGCTTATGCCCAAAGAGAAGGCTTAAGTTTAGAAATGGCAGGAAGAGAATTAAGATATAACCTCTGGTATTATTTAGCCAAAAAATATGACTTCCAAAAAATAGCTCTTGCTCATCATTTAGATGACCTTGCAGAAGAAATTTTTATGAAACTTATTAAAGGTACTGGAAAAAGAGGACTTGCTGGTATCCCAGTTAAAAGGGAAGATCTAATTGTAAGACCCCTTTTATTTGTTACTAAAGAAGAAATTAAAAAATTTGCTTTAGAAAGAGGTCTAACCTGGAGAGAAGACGAAACTAACAGGGACTTAAGATTTTTGAGAAATAAAATAAGACACATTTTAATCCCCTTTTTAGAAAATAATTTCAATAAAAAGATTAAGGAAAATATAAGGAAAACTGCTTTTTTAATAGCTGAGGAAGAAGAACTTATTGAAGAACTTGCTAAAAGTAAATTTGAAGAAATAAAATTTTACTTAGAAGGAGAGGTAGCTTTAAAACTTCACGAATTAAAACAAATTCATCCTATTTTAAGAAGAAGAATATATTTTCTTGCTTTTAAGGAAGCAAAAATTCCTTTATTTAGAATAACTTATCCCCATCTTGAAAACTTAGAAAATTTAATAACTAAAAAAACTAAAGGACCTGTATATTTGCCAGGAAATTTTTTAGCTTATAGAGGACCCGGCTATATAATTTTCACTAAAAAACTATTTTCTTTTCCTTATTTTGAAATTACTATCTCAAAAGAAGGAGAATATCTTTTACCTAATAACCGGATACTTAAAGTTTTTAAGACCTCTTTTATCAAAGATTTTATGAAACCAGAAAATAGCATGCTTTTTTCTGCTGAGAGGCTTACTTTTCCTTTTATAATAAGAAGGAAAAAACCAGGAGATAAAATATATATTCCTTTTGTTGGACATAAAAAACTAAAAAAATTTTTCTTAGAGAAAAAAATTCCCCATTATTTAAGAGAAGATATATTATTAATAGAACAGAAAAAAGAAATTGTAGGAGTATGGAATTTATATATCCATCCTGAATACGAAATAACTGAGAAAACAAAGGAACTTATAATTTTACAAATTAATTAAATTTTCTTTTGTTGATTTTACAAAAACTTGTAATAAATTTATTTTTAGAATAAATTAAGGAGGTTTAATAGTTTCATGAAAAATTTTGGTAAAACCCTTGTTATTTGGATAGTTATAAGTGTATTTGTTTTAATTTTTTATAATTTCTTTTTTTCAGAAAAGGGATTTTATCTTACCCTCAATACTAATAATGTGAGCTACTCTGAATTTTTAGAAAAAGTAAATAATGACCAAATTAAAGAAGTAACTATAGAAGGCAAAAAAATTACAGGAAAACTTTCTTCAGGTCACCATATAGTAACTTATGCTCCAGATGATACCGAATTGATACCTCTTTTAAAGAAAAAAAATATAAAAATTGTTGCTAAACCTGAAAATCAAAATAGCTGGATTACTTCTTTTCTTATTTCTTGGCTTCCCTTCTTAATATTAATTGTATTGTGGATCATTTTTTTGAAACAGCTACAACCTACTAACAAACCTTTTTCTTTTATAAAAAGTAGAGCTAAATTAATTAAAGAAGGAAATACCAAAGTTACCTTTAATGATGTAGCGGGAATAGAAGAAGTTAAAGAAGAACTTCAGGATATAGTTGAATTTCTCAAAAATCCTCAAAAATTTACTAAATTAGGTGCTCGTATACCAAAAGGAATTTTACTTGTAGGACCTCCTGGAACAGGAAAAACTCTCCTTGCAAAGGCTATTGCTGGAGAAGCAGGGGTACCTTTTTTCAGTATAAGTGGTTCTGATTTTGTTGAAATGTTTGTTGGAGTAGGAGCTGCACGTGTAAGGGATCTTTTTGCTCAAGCAAAGACTAATTCTCCTTGTATTGTTTTTATTGATGAAATTGATGCAGTAGGAAGACAAAGAGGAGCTGGGCTTGGTGGAGGACATGATGAAAGAGAACAGACTTTAAATCAATTGCTGGTTGAAATGGATGGTTTTGACACAGGAGAAGGTATTGTTGTCTTAGCTGCTACAAATAGACCAGACATTTTAGATCCTGCACTTTTAAGACCTGGAAGATTTGATAGACAAGTATTTGTCCCACCTCCAGATATTAATGGAAGGGAGGCTATTTTAAGACTTTATGCTAAAAAGTTTAAAGTGGATGAGTCTATTGATTTTAAATCTATAGCTAAAGGTACACCTGGTTTTACAGGGGCTGATTTAGAAAATATGCTTAATGAAGCTGCCTTAATTGCTGCAAAAAAGGGTAAAGAGAAAATCGGAATTGAAGATCTAGAAGAAGCAAAAGATAAAATTCTTATTGGGAAAGAAAGAAAGGGGGTTATTTTAAATGAAGAAGAAAGGAAAATTATAGCCTATCACGAAGCAGGTCATGCTTTAGTAGCTTATTATCTTCCGGATCCTGACCCTGTTCATAAGATAAGTATAATTCCAAGAGGACAAGCTTTAGGAGTTACTCAACAATTACCTTTGGATGATAGACACATTTATACAGAAGAATATTTGCTAAAAAAGATTACAGTTCTTCTTGGAGGAAGAGTTAGCGAAGAAATAGTTTTTAATAAAGTAAGCAGCGGTGCTCAAGATGATCTTAAAAAGGCTACCCAAATTGCAAGAAAAATGGTATGTAACTGGGGAATGAGTAAAAAATTAGGACCTATCACCTTAGGAAGAAGTGAAGAACATATTTTCTTAGGTAAAGAAATGTTCCAAATTAAAGATTTTTCAGAAGAAACTGCCCGTATAATAGATGAAGAAATAAAAAGTATTGTAATGAGTTGTTACGAAAAGGCTAAAACTATATTAACTCAATACTTACAAAAACTTCATAAAATTGCTCATACCTTATTAGAGGAAGAAACTATAGATGCAGATAGATTTAAGTTAATTCTTGAAGGAAATTAAATTTTTATGTTTCCGCCTTTAAATTTAGGTTCTAAAATTTTAGACTGGAAAAATTCTCCCTATTTTGTAGGGATATTAAATATCACTCCCGACTCTTTTTCAGACGGAGGTCAATATTTAAATATAGAATCTGCTTTAAAAAGAGCTAAAGAACTTTTAGAAGAGGGTGCAGAGATTATTGATGTAGGAGGGGAATCAACCCGCCCTTTTTCTGATTCTATCTCTGAAGAAGAGGAATTAAAAAGAGTAATACCAGTAATTAAGGCTATTAAAAATGAGTTTCCAGAAGCTATTATTTCTATAGATACATACAAAAGTAAGGTAGCTAAAGAAGCCCTAAAAGCAGGGGCAAATATAGTTAATGATATAAGTGCTTTGCGTTTTGATCCAAAAATGATTGAGGTGGTAAAAGATTTTGGTTGTCCTGTTATAATTATGCATATGCAGGGTAATCCAAAAACTATGCAAATAAATCCCACTTATAAGGATGTAGTTAAAGAAATTAAAGAATTTTTAAAAGAAAGAATTGAATTTTTAGTAAAAAGAGGAGTTACCTTTGAGAATATAATAATTGATCCTGGCATAGGATTTGGAAAAACTTTCAACCATAATTTACAAATTCTTAAAAACATTGACTCCTTTAAAGAGCTTAATCGCCCTCTTATGATAGGACATTCAAGAAAAAGTTTTATAGGAGAAATTATAAACAAGCCTCCAGCTCATAGAGATGGAGGAACTGTAGGAGTTTCTCTTTTTGCCTATTTAAAGGGGGTACACTTTTTAAGGGTTCATAAAGTAGATATTAATAAGGATGCACTTGCTACCTTTAAATTTTTAATGGAAAATTAAGGAGCTTACTTTGAATCTCTATTTTGAAAAGTTATGGGAAATTTTTAAAGCTTTAACCCTTAAAGATATTTTAGATATAGCTATTGTAACTTTTATAATATATAGAATTTTTCTTTTAATTCAAGGAAGTAGAGCTTTTCAAATGGCCGCAGGATTAACTATAATAGTTTTAATGTATCTTATCTCAGATGTGCTTCAACTTTTAACTTTAAATTGGATTTTAAATACCTTTATGTCTTCCATATTTATTCTAATTATTATTGTATTTCAAGATGATATAAGGAGAGCTCTTGCTCAAATTGGAAAACCCACTTTTTTAAAAATCCAAACTGAATTTTCCCATGAGATAGAAGAAATTGTTAAAGCTGTTACAAACTTGGCAGAAAAAAGAATAGGGGCTCTTATTGCTTTGGAAAGAGAAATTAGTCTAAAAGATTTTTTAGAAGGCGCAACTACAATTGATTCTAAAGTAACTAAAGAACTTCTAATTAGTATCTTTAATCCCATAAGTCCCTTACATGATGGAGCAGTTATAATTAGTAAAGGGAAAATTCTTGCTGCTGGAGTAATTTTACCCCTTTCTACTAATCCAGATATAGCAAAGGATTTAGGAACAAGACATAGAGCAGCTATAGGAATTACAGAAATTACAGATGCAGTATCTATAGTAGTTTCAGAAGAAACAGGTTATATTTCCTTAGCAGTTAGTGGTAAAATAATAAGAGATATCACTCCTGCAACTTTAAGAAAAATGCTTTCTCAACTTTTAGGATTTGAATCCAAAGCTCCTTGGTGGGTAAGAATAGGTTATGAAATTCAAAAGGGAGCATAAATTAAAAATTATTTCCTTTTTTTTAGCTATTATCCTTTGGTATTTTGTTGTCTTAGGAAAACCCGTGGAGAAAGATCTTGAAATTCCTATATTTAGGAAAAATTTTAATCCCAATTATTTAGTAGAAATAAGCCCTTCTGAGGTTATTTTAAAAGTTGAAGCTACAAGAAGAATCTTAAGAAATTTCCCCTCTAATGATTTAAAATTAGAAATAGATATATCAAAATATCCTCCAGGAGTTCATCAAATAAGAGTACCTATAGAAAGATTAAATCTTCCCTCCAATTTAAAAATAAAAGAGCTTAAGCCTGATCTAATAACCTTAGTAATAAAAAGATTAGATGTCAAAAGAGTCCCTATAAAACCAGTTTATGAAACAGAAAGAAATTTTCCTAAAAAATTTAAGCTTACAATTAAACCTTCCTATGTAACTATTAAAGCTCCAGTAGAAGTTTTGGTTAATACCTATTATGTAACTACTCAACCCTTAGATATTTTAAAATTAAAAATAAAAAAAGAAATAGATGCTGATTTAGTTATTCCCCCTGGTGTAATATCTGTATATCCTGAGAAGATAAAAATTATCTATCGCGAATAAGGAGGTATCCTATGAAAAAGAAATTATTTGGAACTGATGGAATAAGAGGTGAAGCAAATGTATTTCCTATGCTTCCTGAAATAGCTTTACAAGTAGGAAGAGCCATAGGCTACTTATTTAAAAACCACAATATCTATTTTAGCAAAGTCCTTATCGGAAAAGATACCCGTCTCTCTGGATACATATTTGAATCTTCTTTAGTTGCAGGACTTTGTTCAATGGGAGTATCAACCTATTTAGTAGGACCTTTACCTACCCCAGCAGTGGCTTTCTTAACTAAAGATATGAGAGCTGATGCAGGAGTAATGATTTCAGCATCTCATAACCCTTATTATGATAATGGAATAAAGATTTTTGACAAAAATGGCTATAAACTTCCAGATGAATTGGAAGAAAAAATAGAAAACCTTATTTTTGATGAAGCCTTTTCTACTAAGAGATGCTTAAAAAGTGAACTTGGTAAAGCTTATAGAATTAAAGATGCCCCTGGAAGGTATGCAGTGCATTTAAAGTCAGTAGTACCTCCTTATTTAAATTTTGAGGGATTAAGAGTTATCATAGATTGTGCAAATGGAGCTGCCTATCAAATAGGACCTCAAGTTCTAGAAGAACTTGGAGCAGAGGTTATTCCTATAGGATGTAGTCCAAATGGAATAAACATAAATGAAAATTGCGGCGCCTTATATCCCGAAAAAGTAAAAGAGTTAGTTATTCAAAATAAAGCTCATCTCGGAATAGCGCTTGATGGAGATGGAGATAGAATTGTAGTAATTGATGAAAAAGGAAACTCAATAGATGGAGATGATATATTAGCTCTTTTTGCTCTTGATTTCAAAAATAAGGGCTTTCTCTTAAATAATACTGTTGTTGGGACCATAATGAATAATTTGGGATTGGAAAAATTTTTAGAAAAAAAGGGTATATCTTTTGTCAGAACCTCAGTAGGGGATAGGTATGTACTTATGAAAATGAAAGAATTAGGAAGTATTTTGGGAGGAGAAACCTCAGGACATATCATTTTTCTTGATAAAGCAACTACTGGTGATGGACTTCTTACAGGAATAAGACTTATTTCTTTAATAAAAGAAAAGGAAAAACCTCTTTCAGAACTTATCCCTCCTTTTGAAAAATTTCCTCAAATAATGATAAATGTAAAAGTTAAAGAGAAAAAACCTGTAGAAGAAATCGAGGGACTTGAAAAAAAAATAAAATTAGCAAAATCTAAAATAGGGAAAAATGGAAGAATTATAATTAGACCTTCTGGAACTGAGCCTAAATATAGAATAATGGTTGAAGGAGAAAAAAAAGAACTTATAGAAAAAATAGCTAAAGACCTTGCAGATTATATAAAACAAAAACTTAATTAAATGAAAAAAATTATTTTCTTTCTATGGATTCTCATATTTATTTGCTTTTTCTTAGGTGTAATTTTAGGGGGAAATAACTTCATAAAAGAAAGAGCAGGAATCCTCTGTCTTTCCTGTATGGGATTAGAGGAATGAAAAGAAAATGGTTTCAGTTGGCTTCAACCTTCATTCATAATGGTTACATAGGATTTTTAGCAAATCCCACTATTTATAACGGATTTCTTAAAAATTTATGTGGACCTGGACTAAATTGCCATTCTTGTCCTGCTAGTTTATTTACCTGCCCCTTAGGAATTTTGCAAAATTTTTTTATTTCTGTAAGAGTTCTTTCTTGGCAAATTTTGATAGGCTCTTTTTTATATATTTTTAGTTTTTTTTTATTTTTTGGACTTTTTCTGGGAAGGTTTATATGTGGATGGCTTTGTCCTTTTGGATTTTTACAAGAGCTTATATATAAAATACCATTTATAAAAAGACAAATTAATTTCCCTTTACATATAGAAAGTTATTTAAAATTTATATTTTTAATTTTTTTCGTAGTCCTTTTACCTCTTTTTATATTAAATGAAATTGGTTATGGAATTTTGTGGTTTTGCAAATATATATGTCCTGCAGGAACTATAGAAGCTGGATACTTTAATCTTTTACTTTATCCCTCATTGTTTTTCCTTGCAGGTTTTGTTTTTTATCTAAAAACTTTTATTTTGATTTTAATTTTAATTTTGTGTTTAGTAAATTTTAGATTTTTCTGTAAAAACCTCTGTCCCCTTGGGCTTATATATGGATTTTTTAATAAAATAGGAATTTTAAGACTCTCTTTAATTAAAAGTGATTGTAATTTTTGTAAGGTGTGTGAAAAAGTTTGTCCTGTAAATTTACATCTTCCTGAAGAAATTAATTCTATAGAATGTATAAGGTGTTTAAATTGTCTTAAAATATGCCCTACTAAAGCTATAAAATTAGAAATACATAAGCCCTATGAAATATCCAATTATCAAACTTAATAAAAGGGGTGTTAAGAGATATTTGGAAAATCATTTGTGGTTCCCCTCTCAAGAGATTTTTCAATTTGAAAAAATTAAAGATGAAATTCCGGAAGGCTCTATAGTAGATATAACTTCTGAAAATAACTTTTTTCTTGGGCGTGGATATTTTAATCCAAAAAGTTATTATTCTTTAAAACTTCTCGCAAAAGAAGATATAGTTATCGATGAAAAATTCTTTTTAAAAAGATTTTCTGAGGCTTTAGAATTAAGAAAATATTTTTATCCAAAGGAAAGCTGTTTCAGACTTATTTTTTCTGAAGGAGATTTTTTGCCTGGGCTTATTGTAGATATTTATAAAAATATAGCTGTTGTTCAAATACAGACTTTGGGAATGGAAAAGTTAAAAGATTTCATAATAACTGCTCTTAAAAATCTTTTTGATTTTAAAGCTATAGTTTTAAAAAATAATTCTTCTAAAAGATTAGAAGAAAACCTTGAGCTTTATGTAGAAATAGTTTATGGTAAAACAGAAGAAATAATCTTAGTTAAAATGGATGAAATAAAATTTCTAATTCCTATTTTAAAAGGGCAGAAATCTGGTTTCTTTTTAGATCAAAGAGAAAACAGAAGATTTCTTAAAAATATAGCTAAAGATTTTGTAATTTTAGATGGATTTTCTTATATAGGAGCTTTTTCTTTTTATGCTTTAAAAGGTGGAGCTAAAAAAGCTTACCTTATTGATAGATCAGCCTTTGCCTTAGGTTTAGCTGAAGAGATAGCTAAAATTAATGGATGGAAAGATAAAATAATAACTATACAAGGTGATATGTTACAAATCCTTAAAAATCCTCCTAAATCGGACCTTCTTATTCTTGATCCCCCTGCTTTTATAAAAACTTTTAGAGATATAAAAGCGGGAGAAAAAAAATATGAAAATCTTTATTTTTCAGGAATTAAAGCTTTAGAAAGGGGATTTTTATTTGCTTTTTCTTGTTCCTATTTTTTAAAGCTTGAAAAAATGAAAGAGATGATTAAAAATAGTTTAAAGAAACTAAATAAAGAAGGAACCATTATTTTTCATGGATTCCAAGCACCTGATCATCCAATTAATCCCTTTGTGGAAGAAACTTTTTATTTAAAAGGTTTAGGAATTTGCATAAAATGATTTGTAAGGTATGCAAAGAAGAAAAATCTATTATTTCTAAGATTTTAGAAGTTTGTATAGATTGTTTAAGAAACTTTCCAGAAAAAACAAAACCTTTTATAGAAAAGGCTCATCAAGAAAGTAGAAAACCCTTTAATCTTCCTTCTTCCCCTCCTTCTGCAAAAGAAGGTATAAAATGCAAAATTTGTGGTAATGAATGTAAAATCCCTGAAAATCACTTTGGTTTTTGTGGATTAAGAAAAAATATAAAAGGAAAATTAATAGGACCAACTTATAAAGAAGCTAAGGTTTCTTGGTATCTTGATCCTTTACCTACTAATTGTGTGGCAGATTGGGTGTGCCCAGCAGGAACAGGATGTGGATATCCTGAATTTGCATATCAACCAGGAGCTGAATATGGCTATTACAATTTAGCTGTATTTTTCCATGCTTGTAGCCTTGATTGTCTCTTTTGCCAAAACTGGCATTTTAGAGATCTTACCTTAAGACCTGAAATTAAATCCATAGAGGAATTTTTAAATGCTTTAACTCCAAAAGTTGCCTGTATTTGTTATTTTGGAGGAGATCCTTCTCCACAACTTCCTTTTGCTATTAAAGCCTCCGAAAAAGCTTTAGAAAACAAAAAAAATAAAATCCTTAGAATTTGTTGGGAAACTAATGGTCTTATGAACAAAAATATGCTTAAAAAAGTTATTGAACTTTCATTAATTTCCGGTGGTTGTATAAAATTTGATTTAAAAGCTTGGAATGAAAACTTGCATATTGCTTTAACTGGTATATCAAATAAAAAGGTTCTTGAAAATTTTGCCTTTGTTTCTCAATACATAAAGGATAGACCAAAAGTGCCATTATTAATTGCAAGCACTCTTCTTGTTCCAGGATATATAGATGAAAAAGAAATTGAGGGAATTGCTAAATTTATAGCTAATTTAAATCCTGAAATCCCTTATAGATTGCTTGCCTTTTATCCACATTTTTATATGAGAGATTTACCTTTAACTTCTAAAGATTTAGCTTATCGATGTTACGAAATGGCTAAAAAAGCTGGTTTAAAAAGAATTTCCATAGGAAATATTCATCTATTACATTAAAATTCACTAATTTCTCTATTAAAATTGTTTAAAGTTCCAACTCTTTTTTCCCAATTAATAGTTTTATTTTTAAGAATATCAAAAAATTCATCTTCTCTTAATCTTTCAAAATCTATTACCACTCCTTCTAAAAAGACTCTTTGAAAATCCTCAGAATCATAAAAAAATATATAAGAATTAGATTTGATCTCTGCTTCTAAAAACACAAGGCATTCTTTTATAAATGCCTCCTTAGAAATAAAATTTTTAAAGCTTTTGGTTTCATCTTTGAATTCTCTTTCTAATAATACCCATGGTTCTAAATATTCTCTTTTTATACAACCAATATATTTATATTTTAGAAATTTTATATAATATTTTTCATAAACTCTTCTTTTTAAGATAAAATTTTTTGTTAAAATAAGATCTTTAAAAAACATCTGTTTTTTTGTGTTCCTAAAACCTGAAAAATTCATATAAGTAACTATATCAAAAATTCTAAGTTTTAATCCACTACTCTCTTCAAAAATTTTTCTCAAAAATTCAAAACCATTTTCTAAATATTGCCAAAGTTTTTCTTTTAAAAGCTCGTTATAAAAGTTTAGCTTTCTATTTTGGGCTTTTAATTCTTCTAATTCCTTTTGTAAAGTTTTTCTGGAAAGCCTTTCTAGATATTTTTTCCGATAATTTCTAAAATTTTCTGGATTCTTTTCTAAATTGAGATTTTCAAAAGCAAGATTAATTTCTAAAGCCTTTTTAGGGTCTCCTCCCTTATCAGGATGATAAGTTAATTGAAAAACTTTGTAAATAGCTTTTATTAATTTAAATAAAACTTCCTCATCAAGTTCTTTAACAATCTGAGGAGAAAGTCCAAAAATCTCAAAGGGATTTCTTTTCTTTTTTTTAATACTCATATTTTATAATCCAAAAAATCTTTTAGTATTTTAAAAACTTTTTGTCTTTTAATTTTAATTTCCTCTTCAGGTCTTTTATTAAAAAATTTTCCAACTTCATCAATTATAAAATGTAAAGCCATAACTTTTATTTGTAAAGACTTGCCAATAGAAAATAAAGCGGAAGTTTCCATATCAAGAGTTTCTGCCTCATTTTTCCATTTTTCTAAAAGCTCCTTTTTTATTTCAAAAACAAAAGGTGCATCAACAGAAATGATATTCCCTTTTTTAAAGTTTATGTTTCTTTTTATCATTTCTTTTTCTATTTTTTTAAAAAGAGCTTTATCAGGGTAAAAAACTCTTTTTTTAGGGATATAAAATTTACTTACTCCTTCCTTAGTATAAGCCTTAAGTGGTAAAAAGAGATCCCCTCTATTTACTTTAAAACTTAATTTTCCAGCCCAACCTATCCCAATAATTTCTTCTATTCCCAAAGATTTCAAAACCTCTAAAATTATACTTAAAAAGGAAGCTCCTATCACTGGACCTAAAATGAGAGATCTTTCATTATATCTAATTTGTAAATTTAAAAAGCTTACATTTTTTCCTGTGAGAATTTTTTCTTTAGCATAGTTCCATTCAGGTAAAGTAAAAAATATAACACTTCTTTTTCCTGTTTTAATTTTAATTTTTGGTAAAAACATGGTTAATTTTGTTTATTCTATATTCAATAATTAGTTTTTGAAACTCTTCTTTTTGAAGAGGATTATAAGGAAAATAAAAAAGGTGAGATTTACATTTGCAATCTGAAGCTCCAAAATTAGGGATTATTTCTTGAGAAATTAAAGAAATTTCTTTAGCAATTTCACATTCCATTTTTTCAAAACCTCTTATAGGAATAGCTTTTAAATTTTCACTTTTTTGAAGTAAATAATCTATATGCCATTTTAATTTTTTATTTTTTCTAAGATGGCGATTAATTCTCTTACTTAGACTATTCATAGCAGAACCTACATAAACATAAAATCCCTTTTTAAAGATCCTTTCTCCCAAATTTCCAATTTTTAGCTTTTCTTTATTTTTTATTTTAAAAATTAAAAGATATACCCCCTTATCTTTTATTTTTTCCAAAAAATCAAAAGGTATTTTAAGCTCCTTTACTTCTTTTACATAAGTAAAGGTTTCATCCCATTTTAAAGCAATAGCCCTTATTTCTATTTTATCTTTAACTTCAATTAATGCTTTAGAAAATTGATAATCAATATGATAGGCAGGTAAAAAGTATTTAATTTCTGGATTCATAATAACAAAAAGAACGCCCCCTTTAAGGTCTTTTCCTCTAAGCTCAGCTAATTTTAAAATATGTCTTGTTCCTCTTTTAGTTTCTGCATCAGGAAACATAGCTATTTCTTTACCAAAGAGCGTGCAACTTTTGACTTCTAAAACCAATTTTTTAAAAGTTTGTTTCTTTTCTAACACTAAATCAAACCTTGAGGAATTGAACTTAGCTTCTTCTTTTAGAACTTTGTAGTCTTTCCAGAAATGAATTTTTTCTTCTTCGATTAGTTTTTTAATAATTTTATTAGTTAAGTGAGTATGAAGAAGGATATAATTGGAGTCTTTTTCACAGGCTAAAATAGTATAAGGAAGTTTGGAAGCTTTTTTATTTTTAAAAATTAAAAGGGATTTTCTAGGCAATAAAAGTTCCCAAAGCCTTCCTGGATTAGGAAGGTAGGCTAATTCTTCTCTTTCTTTTATTTTTATTTTAACTACAAAACGATTAATTCTTTCTAAAAAAGTAGCCTTTATCTTTTCAAAATTAAAGGGGTATTCAATTTTCATGTATTTATTTTACTACAAAATTAAATTATAATTATAGCAAATATTAAGCTTAAAATCTCCATGAATTATAAAAAGCTTGAAGGAGAAGAAATTTTAAAAAAATGGAGAAAAAATCGTCCTCCAGAAAGATTTCCTATTGTAGCAATTCTTGATAATATAAGAAGTGCCTATAATGTTGGTTCCATGTTTCGTACTGCTGAATGTGCTTATATTTCAAAACTCATTTTATGTGGAATAACACCATGTCCACCACATCCGAAGATAGAAAAAACAGCTCTCGGGACTACAAATCTTGTTCCTTGGAATTATTTTCTTCATACTTTTGATGCCATAAGAAATTTTAAAAAGGATGGTTTTAAAATTGCCATTCTTGAAATTACAGAAAAAAGCATCTCTATACAAAAATTAAAAAAGGAGCATTTTCCTTTAGCTTTAGTAATAGGAAATGAAGTCACTGGAGTTGATGAAAAAATATTTTCTGAAGGAGATTTAATTTTAGAAATACCTCTTTATGGTGAAAAAGAATCTCTTAATGTTGCTGTAGCTTTCGGAGTAGCTATATTTTTACTTATTGAAAAATTTAAGAATATCAAAAAATTTCAACCCTTGTAATAAATAAAATTTATCTTATTATTTTATTTATAAAAACTTTTTTTAGGAGGTAAATGGGTTCTCAAGTTTTTGGAAATATTATAGGTTTAAAATCAAGTGAATTAAAAAAATTAGAAAAATTATATAGGCGTAAAATTCCTCCTACTTCTATTATTACTCATGAATTAGCAAAAGAAATCTCTCAAATTTCTGCCGAAATAAATCGTCAAGTAGGAATTCTTATAAATAGAAAAGGAGAAATTGATTATGTAATAGTAGGAACTTTTAATCAAATTGAAATCCCAGAACTTAAAGGTTACCGCGATCATATAGCAAGATTAAAGGGCTTGAGATTTATTCACACCCATCTTATTAACCAAAAAAATAAAACTTCAGGTCTCGATCAGGATGATCTTCTTGATTTAGCACTTTTAAGATTAGATTTGATAGGTGCCTTAGAAGTGGAAACAGATGGAGAACCTGGAAAAATTTATATTGCTCACATATTACCTGATCCTGAATTTTTTAAAGAAACCTTTCTTAATCAAGAAGAAAAATTCTTTTATTTTTTAAAGCCCTGTTATGTATGGGAACTTAAAGAGAATTTTTTAGAACTTATTAAAAACTTGGAAGATGAATTAGACAAAATTAGACCCCTTAAAGAAATTGATGAAAATAAAGACCGGGCATTTCTTATTTTTGTTAAAGAACCTAAGGATATATATTTAGAAGAAAAAATAGAAGAACTTGAAGAACTTGCAAAAACTGCAGGAGTTAATGTAGTAGGTAAGATTGTTCAAAAAAGAATTTCTCCTGATCCAAAATATGTTATAGGAAAAGGGAAACTTGTTGAAGTTATGATTTTAGCTATGAGAAATAGGGCTAATCTACTTATATTTGATAGAGAACTTACTCCTTCTCAAGTAAGGGCTTTAACTGAACTTACAGATTTAAGGGTTATAGATAGAACTCAATTAATCCTTGATATATTTGCTCAAAGAGCATCCTCAAGGGAAGGAAAAATTCAAGTTGAAATTGCTCAGTTAAGATATGCTTTGCCCCGTCTTAGAGCTAAAGATGATGCCTTTTCCCGTTTAACAGGAGGAATAGGAGGAAGAGGACCTGGAGAAACTAAATTAGAAATAGATAGAAGAAGAATAAAAGATAAAATTGCAAAACTGGAAAAGGAACTAAATAAGATTTCACAAGAAAGAGAATTAAGAAGAAAAAGAAGAAAAAAACTTAATTTTAAAGTGGTATCTCTTATTGGTTATACAAACGCAGGAAAAACTACCTTACTTAATACTTTAGCTAAAACTGAATATCTTGCAGAAGACAAACTTTTTGCTACCTTAGATCCTGTTACAAAATTGATAAAAACAAAAAAAGAAAAATTATTTCTTCTTACAGATACAGTAGGATTTATAAGAGATCTACCTGAGGATCTTAAAAAAGCTTTTAAAGCAACTTTAGAAGAGCTCTATTCTGCTGATATTCTTTTACATATAATTGACATTTCCCACCCTGATTTTGAAAATCACATAAAGGCAGTTGAACAAATTCTTGAAGAGATGAATCTTTTACATGTACCTAAAATTTTGGTATTTAATAAGATAGATCTTCTTGAAAATAAAGAAAACTTTTCACCTCTCTGGTTAAAAAATTTAATTTTAAAATACGATGCTATTCCTATTTCTGCTAAAAAAGGAACTAATTTAGACTTACTTATAGAAGCTATAGAAAATTGGTTAACTATTCTTGAGAAAGAGAAACTTGAAGATTCTTCTGTTTTTTCCGAAGAGGAAAATCTCCCCAAAGTTCCTCAAGAGCATAAATTTTTCTAATAGGTTCATAGAATATATGAAGTATCACTGTTTCATAATCCATTACAATCCATTGTCCTAATTCAAGACCCTCTATACCAAGTGGTCTAATACCTAATTTTTCCAATTCTAAAGAAATAAATTCACAAATTCCTTGAGTATGTTTTGTAGAACGGGAACTACAAATTACAAAAAAATCTGTATAATCTACCTTCCTTCTTAGATCTATTAAAATTATCTCTTCAGCTTTCTTTGATTCTAAAAGATTTACAATTGTTTCAGCTAAAGCTTCACTTTCCATTTATATTTTTCCCTGCTGAACTAATTTAACAAATAGTTCAAAACTTCTATTATATGTTTTTTCATATTCAGGAGGAAAGCAGCAAGCAGGTAATTGTCTCATTTTTAAATGATAATGTAAGCATTCACAACACATGCCCTTTTTTGGACAAGGTTCATAGGTACAATTACATCTCTTTAGATTTTCCTCCTTTCTACATTCCATAATCTACCTCCTACTCTACAGTCACACTTTTTGCAAGGTTACGAGGTTTATCTATATCACATCCTCTTAAAACTGCCATTTCATAAGCAAAGAGCTGTAAAGGAATTACATAAAATATAGGTAAAAACTCATAAAAAGTTAGGGGGATCTCTATTAAATCTTCAGATAATTTTTTAAATTCTTCTGAATTTTTTGAAACAAAAGCTATGATAGGACCTCTTCTTGATTTTATTTCTTCTGCATTAGCAAGTGTTTTTTCATAAATTATTCCAGTTTCTTTAGCAGCAAGAACAACAGTTGGAAAATTTTCTTCTATCAAAGCTATAGGACCATGTTTCATTTCTCCCGCAGCATAACCTTCCGCATGAATATAAGAAATTTCTTTTAACTTAAGAGCTCCTTCAAGTGCTATAGGATATAAGATATTTCTTCCTAAATAAAGACAATTTTCTATATTACACCATTTTTTGGCTATTTTTTTGACTTCTAAATGAACTTCCTTTACAAATTTTTCAAGAATTTGAGGAAGTTTTATCAAAGATTTTATTTTTTCTTTTCTTTCATTTTCTTTATAAAACAATTTTTTTAAATAAAAAGTAAAAAGAATAAAAATTAATACTTGAGTTATAAATGCTTTTGTAGATGCAACACTTATTTCAGGTCCTGCCTGGGTATAAAGAACTACATCACTTTCTCTGGCAATAGTGCTTCCTAAAACATTACAAATGGATAAAATTTTAGCACCAAGTTGCTTAGCAAGTCTTAAGCCCGCTAAGGTATCAGCAGTTTCTCCTGATTGAGAAACAGCAATAAATAAAGTTTTAGAATTTATTAAAGGGAGTCTGTAACGAAATTCGGAAGCAAGATCAATTTCTACTGGTATTTTTAAATTTTTTTCTATTAAATATTTAGCTACTAACCCAGCATGATAAGATGTTCCGCAAGCCACTATAAAAATTTTTTCTATATTCTCAAAAAATTCCTTTTCAAGCACTTCTTTTGAAAAGTCTATATCCTCTCTATCTAAATCTACTCTACCTAAAAGTGTATGTTTTATAGCATCTGGTTGTTCATAAATCTCTTTTAAAAGAAAATGGGGGAATCCCCCTTTTTCTGCAGAGGCAAGATCCCAAGAAACAACTATAAAATCTCTTTCTACCTCATTTCCTTCTAAATCAAAAATTTTTATTTTATCTTTAAATAATATAGCTACCTCTCCGTCATTTAAAAATAAAACCTTTTTGGTAAAAGGAAGAAGAGCAGGTATATCTGAAGCTAAAAAGTTTTCTCCTTCTCCTAATCCTATAACTACAGGGCTAAGATTACGAGCAACCATTATAAAATCAGGACTTTCTTTAGAAATAATACCAATTGCATAGGCTCCTTTTAACCTTTTTAAAGCTGAAAAAAAAGCTGTTTTTAAATCTAATCCTTGATTTAAATAATCTTCCACTAAATGAACTATTACCTCTGTATCAGTTGCTGAGTTAAATTTGTGTCCTTTTTCTTGGAGTTCTTTTTTTAACTCATAATAATTTTCAATAATTCCATTATGTACAACAGCTAACATCCCTTTACAATCAATGTGGGGATGAGCATTTTCATCAGAGGGTTCCCCGTGAGTAGCCCACCGAGTATGTCCAAGCCCCGGAGCTTTAGGTTTTTTTGGAAGATTATTAAAAATCTTTTCTTCTAAATCAAATACTTTACCTTTTACTTTTATTATACTTATCCTTTCATCTTCTAAAAAAACTACTCCAGCAGAATCATATCCTCTATATTCTAATCTTCTTAAACCTTCTAAAAGTACAGGCAAAATCTGTCTCTCTCCTATATATCCTATAATTCCGCACATCAATTACCCCCTATTCCCACTCTTTAAACTCTTTAAATACTCATCCCATTCCCAAGGGAGTAAATATTTCTTTTTTTTATTACACTCTTTACATGCTGGAACTATATTAATTCTCTCTGATGTTCCACCTTGAGATAAAGGAATTTTATGATCCATAGTAAGTTCTTCAGGTTTTACTTTTTTTCCACAATAATAACATATTCCTCTTTCTAACTGTTTTCTCCACCATCTTGTATTCCTAAGTTTTCTTGCCTTAGCTTTTTCTCTTTTTATAAATTCTTCCAAACTTAAAACTTCTTTTTTCATATTCTTTTAAATTTATTCAATAATTTTTAAAATTTTATTTAAAACTTCTTCTGGAGTTAAATGGGAAGTATCTATAATATAAGCTCCTTCAGGAATAATTAAAGGTGCTATCTCTCTTTGACTATCCAATTTATCTCTAAGTTTTATGTTAATAAAAACTTCTTCATATAAATTTTTCTCCTTACAAACTCCTTTTTCCATTTTTTCTTTAAATCTTCTTTTTGCTCTTATTTTCTCATCAGCAGTTAAAAATATCTTTATATCTGCATAGGGAAAAACGAAACTTCCCATATCCCTCCCCTCAGTTATTAAATTACCTGTTTTACCAAGCTCTCTCATAAAATCAGTTAAAATTTCTCTAACTTTTTTATTGGCGGAGACTTGAGAAACTAAATTTTCCACTTCTTTTTCTCTTAGTTCCTCTTTTATCAATTTTCCATTCCAATAAATAAATGTTCCAGCTGGGGTTAGTTCTATTTTTACTTTTTTAAAAGTTTCTTTCAAAAAATTTATTAATGCTTTTTCATCTTCCATATAAGTTTGAACAGACTTTTCTGATTTTATTAAAAGATAAGTTGCAAATCTATATAAAGTTCCTGATTCTAACAAAGGAATATTTAATTTTTGAGCAATCATCTTGGCTACAGTTGTCTTACCCGAAGATGCAGGACCATCTATAGTAATGATTTTTGATTTTTTCATAATCAAAAATCTTTGGATTTTATTTTGATTTCCCTTTTGTAAATATTATCTAAAACTCCATTTATAAAAGCTGGAGAATCATCGGTTCCGTAAAGTTTAGCAAGTTCTATAGCTTCATTTATAGAAACAACCTCTGGAATATCCGGTCTAAAAAACATTTCGTAAATTGCAAGTCTAAGAATGTTCTTATCTGTGAGATTTAACCTTTCCAAGGGCCAAGAAGGAGTATATTTTTTAATTATATTATCTATAAATTCTATATTCTCCTCTACTCCAAGTACTAATTCCTGAGCAAATTGCAATATTTCACCATTTTCCACACTAAAATATTTTTCATAATTGCTGATAGCTTCATCAATAGATATTTGAGCTGCTTCTTTTTGATAAAGGATCTGAAGTGCTATTTCTCTTCCCCTTCTTCTTTTCATAAATTATATCATCTTTTCAGCAATAAACACAGTTAAATCACCCATTAGATTAGTATAAGATCCTAATTCATTATCATACCATCCGTAAACTACTACTTGGGTAATAGGAAAGGTTTTATCACTACCCACTTTAGCTAAAGCTGTATGGGTATAAGTTTCAGTTCCTTCAATAATAGCTGCTGCCCTTGGATAACCTATAATATCTGAGGAAACATTTTGTTCCATAGTAAATATAAGATAATCTTTATATTTTTTGTTTGCTACTTCCTCATATATTTTGTTTATTAAATCTCTGGTAATAGGATTTTCTAAACTTTCATCTTGGATATTTACTGTTAAAATAATGAGACTTCCTGTAGTTACAGGCACTCTTACACTTTTAGCCATAAATCCAATTTTTTGCATCTCAGGTATAACAAGTCCTAAGGCCTCAGCTGCACCAGTAGTAGTTAAAATAATATTGTTAAACACGCTTCTCATTCTTCTTAAGTCTCCTTTCCCTTCTTTAGGAAGTCTATCCAAAATTACCTGTGAACTTGTAACCGCATGAATTGTGACCATAGAGGCTGAAAGTATTCTATCCAGACCAAAATAATCAAGTAAAGGTTTAACCATATAAGCTAAACAAGTAGTTGTACAAGAGGCTGAAGAAATAATATTATGTTTATTAGGCTGATAAACCTCTTCATTAATACCATAAACAATAGTTACTGAATCTTCTGGAATCCCCTTTTCTTTGTCTTTTATTTTAAATGGCGCAGAAACTATAACTTTTTCAGCCCCAGCCAAAAGATGTCCTCTAACTGAACCTTTAGGTTCCTCTGGACTTATATTAGGATCTCTAAATTTCCCAGAACATTCTACTACAAGTTTTACCCCTTCCTCTCTCCAATTAATCTCTTTTGGGTTTCTTGTTTTTCTTAAAATTTTTACCTTTATTCCATCTATATACATAGTACCTTCTTTTTCATCTAAATTTTCAATTACCCTCTTTCCTTTATATCCATAAAGATAAACTTGTAACCATCCATAAGTACTATCTTTTTCTATATAATTTGCTACATCAGAAAAGGAGGTCCCTACTTCTCTTCCTATATTTACTACAATTTCATCAAAATATTTTCTCGCTATATGATGCCAAAGTGTTAATTTACCTATTCTTCCCAATCCATTTATACCCAATTTTTTCATTTACCTACCCCCTTCTTTATGTAATAATTATAAACAATTTTATCATATATCTTTTTTAAATTAAAGATTAAGTTAATTAAATGTCAAGAAAAAATCACCTTATTTAAAACTTTTTTAACCAAAAAAAATATTAATACCTAAAAGATGGCATTTTTAGTTTGTAAGACTGAGTTGCTAAAAATTTTAGTATAAATAATACCTCTTAGTCTATACCTATTTGTCTTTTAACCTTAATTTAAAACAATCTTTATATTGACGAGCTAAGATTAACAAACTAAAAATATTCTGCGTAGTTGCTTGATAGAGGGTAAAATGAGCAAAAAAGTACCTGCTTTTATCTTATTCATGCCCTGTTTACTAATTGATTGTTTAAGTGTTGGTAGAAACTTTATTATTGAAGAGTCTTTTAACACTTTACCTTTTGACCGTACCTGGGAGATTGCCCTTCTTAATGCTGAACAGATGTGTGAAAAGGCTAAAAAAATTAATCCCTATAATTTTCCGGTTATTGTCAGCTTAGGAACGAGTAAAACAATGAATATCATTACTTTGAGATATGATTATGACCCTACAGCTGGAAGTATCGGTAAAATTCCTCCAGAAGCTGGAAAGATTCTAGCTAAACAATTTGTCCCCCATTTTGCTGCTCAATATTATGTTCATATTAAATTAATAAAACAAGGGGATCAGGCTACCGGAGTTAAAATCAAAAGTAACACAAATTAAAAGAGTAAAAAAGAATTTGATTAAGAAGTTAAGACTTTAAAGAATCATTACTTTTCCTTTTTAATAAAAAATTGGAAGCCATAGAAGGGAGATTAACTTTAAAACTTCTAAAAAATAAAATATAAAAGGTCAATCAATATTCCTGAATTTTTGCTTATGCTTAAGAAGAAGGAGAAATTTTTAAAATAAAATTTCTAAATTCTTCTAAACTTATATAATTATTTTTATAAGGACGAAAGATTTCTCTCAGCAAGAGTTTTATCTAATTTTTTAGAGCTGGAAAATTAGAAAATATTTTTAAAAAGATATTATATTTAGGTTCATATTGAATTTCTTCTACAAAAGTATGACTTAAATTAATTAATAGAACTTTAGAAGTAATCTTTTACTTAAATATTTAAATTTCTCTTTCAATTATATAATTTATCAAATCAAGAACCCTTACTGAATAACCCCATTCATTATCATACCAAGCTAATAATTTTATCAAATTTTTATCTATCACCTTGGTATTAAGTCCGTCAATAATAGCACTATACGGCTCTCCAATAATGTCTGAAGAGACCACAGGTTCTTCAGTATAACCTAAATATTTATTTTGATTTTCTTTGAAAAGTTTATTTATTTCTGCGGAAGTAGTTTCTCCTTTTATTAGAATAACAAAATCATTTAAAGATACATCGGGAATAGGAACCCTTATGCAAATACCTTCAATCTTTCCTCTAAGGGCAGGTAAAACTTTTACTATAGTTTCA
The DNA here is from genome assembly GCA_964464535.1 of uncultured Thermodesulfatator sp. Lineage (GTDB taxonomy): Bacteria > Desulfobacterota > Thermodesulfobacteria > Thermodesulfobacteriales > Thermodesulfobacteriaceae > Thermodesulfobacterium. The sequence continues at coordinate 59,235 of CAYXGJ010000006.1, read as the reverse complement.
AAATCTATATTTACAGGAACCATATTTAATGGAGCTGACCTTGCTCTTCTAAAATCCTTAGGATGAATCATATCAAGAAGCCTTTGGGTGTTAGTATAAGCATGAATACTACTTAAATAACATTTTTCTATTTCATAATATTTCATTAAAAGATTTAATACAGGAGTAGCAGCATTGGAAATACATGAAGATGTAGAAATAATATAATGCTTGAAAGGATCATATTTTTCTTCATTTGTTCCTATAATTATGGTAATATCCTCATTTATAGCAGGAGCTGTAATAATTACCCTTTTAACACCTCTAAGAAGGTGTTTTCTTGCTAAGGACCCATCGGTAAATCTTCCTGTAGCCTCTATTACATAATCTATTTTTTCCTCATCCCAAGGAATTTTTTCTGGATCAGGTTCTTGGAATATTCTTATTTTTTTATCTCCTATTTTTATATATTCTTTTTCTACTTCTATTTGATAGGCTAACTTTCCAAACACTGAATCGTATTTAAACAAATAGGCTAACATCTCTGGAGAAGAAAGATCGTTTATAGCTACTATATCAAAATTTTTAAATTCAGGATATTTAAGTTTTGCTCTTAAAATGGTTCTACCAATTCTACCAAATCCATTAATTCCTACTCTTAACATAATCCTTTAACTTTTAAATTTCTTTTGTCATTACAATTGCATCTTCATTATCATAATATCTTTTCCTTCTATAAGTTTCCTTAAACCCCAATTTTTTATAAAAATTATAAGCAGGTAGGTTTGAGGCTTTTACTTCTAAAAATATTTTGTTTATATTTTTCTCTTTAGCAAATTCTATTAATTTTTGCATAAGTTTGGTACCTACCCCTTTTCTTTGATATTCCTTTTTTACTCCTATTTTGAAAATCTCAATTTCAGGTTTAATTTCTCTAAAAATAAGATATCCGATTATCTTTTCTTTCTTTTTTAAAACCCAAATTTTTGAAAGCCCATTTTCAAATTCTTTTAAAATTTGAAAATAAGACCATTTTTCTTCAGAAAATAAATCTCTTTCTAATTCTGAAATAATTTGTAAATCTCCTTCTTCTGCTTCATTAATGAGGTACATCCTTTTCTATATCTCTATAAGTTTTCACTATTTCTATTTCTGGATGTTTTTCTTTCAATCTTTGGGCTAAAATTTCTATAATAGCTGGAGATCTATGTCTTCCACCTGTACAACCAATACCTATTGTTAAATACTGTCTATTATCTTTATAATAAAAAGGTATCAACCATTCTAAAAAGGATTCCAAATATTCTATAAATTTTAAAGTTTCAGAAAAATTTAGTAAATAATCTTTAACTTCTTTATCTTTACCGCTCAAAGGTTTTAAAGAGGGGATAAAATAAGGATTGGGTAAAAATCTTGCATCAAATAAAAAACTTGCTTCATAAGGAATTCCGTATTTATAACCAAATCCTATCAAATGGAGAACTAAATTTTTATGAGATTCCCTTTCTTTATAAAGTCTAAATATTTCGTTTCTTAATTGATGAACGTTAAAATCTGAGGTATCTATGATTAAATTTGCTATTTCTTTTAAATCCCCTAAAAGTTTTCTTTCCTCTTCAATAGCCTCTTCCAAACTTCTTAGCTTTTCTTTCATTAAAGGATGGATTCTTCTTGTTTGATTAAATCTGGTAATAATTACATCATTTCTTGCATCTAAAAAGAGGAGCTCAAAATTGTATCCTATTTCTTTTAAATTTTTGAAAACCTCTGGATATTCTTTCAAAAAATACTTATCTCTTATGTCCATTACTAAAGCAATGTTTTTATCTTCTAAACTTTCTTTAACTTCTTCTAAAAATTGCAAAAGAAGTCTTATGGGAAAATTATCAATAGAAAGATATCCAAGATCTTCAAAGGCTTTTAAAGATGTACTTTTACCAGAACCAGAAAGACCCGTTATTATAACTATATTCATAAATTTTTCTAAGAAATTTCAGGAACAACAATTACTGGTTTATCTTTTTCTGAATAGATTAAACAAATTTTTTCGAAATCGATATTGTAAAAAAGCACAAAACTATCTTTATTTTTTTCAAACCATTCCAAAGCTTCTTGGGTAGACATAGGATTAATTTTTATGGTTTTTATTGTATAATCTTCTTCTAATATAGGAGAACCTGTTTCTAAGGTTTTACTTTTTCTAAATTCTTTTCTTTTTTCTTTAAATTTTTTAACTTGTTTCTCTAAGGTTTCATAAGCTAAATCTATAGCTTCGTAAATATCTGAAGTTTCTTCTTTGGCAATCATATTCTCTCCGTCTCCGCTTACAATTACTTCTACCAGTTCTCTAAACTTTTCTCTTTTAAAAACTACCTGAATATTAACTGGACCTTCAAAATATTTTTTAAATTTCTTAAATTTCTTTTCCGCATAGTTTTTAATTGCTTCTGATGAATCCATTCCTTTGAAAGTAAAATTAAACTCACTCATAAAATCTTACCTCCTTTCTTTAATGTTTTTAGAAATCTTTCTTTCTCTTATAGAGGGAATTTGTAATTCTTCTCTATATTTAGTTACAGTGCGTCTTGCAATATTAATTCCATATTTTTCTTTTAGTATTTTAGAGATAGCACTATCACTTAAGGGCTTAGATGGATTTTCTTCATTTATAATTTCTTTTATATAATCTTTTACTGCTTTTGCTGATAATTCTTCTCCTTCCTTACCTTTATAACCTGTAGAAAAGAAAAATCTTAAAGTAAATACTCCTTTTGGAGTTTGAACATATTTTTGATTTATAATTCTACTAATAGTTGATTCATGTAGTTGAACTTCTTCTGCAATATCTTTTAAAGTTAAAGGCTTTAAAAATTTTATTCCCTTTTCTAAAAATTCTTTTTGATATTTTAAAATAGCCTCCCCAACCTTATAAAGATTAGAGTATCTACTATCTAAAGCTTTCAAAAGATCTTCAGCATCTTTAAGTTTTTGTTTAAGAAATTTTTTAACTCCAGGATTATTACCAAAATCTTTTTTTCTTTTTAAAAAGTTCTTATAATAGTTATTTAATCTAACTATAAATGGACCTTCTTTTACCACTTCTACTTTCCATTCATTTTCTTCCTTATAAAAAATTAAATCGGGTTCTATATAAAGTGCATTTATATCAAAATAATTTCTCGCAGGATAGGGCTCTAACTGCTTTATTACTTCTAAAGCACTTTCAATTTCTTTTTCATTATATTCATAGGAATTTTTGAAATATTCTATTCCCTTAGGTAATTCTTCTAAATGTTTTTCTACCAAAATATAAGGTAAAGATTTTTTATCATATCCTATGAATTCAAGTTGAGTAAGTAAACACTCCTTTAAATTTAAAGAAGCTACTCCTACAGGATCAAGAAATTTTAAAATGTTTCTTATTTTTTCTACTTTTTCTAAAGGAACATTAAATTCTTTTGCAATTTCCTCTAAAGATATTCTTAAATAACCTTTATCATCTAAATTTCCTATAATATAATAGGCTATATCTTTTTCTAAAGGTGTAAGTTCTTTTAAGTTAATCTGCCATAAAAGGTAGTCTGTTAGTTTTTCTTCAGCTTTAAGCGTTTTTTCCCAACTCCATTCTTCTTCTGGTTCCTCTTTACCAAAATAAAATCTTTTTTCTATTAGTTCTTCCTCAAAATTAACTTCTTCTTTAAGCTTAATTTCTTCAAAATTACTTTCTTCCATATAATTATTTTCTGGAAGATCTTTATATTCGAGCTCTAAAAAGGGGTTGCTTTGGACTTCTTGAAGTAAAAAATTATGCAAGTCTAAGATATTTAATTGTAATATTTTTAAAACCAGCTTGAGCTGAGGAGTAAGTATTAACTGAGGCTTAAGTGTTAACTCATTTTTCAGTTCTATCATTTTTAATTTCTACATAAAGAATTTTTCACCTAAAAATTTTTCTTTTACTAAATCATTTTCTAAAATTTCTTCAGGGGTTCCCTTCCCTATTATTTCTCCGTTTGCAATTACATAACCTTTATCACAGATTTTAAGTGTATCTCTTACATTATGATCTGAGATTAATATACCTATTTTTTCTTTTTTAAGGGCTTCAAGAATCTCTTTTAGTTGAGCTACACCAATTGGATCTATTCCTGCAAAAGGTTCATCTAAAAGCATAAATTGTGGTTCAATTAGGAGTGCTCTTACTATTTCAACTTTTCTTTTTTGACCACCTGAAAGAGTATATGTTTTTTGATTTAGTATCTCTTTAAGATCAAATAATTCTATATAATGGTCAAGTCTTTCTTCTATTTTTTTTAAATTCTCTTTAAATCTTTCTAATACAATTTTAAAATTTTCAGCTACTGTAAGTTTTCTAAATACTGAGGATTCTTGAGGCAAATAAATTATTCCCTTTTTTGCTCTTTCAGCCACATCTAAAGAGGTAATAAGTTCTTCTCCAAGAATTATTTGACCATTATCTGGTTTTAAAAATCCTGCAATTATATAAAAACAAGTAGTTTTACCTGCTCCGTTAGGACCTAAAAGTCCTACAATCTCACCTTGCTGAATTTGTAAAGATACATCTTTAATTGCTAACTTTTTCTTAAAAGATTTTCTTAAATTTTCAGCCTTAAGCATAAAAATATCTCTTTTTATTCAAAATATACACGTGCTCTTACTCTACCCTGATCTTTAGCTAAAACTTCACTTTTCTCCTCATTAAAGTATATAGTTATAATATCTCCTTCCACTAAATTTTTATCATGCCAAACCTTGGGAGTTTCTTCCAATACCAATTTTTCTTGATTCTTAAAATAAACCGCCTTTCCAGCATAGGCTTTCCATTTTCCTTTTTCTATAATTACTTTTCCTAAGGCAACCACTTTACTTACTTCCCTTCCCCCTTCCTGAGTAGTAGTATAATATACATACATTTGATCACACCAGACCTTTAAGTCTCCTTTAATTCCAAAAACTTTTCCTGTAAAAACGACCACTCCCTCACTTTCTAATACCTGCATTTTATCTGAAGTTATATCTATTTCAGAACCATACAAAGCTAAGACAAATATTAATAAAAGAAAAAAGCTTATTATAAATGAAAATTTTATCAGTTTCATTGTAGTTTTTTAAAATTTTAAATTTAATTTTAATATAACCTATATTTTGGTTTAAACAAGCTAAAAAGTTGATAAAAAGCTAAGAAAAGATTGACAAAATTTTTTGGATTTTTTGATTAGTAGATTTTTATAATTAAAAAGAGGGGCTTAAAAACCCCTCTTTTTAATTAAGTTCTTTAAAATTCTCCACCAGGTGGCATAGCTGGACCTTTTTCTTCTTTCTTAGGTTTCTCAGCAACCATAGCCTCAGTAGTTAAAAGAAGTCCTGCAATAGATGCTGCATTTTGTAGAGCACAACGACTTACTTTCTTAGGATCTATTATACCTGCAGCAACAAGATCTTTAAATTCTCCTGTTTCTGCATCAAATCCAATAGGCCCTTTTTCGTTTTTAACCTTTTCTACTATAATAGATCCTTCGTATCCTGAATTAAAAGCTATTTGACGAAGTGGAGCTTCTAAGGCTTTTTTAATAATCTCTACACCATAATGTTCATCTCCGTCTAATTTGAGATTTTCTAAAGCTGGTAAGCATCTTATATAGACAACCCCGCCTCCAGGAACAATACCCTCCTCTACTGCAGCTTTAGTAGCATTAAGTGCATCTTCTACTCTGGCTTTCTTTTCTTTTAATTCTGTTTCAGTAGGTGCTCCCACGTAAATAACTGCTACTCCACCTACTAATTTAGCAAGTCTTTCTTGAAGTTTTTCACGATCATAATCTGAGGTAGTTTCTTCAATTTGGGCACGAATCTGTTTAATACGGGCCTCTATATCCTCTTTCTTGCCAGCACCATCAATGATAGTGGTGTTTTCTTTAGTAATCACAACCCTTCTTGCTCTTCCAAGATCAGAAAGTTGAACATTTTCAAGTTTCATTCCCAACTCTTCAGATACAAAAGTTCCACCAGTTAAAATGGCAATATCCTGAAGCATTGCTTTTCTTCTTTCACCAAACCCAGGAGCTTTTACTGCACAACACTGTAATACTCCTCTAAGTTTATTAACTACTAAAGTAGCAAGCGCTTCACCCTCTACATCCTCAGCAATAATTAAAATTGGTTTACCTGAACGAGCTACCTGTTCAAGGAGTGGCAAAAGATCTTTCATAGCACTTATTTTTTTATCATAGGCTAAAATATAAGGATCTTCTAAAACGCATTCCATTTTTTCAGCATCAGTTATAAAATAAGGAGAAATATATCCACGATCAAATTGCATTCCTTCTACTACTTCTAAATAAGTCTCAAGACCTTTTGATTCTTCAACAGTAATGACGCCTTCTTTCCCCACTTTATCCATAGCATCAGCAATAAGATTACCAATGGTAGCATCATTATTAGCAGAGATAGCTGCAACTTGAGCTATTTCTTGACGAGATTTACAGGGTTGAGTAATTTTTTCCATTTCTTTTATTACCACATCTACAGCCTTTTCAATACCTCTTTTTATAGCCATTGGATTAATTCCGGCTGCAACTAATTTTAATCCCTCACTAAAAATAGACTGAGCTAAAACTGTAGCTGTAGTAGTCCCGTCACCTGCTACATCACTGGTTTTTGAGGCAACTTCTTTTACCATCTGCGCTCCCATATTTTCAAATTTATCCTCTAATTCAATCTCTTTAGCCACTGTAACACCATCCTTTGAAATTAAAGGAGATCCAAAGGATCTTTCTAAAATGACATTTCTACCTTTAGGACCAAGGGTTACTTTTACTGCATCAGCTAACTTATTAACACCCTTTAAAATTTTATCTCTTGTATTAGCTCCGTAAATAATCTCCTTAGCAGCCATATTACAACCCCCCTTTAAGTTTTTTTTGATTATTCTTCAATAATAGCTAAAACATCATCTTCTCTCATAATTAAATATTCTTCACCCTTTATTTTAATTTCAGTCCCAGCATATTTACTAAAAAGGATTTTATCCCCCTCTTTAACAGTTAAAGGTTGTCTTTGACCATTATCTAACAATCTACCATCTCCAACAGCTATCACTTTACCCATAGTTGGTTTTTCCTTAGCAGTATCTGGGATAATGATCCCTGATTCTGTTCTTTCTTCTTCTTCAATACGTTGGACTAAAATACGATCATTCAAAGGTCTAATCTTCATACCTCCACCTCCCTTTGATATTAATTTTTAATAGATTTATGTTTAGCTGAAAAAATAATCATTTCTTTCAAAAAGACAAGGGGTAAAAAGATCTAAATTTTTAAAAATTGTAAAATTTTATTTAGCAAGCTCTCCAAAGAAACCGATGTATTAAGAATTAATAAAGGACTACAATCTTCTGGAAATTCAAATTTTTGTTTTTGTGAAAGGTAAATATCCCAAAGTGCATCAGAATAAGTATTTTCTAAGAGTCTTTTAGAAAATCTTTCTTTAATAACTTCATCTTCAGCAGTACACAATATCCAATAAATTTTTGCTCTTAAATTTTTCAAGTTTTCCTTTAACAAATCCCTATATTTCTTTTCTCTAAAAGTAGCATCTATAATTACATCTCTACCATAAGATACTTCCTCTATTGCCATTTCTATCATTTTTTCATAAGTGCTTAGAGTTATTTCTGGGGAATAAATACCTTTCTCAAATTGAGCATAGTAGTGTTTAGTTGGATCAAGTTTTAATAATTTTTTTCTAATTATATCAGAGGCTAAATAAACAGCTGGTATTTTTTTCAAAAGATTTTGAGAAAGAAAAGTTTTCCCAGTTCCAGAAAGCCCAAAAAAAACAATTATCTTGGGAATACCTCCTGCATAATAATAGGCAAGATCAAAATATTTATGTGCAGACTCAAGAGCTTTTTTCTTTTCCTCTTCAGAAATTTCGGGAGATGTATAAGTAAAACAACCTATTTTCCCTCTCACATAAGCTCTATAGCATTTATAAAAATTTAACAATTCATAAATGTCTTTATCTTTACTTTTTTTGACATAAGTTTTTATAAAATAATCTGAAAGATCTCTATATCTATGATAATCTAAATCCATTGCTAAAAAAGAAATGTCACAACATACATCTCCACATCTAAATCTTTCATTAAACTCAATACAATCAAAAATATAGACCTTTTTTAGATTATCAAAACAGATATTAGCTGAATAAAGATCTCCATGTCCGTCTCTTATAAATCCCTCTTTTATTCTTTTTTCAAAAAGCTCCTTTTTTTGTTCAATAAAACTATTATTATAATTGACAATGTGAATATATTTTTCTTCTGTTAAAGCAATATCTATAAAATTTTTTGTTTGTTCAAAATTTTCATTGGTGTTGTAAAATATAGTTTCTATATTTCCATAAGGGTTAACTCTTTCTCCTGTCTCAGCAGATTTATAAAAGGTAACTAGTGTATTTACGATTAAATCTATATGTTTTTCTGTAATCTCTCCTTTTTGAAGAAGTTCTTTCATCATACCATTTTCAGGAAGTCTTTTCATTTTTACAGCATATTCTACTACTTTTCCACTTCCTTCAAATTCAAACCTTCCGTTTTTCTCTGTTACAGGAACCACACCCAGATAAATTTCAGGAGAAAGCCTTCTGTTAAGTTCTACCTCTCTTTCACAAAAATATTTCCTCTTTTCTAAAGTGGTAAAGTCAAGAAAACCAAAATTGACGGGTTTTTTTATTTTATAGACTAAATCATCTGTAATAAAAACATAGGAAATGTGGGTTTGAATTGCTTTGAGTTGGGAAGTTTTAAAAGGAAAAGAATCTAAATTTATAAGTTTATCCCAAAAAAGGGGAGTCATTTTATATAGAATTATAAAACCAATTTTTACCTTGACCAATACCTTATTCATATTTAAAATAATTAAAAAATTATGGGAGGAGAAAGATGAGTTTAATAATACTTTTTTTGGTAGTAATTCTTCTTTTATTTTTACAAGCTTCTATAAAAATAATAAATGAATATGAAAGAGCTGTAGTTTTAAGATTAGGGAAATTTTTAGCAGTTAAAGGCCCGGGGTTAATTATATTGATTCCTGTAATTGACAGAATGAGAAAGCTTGATTTAAGAACAGTAACTCTGGATGTACCTCCTCAAGAAGTTATTACCAGAGATAATGTATCAATTAGGGTTAGTGCAGTAGTATATTTTAGGGTTTTAGATCCCGAAAAAGCTTTTTTGCAAGTTGAAGATTATCATTATGCTACCAGTCAATTATCACAAACCACCCTAAGAAGTGTATGTGGACAAGCAGAATTGGATGAGATTTTAGCTGAACGAGAAAAATTGAACATGAAATTGCAAGAAATTTTAGATGCAGATACAGAACCTTGGGGAGTGAAAGTATCAAAGGTTGAAATAAAGGAAATTGACCTTCCTGAAGAAATGAAAAGAGCTATGGCAAAACAAGCTGAAGCAGAAAGGGAAAGAAGAGCTAAAGTTATTAATGCTGAGGGTGAATTTCAAGCAGCAAAAACACTTCTTGAGGCTGCTCAAATTATGGCACTAAACCCCATAACTCTTCAATTAAGGTATTTGCAAACTTTAACAGAAATTTCTACAGAAAAAAATTCTACCATCCTCTTTCCTTTACCTATAGAAATACTTAAAGCTTTAACTGGATTTTCTAAGTGATTCTCAAAAAATTTCTAAAATAAGGGAAATTTTTCACAAATTGACAATAATTTTTTAAAAATTAATTATAATTATAATAAATTAAATTTTTTTATAAAAGGAGGAATTTAATGGATAAGGATTTAATTAAAGAGTTTAGTAGAAAGTATGCAGATATAAAAGATTTATTTGAAAAACATCAAGCTTTGGAAAATGAAGTAACCAAAATATCTCAGAAAAGTTATTTAACACCTGAAGAAGAAATAAAAGTTAAACAGCTAAAAAAAGAAAAACTTTATATAAAGGAGCAAATTTATAGATTAATAAAAAAATATGAAGGAATAGAAATAGATTAAAGCTTCAGACTTTTTAAATTTCAAAATTTTAAGATTTCAAAAATAAGGAGGGTAATAAAGTTGGGTAAAATAATGATAGGAGCTCAAATGATTATTGAAGCTTTAAAAAGAGAAAAGGTAGAGGTAATCTTTGGATATCCAGGAGGAGCTGTAATTGATATTTATGATGAACTTTATAAAACTTCTGAAATAAAACATGTTCTTGTGAGACATGAACAGGGTGCTGCCCATGCTGCGGATGGATATGCCAGATCTACTGGTAAGGTAGGAGTTGCTTTAGTTACCTCTGGCCCGGGATCAACAAATACTGTAACTGGTGTTGCTACAGCTTATATGGACTCAAGTCCTATAGTAGTATTAACAGGGCAGGTCCCTACAAGACTTATTGGAAATGATGCCTTTCAAGAAGTTGATACTACAGGAATAACAAGACCCATTACTAAACATAATTTTCTGGTTAAAAGAATTGAAGATTTACCAAGAATTTTAAAAGCCGCTTTTTATATTGCAAGCACTGGAAGACCTGGTCCTGTAGTAGTTGATTTACCAAAGGATATTCAACAAGCTAAAGGAGAATTTAATTATCCTGAAGAAATAAGTTTAAGAAGCTACAATCCTGTTTATGAACCTCATATAAAACAAATAGAAAAAGCATATTCCCTTCTTGAACAAGCAGAAAGACCTGTTTTGCTTCTTGGAGGTGGCGTAATTTCTTCTGGTGCATCTAATGAGGCAATTAAATTAGCTGAAACCTTAAACCTTCCTGTTACTATGACACTTATGGGATTAGGTTCATTCCCTGGAGATCATGAACAATCTCTTGGAATGCTTGGTATGCACGGCACTTATTATGCTAATATGGCTGTAGCTAATTGTGATGTTTTGTTGGCTGTTGGAGCAAGATTTTCTGATCGTGTAACGGGTAAAGTAGATGCCTTTGCTCCTGGAGCTAAAATTATTCATATTGATATAGACCCCGCTTCTATACAAAAAAATGTAAAGGTTCATGTTCCTATAGTAGGTGATTGCAAAAGAGCATTAACATTGCTTTTGAATGTTATAAAAAATGCAGGAAAACCTAAAAAGTATTGGAAAGAAAGGTTTAAAGATTGGCTAGAACAGATTGATATATGGAAAAAAAGATACCCCCTTTCTTATAAAAATGATCCTAATTACATAAAACCTCAGTTTGTAATAGAAAAACTTTATGAATTAACTAAGGGAGAAGTAATTATTGCTACTGAAGTAGGACAAAATCAGATGTGGACTGCTCAATATTATAAATTCAAATATCCAAGAACTCTTATTACCTCTGGTGGTTTAGGAACTATGGGTTTTGGATTCCCTGCAGCAATTGGAGCTAAAATAGGAAATCCTGACAAATTAGTTATAGATATTGCAGGAGATGGTTCTATTCAAATGAATATTCAAGAATTAGCAACTGCTATGGAACAAAAATTACCTATTAAAATAATTATTCTTAATAATGGGTATTTAGGAATGGTAAGACAATGGCAAGAATTATTTTATGGAAAAAGATATTCTCAAGTAAAATTTCACTTATTACCAGATTTTGTTAAATTAGCTGAAGCTTATGGAGCAGCAGGAATGAAAATAACTAAACCACAAGAAGTTGAATCAGCTCTTAAAAAGGCTTTAAGTATGGATACTTTAGTAATACTTGATGTTCACATTGCTCCAGAAGAAGATGTCTTTCCTATGGTACCTGCAGGAAAAGCAACTACTGAAATGATTTTAGTATAAAGATATGGGGAGGAGGTAAAGGGTATGGAAGAAAAAAGACAAACTCTTTCGGTTTTAGTAGAAAATACTCCAGGTGCTTTAGCAAGAATTGCAGGTCTTTTTAGTGGAAGAGGATTTAATATTGATAGCCTTTGTGTCGCTGAAACACTTGATCCTACCCTTTCTCATTTAACTTTAGTAACCCATGGAGATGAATTTATTATTGAACAAATTATAAAACAATTAAGAAGACTTATAGACGTGTATAAAGTTGTAAATGTTACAGAAGAAAAAGATTATGTAGAAAGAGAAATGGCTTTAATAAAAGTAAGGGCAGAAAAAGAATATAGAGAAGAAATTTTTAGAATATGTGAAATTTTTAGATGTAAAATTGTAGATGTAAGTCCAAGAAGTTACATAATTGAAGTTACAGGAGATAAAGAAAAGCTTGAGGCAGTAATAGAGCTCTTAAAACCTATAGGAATTAAAGAAATTGCAAGAACTGGAATTATAGCTATGAGAAGAGAAAAGAAAAGTTCATAAATTTTTCTCAATTTTCATCTTGATTTTTCCTTTTATCAAGTTATAAATGTCTTTTAACTTTTTCTAAATTAAAAGGAGGACTTTCTATGATAAAATTAAATATTAATAAAGAGGATTTATCAAAAGAAGAACTTCAAGCTTTAGAACTTGCTTTTAAGAGATGTGCAAGAAGAATTATATTAGCTACAACCTTAGCAGGTAGTGGTCATCCAGGTGGTTCTCTTTCATCTTTAAGTATGCTTTTAGTCTTATATGGAATTGCTAAAGTTGATCCTAAAAATCCAAGAGCTGAAAATAGAGATAGAATTGTAATAAGTAATGGACATATAAGTCCGGGAGTATATAGTGTTCTTTGTGAGTATGGTTTTTTCCCTGAAGAACCTTTTTTAATGGAATTTAGACGTGCTGGCTCTGCCTTTGCTGGACATGTAGAACAAGCAGTCCCTGGAGTAGAATGGAATACTGGAAATTTGGGACAGGGACTTTCAGCAGCCTGTGGAATGGCTAAAGCTATTAAATTAAAAGGGCTTGATAATAAAGTTTTTTGTTTGATGGGAGATGGTGAGCAACAAAAGGGGCAAGTTATTGAAGCTAGGCGTTGGGCTGTAAAATTTGAATTAGATAATTTAATAGTTTTAATTGATTATAACAAACTTCAAATTGGTGGAGATATATCAAAAGTTATGCCTCAAAAAATTAAGGAAGAAATATTAGCGACTGCTTGGAATGTAATAGAAATAGATGGGCACAATTATTCTGAAATATTTAAAGCCTTGAAAAAAATCTTAAATAAGGAGGTAGAAAATCCAAAAAATCCAACTGCTATTTTGGCTCACACCACAATGGGAAAAGGTATTTCCTTTATGGAAAACGATCCAAAATGGCATGGAATGGCTCTCCCAGAGGATTTGGCAAAAAAAGCTTTGGAAGAATTAGGATTTGACCCTAAAGAATTAGATATTCTCAAAGAAAAAAGAAAAAATTGGATAGTTTCCTTCCCTCATCAGCCACATGATCCTATTCCTATAGAAATAGAAATTCCAGAACCTAATATCTATTCTCCTGAAACTAAAACTGACTGTAGAAGTGCTTATGGAAATGCACTTTCAAAATTAGCAGAAAAAAATAATCTTCCTGGCAAACCTCCTAAAATTTTAGGACTTACTTGCGATTTAGAAAGTTCTGTGAAAATGGGAGGATTTAAAAAAATTTCTCCTTCAGCTTTCTTTGAATCAGGTATTCAAGAACATCATACTGCTTCTGTATCAGGAGCCCTTTCTAAAGATGGATTTTTGGTATTTTTCTCAACTTTTGGCGTATTCGCAATTGATGAAGTTTATAATCAAATGAGATTAAACTCTCTTAATAAAACCGCTCTAAAGATTGTCTCTACACATTTAGGAGCTGATGTAGGAGAAGATGGTCCTACCCATCAATGTATAGATTATTTGGGAATTTTATTTAATCTTCCAGATTTTGAAATATATATACCTGCAGATCCTAATCAAACAGATCATATAATAAGATTTATTGCTAAAAGACCTGGAAATATCTTTGTTGGTATGGGAAGATCAAAAGTTCCTATCATAACTAAAGAAGATAAAACACCTTATTTTGGTGAGAATTATCAGTTTATTCCAGGAAAAGCTGACTGGATAAGAAGAGGAAATAAAGGAGTAATCATTACTTACGGAACTATGTGTCATTATGCTCTTTCTGCTTGGGAAATTCTTAAAAATAAAGGTATCGAAGTTTCTTTATTAAATATAGCCTCTATTAAACCCCTTCCAGAAAAAGACCTTTTAGAAGCTTCAGAATTTGAAAATATTGTAGTAGTAGAAGATCACTATGTAGAAACTGGTTTAGGGAATAAAATAGCTTCTTTTTTTGTTTTAAAAAGAAAATCTGTTAAGCTAAAGCTTTTAGGGTTAAAAAGTTCTGTTTCTTCTGGAAGTCCAAAAGAGCTATTTAAATTATCTGGATTAGATCCTGAAAATATAGCTAAAACTATGGAAGACTTAATAAATGAATGAAACCATAGAAGAACAAAAGAAACAAACACTTATAGACCATCTTATTGAATTAAGAGGTTGCTTAATCAAAGTTTTTATTGGTTGGGTAATAGGTGCAGTTTTTTCTTATTTTTTTGCAGAACATATAATTAATTTTTTATTATTTCCTTTGTATAAAGTTATCTCTCCTCAGTCTAAGGTTTTTTTTAGAGTTTTCCCAGAAGTATTTGTAGCTTATATAAAATTATCTATTATTGTAGGATTTATAATTTCAAGTCCTTATATTTTTTATCAAATATGGTTATTTATAGCTCCTGGACTTTATCCCCATGAAAAAAAATGGGTAAGAAGTGTTGTCTTTTTAACTTGCTTTTCCTTTTTAATAGGAGATCTATTAGCTTATTATATTTTTCTTCCAGCTATTTTGAAATTTTTGTATTCTTTTGGAGAAAAGTTTCTCGTTTTTAAACCCTTTTTAAAAGATTACATCTCCTTTGTTTTGAAAATTTTTATTATTTTTGGAGTTCTTTTCCAAATCCCTTCTTTTTTGTTTCTTCTTTCTAAATTAGATTTGGTTACCTCTAACCAACTAAAAAATTTTAGACCTTATGCTATAATTTTATCCTTTTTTATTTCTGCTATTTTAACTTCGGGATTTGATCCTTTAAATCAAATTCTTTTAGCTATCCCCTTGACACTTCTTTATGAGGTAGGTATATTTCTAGTAAGATTAGGAGAATTCAAAAAAAAGGGAGGTTAATATGTTTCCGCATTTAGGGGGTCAGGAGTTATTTATTATTCTTTTTTTAGCTCTTTTAATTTTTGGTGCAAAAAGGCTACCTGAGGTTGGAGCTGGTTTAGGAAAAGGGATACGTTCTTTTAAAGAGGCTTTAAAAAGTACAGATGTAAAAGAGGATCTCGAAAAATTAGAAAATAAAAAAACAGAAGCTACACCTTCTTCTACAGTTGAAAAAAGTTCTTCTAAAGAAATTTAAATTTTTAAGTGCAAGCTTTTATTCTTTCAGCAGGTAAAGGTACTCGTCTTTTACCTTATACTAAGATTTTACCTAAACCCCTTTTCCCAATTTTAGGAAAACCTGTCGTTGAAATTATTTTAGATCAACTTAAAAATTTAGGTATAACTCTCATAGGAATAAACACTTTTCACTTAAAAGATAAACTCATAAATTTTCTTAAATCTTACCAAAAGAAAAATCCCCAAATAAAAATAAGGATTTTTGAAGAAAAAGAACTTATGGGAACAGGAGGTGCTATAATAAATGCAAAAAATTTCTTTAAAGAAGAAACTTTAATTATAAATTCAGATATACTTACTAATTTTAATTTTGAAAAACTTTATTACTTTTTTAATCAATCTTTTAGCCCTGTTGTTATGGTATTACATAAAGGAGAAAATAACAATGTAGAAGTTGATATTAATTCTAACACAATTATTTCTTTTAGAAAACAAAAGGAAGACAATCTCACCTTTACAGGAATTCAAATGATAGATCCCAAAATAATTAAATATTTTCCTTTTAAAAAGGATCTTATAGATATATACCAAAATTTAATAAATAAAGGAATAAAAATTTCTGCCTTTATAGAAAATAACTCTTATTTTAAAGATATAGGAAACATTAAAAATTATCTTAAAGCTCATGAGGATATTCTTATAAAGAAAATTAAAATTCCAGAAACAACCTTTTATTCTAAGCCTATTGTAGTCAAAACAAAAAATATAGGTAATAATGTAATATTTAAGGATTGGGTATATATTGAAGAAGACACTTTTATTGAGGCAAATACTCAATTATCAAAAGTTGTAACTTGGAAAAGAGCATATATTAAATCTGGAATATATGAAAGTCAAGTTTTAATATGAAAAATTTATTGGAATTTTTAAAAAAATTTAAAATCTATCCTCAAAAAATAGAACCTTTAAGAGGTGACGGATCTAATAGAAAATTTTTTCGTCTATATTTTAAAAATTCTTCTTTAATCCTTATTATTCCTCAAGAAGGACTTTATGGATTAAAAGAGGCTAAAGCTTATTACGAATTAGGCACTTTTTTTTATAAAAATAGTATTCCTGTTCCAAAAATTGAATTTTGGAATCAAGAAAACGGAATTTTATTAATAGAAGATTTGGGAGATATTAAACTTTGCTATATTAAAAATTCTTTACCCTTTTATTATGAAGTTTTAGAAATATTGGTTAAAATTCAAAAACTTGCTCCTTCTTTTCCTATAAATTCTACCTTAGATACCCCTGTTTATAATTTTGATTTTCTTTGGGAAAAAGAGATAAACTATTTTTTTGACTGGTATCTTCGAAAATATAGAAATTTAAATTTAGATACTTCTTTTATGGAAGAGATTTTTAACTGGGCTAAAGAGAGAAGCAATTTTACTTTTAAAGTTGTTATGCATAGAGATTTTCAAAGCAAAAATCTAATGATTAAAAATAACAAAATATTTGTTATAGATTTTCAAGGAGCAAGATTAGGTCCTCCTTCTTATGATTTAGTCTCCCTTTTACTTGACCCTTATGTTAATCATTTTGAAAATCCAAAGATTTTAGAAAATTTTTTAAAATACTATCTAAGTTTGACTAACTATTTAGAAGATGAATTTTTTGAGGAATTTAAATTTTTAGGAATTATTCGTTTGATGCAAGCTTTAGCTGCTTATTGTAAATTATCCAAAATGGGGAAAACATGGTTTGAAAAATATATTCTTATAGCTGAAAAAAGATTATTTAAATTATTAAATATCTTTTATCCTGAACTTTATAGACTTTTTAAAAAGGGCCAAAAATAAAAAAAGGGGGTAAACCCCCCTTAAAAAGACATTAATAAATTTGAAAAAATTATTCTTTTGTCTCTTCTTTCTTAAAAGCTGTTTCTACTCCAATTCCTAAACCTGGTATTCCATACATTACTGTACTTCCAGAAGAAAAATATTCAAGTTTCCCTTCTCTTACTAATTCATTACAAAGATTTTTTAACTCCCGAGGATTAATATCAGGTAGTTCTCTTTGAATATCTTTTATATTTAACTTACTTTTACCACCTTTTTTAATTTTTTCCTCAAGCGTTTTATAAATCCTCTCCTTTAATTCTTCTTTTGTCATATTTTTTTTCACCCCTTTTTAATTTATTTTTGAATATAATATTCTGCTAATTTAGTTTTTACATGCTTTGTAAACTTAAAGTGAGTGGAGGTTCTATAGCTCACATAAGCTAATCTATAGTCATCTATACATTTTTCAGTGAAAGGAATATCGGTTAATTCAAAGAATTTTTCCCAACCAATTCTTTGGATCCAGTCACCAACTCTTTCATACTTTCTTGCATACTTAGCATATACTTCAAGAATATGTTTTACCCATTTTACAGTGGTTGGCCAACGAGGTGGTTCATTAGGAATTCCGCTAAGTACGACTCTTGAAAATCTGGGTGGAGAAATTCTGTTAGATACTTTTCCACCTACTACTATAGTAATACAATCACCTTCTCCATCAGCAAGTGGCATAGCTGGACACATGGTATAACAGTTTCCACAGAACATACAACGCTCTATATTAACTCTTACAGTTTTTTTCTTCTTTCCCTCAATTTCAACTGTTGCTGGCCTAATAGCTCCCAAAGGACAGGCTGCAATAGCTAAAGGTATTTCGCAAACAGCTTCTAATCTCTCATCTTCTACAAAAGGAGGTTTTCTATGAATTCCTACAATAGCAATATCAGAACAATGAACAGCTCCACACATATTTAAACAACAAGCAAGAGCAAGTTTTGTTTTAGCAGGAAGTTTATGAGAACCAAAATATTCAAAAAGTTCATCCATTAATGATTTTACAATTCCAGAAGCATCAATAGCTGGGGTATGACAATGTATCCAACCCTGAGTATGAACAATATTGCTTACTCCTGCTCCAGTTCCACCAATAGGGAATTTATAAGAGCCATTAGGATGTTTTCTATTTTTTAAATCTTCAAGAAGTGCTTTTAATTTATCTTCTGAATCTACAATAAATTCAACATTATTTCTTGTGGTCCAACGCACGTAACCACCACAATATTTATCAGCAATTTCACAAATTTCTCTTATATAATCAGTTGTCTCTAATCTTGGGGTTCCACATCTTACTACATAAATAATATCTCCTGTTTCAGAAACTCTTTTTATTACTCCAGGTTGAATAATCTGATGAGATTTCCATTTTCCGAAGTTTTTCTGAACAATGGGTGGCATAAACTGCCAAAAATAGGGAGGTCCAATATCTGAAATTCTATTTTCCATAGGTCTTTCAGGATTATACAATTTAGGTGCTAATTCTGGATCATAAGGTTTTTGATATATAGGATCAAGTTCTTTTAATTTTTCTATAGCCATGATTCCCTCCTTTTATTTTAATATTTTTTTAATTTTTTAATTCTCCTAATTAAGCAGGGTGACGTTTTCTAAATTCTGCAATATCCCTTGTCCAACCACCAGGAACTTCTTCCTCTCTCCAGAAAATATAAGGATCTACACGAGGCATAAGAATATGTTGAGGTATAGGTTCAATTCCGAGAACATCAATCAAATATCTATTTAATCCAATTCTCTGCATTAATTCACCCACTCTTTCACGCATTTTACCAACTTCCATCCAGTGGTCCCAAATTTTATAAACTAATTCTTTTATATCATCATAAGGATATTCAGGTTTCGTAAATGGAATAATAACGCTTGAAAGCTGAGCTCCTTCTAAAATAACTGACTTTGATCCAAGTAAAATGCAAACTCCGGTGTCTTCTCCTGGTCTTAAAGCTTCAGGCATAACAGCTATACAGTGCATACATCTATTACATTCTTTATTATTAATATAAAGTTTCTTTTCTTTTTCATCCCAATACATACACTGAGTTGGGCAAAGATCAATTACTTCTTTTTTAATATCAAAAGGACCCCAATCTCTATCAGAAAAAGCACCTGCATTGGGTGGAAGCTCACCACCTACATAAGCTCTAACTGCTTCTTGATCAATTCTTATATCATCTCTCCAAATTCCAATAAATGAAAGGTCTGCTCTTGCAACAGCTGCTACACAATCAAGAGGACATCCTGAAAATTTAATTTTAAATTTATATGGAAATGCTGGACGATGAAGTTCATCTTGAAATGCCATACTCAATTCATGATCCATTTCCTGAACATCAAATAAACACCATTCACAAAGAGAATATCCCATACAACAAGCAGGAGTTCTCATATTAGAACCAGAACCTCCTAAATCCCAGTTAAGCTGATGAGTAAGGTCATAAAAGAGATATTCTAACTGCTCTGTTACTGTTCCAAGAAGAATGATATCACCTGTTGAACCATGAAAATTAACAATTCCACTACCACGATGATCCCACATGTCGCACATCTTTCTTAAAGCTGAAGTATGATACCATTTTGCAGCAGGTTGATGCACACGGATGGTGTGAAATGCCCATACAGCAGGAAACATTTCTGGTTGGTCAGAATATCTTCCAATAACTCCTCCTCCATAACCAAAAACTCCAACAATCCCACCATGTTTCCAGTGAGTTTCTTTGTGCTTATAAGATAATTCTAACTGTCCCATAATATCAAAGCAAGCTTGCTTTTTATGCTTCTCAGCATAAGTATAAATATCATCTACAAAACTTGGCCAGGGACCTTTTTTAAGATCATCAACCATTGGGGTATCATGTCTTTTTACTTCACTCATAATTATCCCTCCTTATTTTTGTTGATAATTTTATTTTATAATTATTTATTTTTAAGTCAAGAATAAAATTTACCAATTATCAAGAAGACTTTTTCAAATTTTTAAAATTTTCTTGTTTTTTTCCATTTTTTTATTATTTTTTAAAAAATTATAAAGATATATTAAAACAATTTTACCCTTGATTTTTAAATTTAAAATTTACCAAAATATTGCATTTTTATAAGTATTAGTCTAAAATAAGATTATGGATATGCAGATAAGAAATTTAAAAACCTTTATTAATTCTAACCTCTCAAATTTAGAAATTATAAAAAGAACTGTAGAAGATTTAGAATCTAAAACACCACAACCTTATTTATTATTAGAAATTATTTTAGATGTTCTTCAAAATAGAAAAATACCTAAGGATATAGAGATTTTTCTTTTAGAAAAATCTGCCCATATCTGCGAAAAGCTTTATGAGTTTAATAAGGCTTTAGAATTATATAAAAAATTATTTCTTTTATCTTCCAGTTCTAAGTATTTAGATCAAATTGAAAAAATAAAGACTTTAAAAATTTTTGAAAGATTAAAAAATATACTTAAAAGGACTGACCTTTCCTTTGATGAGCTTTTAAAAATATATTATCAGTCTTTGGAAACTAATAAAAGCATAGAAGCTATACTAATAGAAAATCTTAAAATCCATAAAAAGGAAATTTTAGACTCTATAAAAAATTTTTATAAGATACCTGTTTTTGAAATTACAGATTTAAAAAAGTTTAAAAAGATTTCTCAAGTATTAACAATCAAAAAAGATTTCTTTCTGAATACCTTATGTGTTCCCTTCCAGGCTGGGAAAACTGTATATCTTGTCAGTTATAATCCTGAAGATATAGACATTATAGAAAAGGTTAAAAGAATACTTCAAATTCCCTCTGCTGAGGCACAATTAGCCTTTGCTATTAAAGAGGACCTTGTAGAAGCTATAGAAATGTATTATTCTTCCACTTCTCCTTATATATCTGAATTTGACTTTGAAGTAGAACCTGTAGAAGAAAAAGAAGAAGAAATTGAAGAAGAGGCTTTAATTGATAGTGCAATTGTTCAATTGGTAAATAAAATCATTGAAGAAGCATATAGAATGCGTGCCTCAGATATTCATTGGGAAAGTTTAACAGGAAAAAAGGGGTTACAAGTAAGATTTAGAGTTGATGGGGAATGTTTTGTTCATAATACTATTCCAGAATACCAAAAAAGACCTGTAATCTCTCGTATTAAAATTATGGCTAATCTTGATATTGCTGAAAGAAGGCTTCCTCAAGATGGAAAGATTAAATTCAAAACTAAGGAAGGAAAAACTTTTGAAATAAGAGTTGCTACAGTTCCTACCATAGAAAATAATGAAGATGTAGTTATGAGAATTCTTGGAGGAATAGAATTTAGAGAATTAGAGGAATTAGACTTAACAGAAGAAAATTATAAAAACTTCAAAAGAATATTAGATTATCCTTATGGATTAATCTTAGTAGTTGGTCCTACTGGATCAGGAAAAACAACCACCTTACATGCAGCTTTAAAATATTTAAATAATCCTAATAGAAAAATTTGGACTGCTGAGGATCCTGTAGAAATTGTTCAAGAAGGATTAAGACAGGTTCAGGTTAATCCAAAAATAGGGTTAACTTTTGCAAGGGTTTTTAGATCCTTTTTAAGAGCTGACCCAGATATTATCATGATAGGAGAAACAAGAGATCAAGAAACTGCACATACTTTAATAGAAGCCTCCTTAACAGGACATTTGGTATTAACAACTCTCCATACAAATAGTGCCCCTGAAACTATAACAAGACTTCTTAATATGGGAATTGATCCTTACAATTTTGCAGATGCTCTACTAGGAGTTTTAGCCCAAAGATTAGCTAAAAGATTATGCACAAAATGTAAAAAACCTTATAAACCTGATAAAAATGAAACAGAAAGAATTAAAAGAGAATATGGATATCATCCTGTTAAACCTTTAACAGATGATTTAATAAAACAAGCAACCTTTTTTGAACCTGTAGGTTGCTCAGAATGTAATTATACAGGGTTTAAAGGAAGATTTGCTATACATGAATTACTAATACCTGACGATGAATTAAAATCACTTATTATAAAAAATGCTCCTGCTAATGAAATTAGAGATTTAGCTATGCAAAAGGGATTTCTTACACTTAAACAAGATGGTATATTAAAGGTTTTAAAAGGAGAAACTACTTTAAAACAGATTTTGACAGTAACAGTAAGATAGTTATTCAATAAATGAATCCTGTTATTTCTCAAAAAATAATTAGAGTTAAGGAAAATAATATTCAATCCTTAGAAGATTTTATAGCAGTAGAAGTAAAAATAAAAATCTTGGTAAATGATACAGAAATAATATCTCTTTCTGCCACTCCCCTACACATAAAAGAATTAGTAGTAGGTTTTGTTACCACCGAAAACATAATAAAAGGAAGTTTTTGTCCCCAAGAAATTGAAATTGTTGAAGAGAAAGAGGAAATAAAAGTGAAAATTTATTCAGATGGTCTTTTAAATCTAAACGGAAAAACTTTAACTTCAGGCTGTATGTCCTCTTTTAGCTTTATAAGTGAATTACCGGAAAAATATGAAGATAATTTTAAAATTGAAATGGAAAATCTCTTTTTACTTTTTAAAGATTTTCAAAAAAATTCAGAATTATATAAAAGCACAGGGTGTATTCATTATGCAGCTCTTGCTCAGAAAGAAAGAATTATTTTTCTTGCAGAAGATATAGGAAGACACAATGCAGTAGATAAGGTTATAGGTTATGCATTTTTAAATAAAATTTCATTAAAAGATAAAGTAATTTTAGTGAGTGGAAGAATATCCTCTGAAATGGTATTAAAAGCTGGTAGATGGAAAGTCCCCATTATTGTAAGTAGAAGTGCTCCTACATCTTTGGCTATTGAGTTAGCTAAGAAAATAGGTTTAACAATAATCGGATTTTTAAGAGGAAAGAGATGTAATATCTATACCTATCCTTACAGAATAATTTTATAAAAACTTTGATAAGGAGATTTTAGGATTTCAGAAATATCTATAGGGTTCTACGGCGGAGCTCAAGGAGTTACAGGAAGCTGTTTTTTACTAAATATTAGAGAAACTCAAATTCTCATAGATTGTGGCCTATTTCAAGGATTAGAAAGTGAAAAAAATTATTTAAAATTTCTTTTTGATCCTAAAAAAATTTCTTATTTAATCTTAACCCATGCCCATATAGATCACTGCGGAAGGCTTCCTCTTTTGGTAAAAGATGGATTTAGAGGGAAAATTATTTGTACTAAGCCAACATCTCAAATTGCAAAAATTATGTTACTTGATGCAGTAAAAGTTATGAAAGAACATTATAAGACCCTTTACAAAAAATCTATAAGAAAAGGTTTAAATCCTCCTCCACCGCCTCTTTATGAAGAATATGATGTGATAGAAAGTTTTAATTATTTTAAAATACTTGTTCCTTTTAACACCCCTTTACTTTTAAAAGACAATATCAAAATAACCTTTAAAGATGCAGGACATATCCTTGGATCAGTTTTTGTAGAAATTGAAGATCTGAAAACATATAGAAAAATAACTTTCTCTGGGGATTTAGGAAATAAAAATAAACCTATAGTAAAAGATTTTACTTATCCTTCTCAAACTGATTTTTTATGTATTGAAACTACCTATGCAGACAGGAATCACAAATCTTTTGAAGAATCTAAACAAGAATTTTTGCAAGCTATTTTAGAAACCTTTGAAAAAGGAGGAAATGTTCTTATCCCTACTTTTGCTTTAGAAAGAGCACAAGAACTTCTTTATATATTAAGAGAATTCTATGAAGAAGGAAAACTTCCCAGGTGTCAAGTTTTTCTAGATAGCCCTTTAGCTATAAAAGCAACTAAAATTTTTAGAAATAATCCCGAATTTTTTGATGAAGAAGCTTTAAACCTTTTAACCCAAAAAGATCCTTTTGATTTTCCCTATTTAGTATTAACAGAAGAAATAGAAGAATCAAAAGCTATAAATAATGTTAAATCCAGGGCTATTATAATTGCAGGAAATGGAACCCTTACTGGGGGTAGAATTCTTCATCATTTAAAATATAATTTATGGAGAAAAGAATGTAGTCTTGTTTTTGTTGGATTCCAACCTAAAGGAACTCTTGGAAGAAGCATTGTAGATGGAGCTGAAAAAGTTCATTTATTTGAAGAAGAAATTCCTGTAAGAGCAAGTATTTACACTATAAATGGATTTTCTTCTCATGCAGGACAAAATGAGTTAATAGATTGGATTTCTAAATTTGAAAGAGTTAAAAAGCTTTTCTTGGTTCATGGAGAACCTGAAAAAATGGAAATTTTTAAAAACCTTTTATTAGAAAATTTTAAAGAAAAATTTGAGGAGATACAAATTCCATCCTTTGGTAAAGTAGTCCAACTTTGTTAAAGAATTTCTATCCTTTTTAATTTCCCCACCAAGCTACCAAAAATAGGTAATTTCCCCCTTAACTCTAAAGGTACCTTTTTGTCTTTTAGAAGCAATATTTCTACTTCTGAAGCTCTCTCAAGTAATTCACTTTTTTTAGGTAAAAAAACTTCAATATATAAACATTCCTTTTTTTCTTTTTCAAATTCACAAATTTTCTTTTCTTTAAATTCAATTTTTACATATTCTTTATTCTTTTTAATAAAAAGCGGTAATCTTATTCGGGGATAAATAGTGTAATCTATATAAAAAGAGGCAACAAAAGAGGATAATTCATCGTATATAGGAAATTCTAAAAAAATGTTTTCAGGCTCTTCACAATTAGGTAGAAGTTTTTGATATACTATTTTATTTTCTTCTTTTTTAAAATAAATTACTCTTTTCCTTTCTTTTCTTCTTTCCTTAGAATAAATAACGGCTTTCTTAGGATATCCTTTTTCATCTACCCAGGTCTCCCACTCAGCATAAAAAGGGAAAATAGACTTTGCTAAACCTACACTATATACAATAGCAGTATATTTTAAAGAGACTATCTGAATTTCAGATTCTCCTATTTTGAAAGGTCCATAATAAATTTCATAAAATAATTTCACCTCATTTGCTATACATTTACCGAAAAGCAATAAATTAAAATTAATACTTATTAAGATTAGACAGAATAATTTTTTTATGTACTTCATATTCTTATCTAAATTTTAAAAATTAAAAACCGATTTTAATAAAAAGTAAAGGTTGAAAATTAAAAACTTTGGAATATATTATCTGAGTCTCTTTAATGTAAAGTTAAAAGGGGGCTATTAATAATGTCTAAAATTTGTGAAATATGTGGGAAAAGACCTTATGCAGGAAATCAAGTCAGTCATTCTGCCAAAAAATCTACCAGATGGTGGTATCCCAATATTCAAAAAGTAAGAGTAAAACTCCCAGATGGTAGAGTAAAAAGAATGAGGGTTTGCACCCGTTGTTTAAGATCAGGAAAAGTTCAAAAAGCAGTCAGTTAGCCAAGTTTTCTTTCTATGTTTAAAACACCTTCTATCTTAGATATATTAGAAATAATTTTCTCTAAATGGGTTATATCACTAACTTCTATATAAAATTCAAAAAAGGCTTTTTTGTCTGAAGTTGTCCTAACTTCTGCTTTTAATATATTACTCTCTGCAGCTGAAATAGCTGAAGAAATGTTAGCAAGTAAACCCTTCCTATCTAAACAAATTATATATAAATGAACTGGGTAGGTTTGATTATCATATCTTCCCCATTTTACTTCTACAAATCTTTCAGGGTCAAGATCTTTTAAATTAGGACAATCGGTACGATGAACCGAAATACCTTTCCCTCTGGTAATATAACCAACAATTTCATCTCCAGGGATAGGTTTACAACATTGAGCTAAATGGAAAAGAATATCTTTTGCACCTTCTACTACAATTATATCTTTTGCAGGTTCTAAAAAAATCTTCTCTTTGGGAACTTCCTTAGGAATTCTTTCTACTAATTCTTCTTCAGAGATAAACCTTCCTGTCTTTTCTGCAAAAATTCTGGCTACACTTTTAGCAGAAATTTTTGCACTACCTATTTGATAGAATAACTCATCTAAGGTGTTCACTTTTAAATTTTCAAGAAGGGTAGAATCTTTATCTAACTCTTGAAGAAAAGTATTTAGAACTACTTTATATTTTTTTAGTTCTTTGTTTAATAGTTCTTTTCCTAAATTAATTAGTTTTTCCTTTTCTTCTTTTTTAAACCATTGTTTTATTCTACCTTTTGCCCTTCCTGTAACAACAATTTTCAGCCAATCTCTACTCGGTTTCTGATAGGGAGATGTTTCTATCTTTACTATATCTCCTGTCTGAAGTTTATAATCAAGTGGAACTAATTTATCATTTACAAAAGCTCTAACACATTTATTACCAATTTCAGTATGTATAGCGTATGCAAAATCAAGAGGAGTAGCACCTACTGGTAAAACAATTACATCTCCCTTAGGAGTAAACACATATATCTCATCAGGAAATAAATCAAGCTTTAAAGATTCTAAAAATTCTCTGGGATGTTTAAGTTCTTTCTGCAACTCAATCAATTTGTTCAACCATTCCAAGTATTTATAATGCCCATATTTAGAAGTAAAAATTCCTTCTTTATAAAGAAAATGTGCAGCTATTCCTTCATTAGCAATTCTATCCATATATTCTGTTCTAATCTGAATTTCTATTTTTTTACTATTTGGACCGAGAACTGTTGTGTGTAAACTTTGATACATATTAGGTTTAGGAAGGCTTATGTAGTCTTTAAATCTTCCAGGAATAGGTGTCCAAAGTGCATGCACTAATCCTAAAGTTTTATAACATTCTTCTACTGTATTAACAATAACTCTGAATCCAATTAAATCATAGATCTGATCTAATTCATCAATAGTAAGATTATATTTATGAAGTTTTTTATATACACTATAAAGATGCTTTACTCTCCCAACTATTTTTCCTTTAATATTATTTTTTTCCAGTAATTCTTCTAAAAGATTTTTAACATTTTCCACATATTCTTGAGCTTCTCTTACTCTTTTTTCTACTTCTATTTTTAATCTTTCGTATTCCTTGGGGTATAAATGCTTAAATGCCAAATCTTCTAATTCACATTTAACCCAGTCAATACCAAGTCTTCCTGCAAGGGGGGCATAAATTTCTAAAGTTTCCTTTGCAATCCTCTGTCTTTTATATTCAGCCTGGTATTCTAAAGTTCTCATATTATGCAATCTGTCTGCCAATTTAACCAAAATAACTCTTAAATCTTTTGACATAGCAAAGATTATTTTTCTTAAACTTTCAGCCTGTTTGGTGATTTTATCTACTGATCCGGGTAGAGTTTTTAATTTTGTTAATCCATCTACAATAAAAGCTACTTCCTCTCCAAATTCTTTTTTAATCTCTTCTATACTTATTTGTGAATCTTCTACTACATCATGAAGTAAACCTGCTGCTATAGTTGGAAGATCAAGCTTCATCTGAGCTAATATGTAAGCTACTTCCATAGGGTGAGAAAGATAGGGTTCTCCTGATTTTCTTATCTGTCCTTCGTGAACACGGGCAGCCCATTCATAAGCTTTCTCTACAATACGAGTGTTACAGCCAGGTAAATAACTTTGTATTTTATCTAAAATTATACTTAAAGTAACCATTTTATATTTAATTTAAATCTTATTTATAATTTTTACAAGAAAAAAAAATTATTGGGTATTAAGAAGTTCTAAAGCAGTATTTTTAAGAGTTTCTGAGGTGAGAGCATATTTTCTTTTTAAAGTTTTAAGATCCCCATGTTGTATAAATTTATCAGGAAGACCAATTCTTTTTATTTTAACGGAAATATTTTTATCTGCTAAAAGTTCACAAATAGCTGAACCAAAACCTCCTATTAAAGCATTTTCTTCTACAGTGATAATTTTCCCTGTTTTCTTTGCAAACTCTAAAATCAATTCTTCATCAAGGGGTTTAACAAATCTTGCATTTATAACTGCAAGAGAAATACCTTCTTTTTCAAGTTCTTCTGCTGCCTTTAAAGCTTGATAAACTAAATTACCAATAGCTATTAGAGTAAGATCCTTCCCATCCTTCATTAATTCAGCCTTACCAAAAGGTATTTCCTTAAACTCCCAATCTAATTTTACTCCTTCCCCTACACTTCTGGGATATCTTATAGCCACTGGACCTGAATATTTAATTGCACTATAAAGCATGTGTTGTAATTCATTCTCATCCTTAGGTGCCATAATAGTTAAATTAGGAATAAGTCTTAGATAAGAAAGGTCAAAGCTACCATGGTGAGTTGGTCCGTCTTCTCCTACTAAACCTCCTCTATCTATAGCAAAAATTACCTTTACATTATTTAAAGCAACATCATGGATAATTTGATCAAAAGCCCTCTGTAAAAATGTTGAATAAATTGCACATACTGGAATATATCCTTCTAATGCCAAACCTGTTGCGAAAGTTACTGCATGTTGCTCACATATCCCTACATCAAAAAATCTATCAGGATATTTTTCGGAAAAAGCTTTTAATCCTGTTCCAAGCTTCATTGCAGCAGTAATAGCTACAATCCTTGGTTCCATTTCTGCTAATCTGAGAATAGTTTTTCCAAAAATTTCGGTATAAGAAGGGGGTTCATTAGATTTTAAAATTTTACCTGTTTTAACATCAAAAGGTCCTACTCCGTGAAAAGTTTCTGGATCTTTTTCAGCATAAGGATAACCTTTTCCTTTTTGAGTAATTACATGAAATAAAATAGGACCTTTCATTTTTTTTATATTCTCTAAAATTTCAATAAGAGTTTCTAAATCATGTCCATCTACAGGTCCTATGTATTCAAAATTTAAAGCTGTAAATAAAGCTCCCGGAGTAATAGCCATCTTAAAAATATCTTCTCCCTTTTTTAACAAACTAATTACACTATCTCCTCCAGGAAATTTATGAGCCATTTTTTCAAATTCTCTTTTTATAAATCTTGCCAAATTTCCTGTTAGTCTTTTGGATACAAAAGAAGATAAGGCACCAACACTTGGAGAAATGCACATTTCATTATCATTAAGAATAACTATCAAATCTTCTTTGCGATAACCAGCATTATTCAAACCTTCAAAAGCAAGTCCTGCTGTTATTGAACCATCTCCAATTACTGCTATAACTTTTCCTTCCTCTCCTTTCATTCTTAAAGCCGTAACTATACCAAGTGCAGCAGATATAGATGTGCTACTATGTCCTGTATCTAAAATATCATGAGGACTCTCACTTCTTCTAGGGAATCCTGCTATTCCATTATATTTCCTGAGAGTAGGAAATTGATCTTTTCTTCCCGTAATAATTTTATGTGTATAACATTGATGCCCTACATCCCAAATTATTCTATCTTTAGGAGAATCAAAAACATAATGAATTGCTAAGGTTAACTCAACTACACCAAGATTTGGTGCCAAATGCCCTCCATTTTTTGAAACTACCTCTATAATATATCTTCTTATTTCTTCAGCTAAGGCTTTAAGATGAGAAATTTTTAGTTTTTTAAGATCCTCTGGGGAATTAATCATTTTTAAAAATTTCATCAGTTAATACACCCTGTACAATACAAATTCTGCTATTGCTTTTAAGGGGAGAGCATTTTTCCCAAAAGGCTGTAAAGCAAAAACGGCTTTTTCTGTATATTTTTTTGCAAGTTCTTTAGTTTTTTCTATTCCAAAAAGGGAAGGATAAGTAAGTTTTTGTTTTTTTACATCAGAAAAAATTTTTTTCCCTAGTTTTTTTTCATCCCCTAAAATATCTAAAAGGTCATCAACAATTTGAAAAGCAAAGCCTAAATTTTTCCCATAAGAAGATAAAGCTTTAAGTTCTTTAGCTTTTGCTCCTCCTAATATAGCTCCACTTAAAACCGAAGCCTCAATTAAGCGGACTGTTTTATTAAGGTGTATCCATTTTAATATTCTCGGATTCCCTTTTTTACCCTCCATAAGAAGATCAACCATCTGCCCTCCTACCATGCCTTCAAAACCAATTGCTTTAGAGATAATATAAATTGCTCTAAGAAGCTTTGTTTTTTTAATATTTTTGATTAAATCTGGATGAGTAAAAAACTGAAATGCTAAAGCTTGCAAACCATCACCAGCAAGGATAGCAGTTGCCTCATCAAATGCTTTATGACAAGAGGGTTTGCCTCTTCTGAAATCATCATTATCCATACATGGGAGGTCATCGTGAATAAGTGAATAAGTGTGAATACATTCTATCCCTGCTGCAAAAAGAAGGATCTTTTCCCAATTTCCACCTACAACTTCACATCCTGCTAAACATAAAATTGGTCTTATTCTTTTTCCTCCGGCAAAAAGACTATATTTACCTGCAGAAATAACCCTCTCTCCGTAATCTCTCTCCTTAGGAAAATAATCTTCTAAAATCTTTTCAACCCTTTTGCCTCTTTCTTTTAAATAGGATTCAAGATCAAATTTATTTGGAACCATTCTTTAAAAGCTCATAAGCTCTCTCTAATTTTTCCAGTTTAAAACCTTCTTTGTCTTTTAAAATGACCTCTATTCTCGTTCTTGCATTTTTAAGCTTTTCTTCACAAAAATGAATTAGTTTTAACCCCTCTTCATAAAGATTTATTGCTTCTTCTAAATCAAGTTCTTTATTTTCCAATTGTTTTAAAATCTGTTCAATCTTCTTTAATGCCTCTTCAAAACTTAAAGAGTTATTTTTAATCATATTTATTCCTCCACTTTTTTAACCTCTACCAAAAGTTTACCATCTGAAAGGTAAACCTCTAATAATTTCCCTTCTTTTACTTCCTTAGCATTTTTAATAATTTTACCTTCGGGATAGGATTTTACTATACTGTAACCTCTTTGTAAAATATTCAAGGGAGAAAGTGATCTAAGTAATTTTTTAAAATTTTCTAATTTTTTTTCTTTTTCTACAAAATAAACTTTTATTGAATAAAAAAGCCTATTTTTGAAAAATTTAAGTCTTTCTTCTCCAAATTTTATAGTCTCTTGAGGATGCCTTTTTTTAATAAAATTTTTTATTTCCCACAATTTTTTTTCCTGTAAACTTAGATATTTTTCTATTTCTAAAACTAGTTTATGATAATACTCTTTAATTTTTCTTTCTAAGTGATAGACAATTTTAAAGGGGTTTTTATTTTCAAGCTCTATTTTAGCCTCATAAAGACTTTTTTCTTTTTTGGTAAAAATAATTTCTAAAAGCTGATTAAAATTCTCTTTATAAAGTTTTAACCTATAAAGAATTTCTTCTTTTGAGGGAATAACTTCTTCTGCTGCAGATGTGGGAGTAGCACATCTTTTATCTGCAATTAAATCACATATAGTATAATCTATTTCATGCCCAACTGCTGAAACAACAGGTATTCTTGAGTCTTTTATGCCTAAAATTATATCTTCAGTATAAAACGGGGCTAAGTCCTCAAAAGATCCTCCACCCCTTGTTATTATAATTGCCTCTACATCACTAAAAAAGCTATTTATATCTCTTACGGCTTGAACTATTTCTTTTTCGGCCCCCTCTCCTTGAACTCTTACTGGATAAATAAGGATTTCTAATTCCCACCTATCTTTACTAACTTTTAAAAAATCCTGCAAAGCTGCTCCAAAAAGAGAAGTTATAAGAGCAATTTTTTTTGGATAAAGTGGTATAGCTCTTTTTCTGTTGGGATCAAATAAAGGTTGGTATTTTTTTATAAGCTCTTCTTTCTTTAAAGTTAAAAGACCCTTTCCTAAGGGTTCAACCCTTCTAACTATAAAATAACATTCTCCTGAACGGGGATAAAAATTAAGTTTACCAAAACACAAAACTTTTAATCCATTCTTTAAATAAGGAGTAATTTCAATATCTTTTTGGTAACTAAAAATTATAGCTTTAAGAGAGGCTTCTTCTTCTATTAGATTAAAGTAGATATTTCCATTATGAGCATATCTTAGATTAGCAACTTCTCCCTCTATCCATAATAAAGGAAATTTAGCTTCTATAAGAGTTTTTAATTCCTGAGTAACT
The DNA here is from genome assembly GCA_964464535.1 of uncultured Thermodesulfatator sp. Classification (GTDB taxonomy): domain Bacteria; phylum Desulfobacterota; class Thermodesulfobacteria; order Thermodesulfobacteriales; family Thermodesulfobacteriaceae; genus Thermodesulfobacterium. Next base: position 27,103 of record CAYXGJ010000006.1, on the reverse strand, counting down.
TCCTTTACAGTGAAATATAATTTTTCTCTTTCTTCTATACTGACTTTTATTTCTTCTAACTCATTCATTTAAATCCTTCCGTTAAAGATTTTATAAATTATTTTAATTTTAAAAATTATACCTGTCATTATACTTAAATTCAAGCTCCTTAAAATAATACTAAGTTTTCTTCACTCGCACTATAAAACTAAATGCAACTATAATCCTTTTAAAAAATCTTTAGAATTGAATATGATCATCATTATTATAAAATTTAGAAGGTTAAAATAAGATTTGTAATTGCAACTGAGAGTGATTTTGTAGCCTAACATTTTGGTAAATGCTCTAGATTCACGATAAGGCTCATCAACGAGTTGTTGTTCCAAATGTTTTTAAAAAACCAGAATGTTGATTGCATTATTAAAGCCGCTAACTACTAGAGAAAATCTCCATGAACATAACGAACATCATTGTCAGCATTAAAAATATTAAAGTTATAGCACTCATTTATTAAAAAATATTAATTAAAATATGAACTTGACTTTTAAAGACAAGATATTTATAATTTATTAAAATGAAATTCATTTTCATTATATAATATTAACTAAAAATGGGAGTGAATAAAATGCCTTGGAGAGATAGAACAGGACCTCTTAGATTGGGTACAAGAACAGATAGAGGGTTAGGATTTTGTTCTGGTTCTGATATTCCAAGATATATGAACCCAAGACCAGGATTATGTTGGAGAAGAGGAAGAAGTTGGAGATGGTGGTGCAGATGGTTTGGAGGGTTTAGAAGAGGTTGGAGATGGTTTTGGAGAATTCCTTTTTTGGGAACCCCTTCTGTTAAAGATGAAGCAGAATTCTTAAGACAAAAAGCTGAAATTCTGAAGAAAAATCTTGAAGCAATAGAAAAATGTTTAAGCGAACTTGAAAAGAAAAAGGGAGCTTAATTAACAAAATAGTTAATTCAAGCTTAGGAGGACTTGCCTCTAAATAATTTAAAAAGGAGGGAAAAATTATGAAAATTTGTATTACATCCCAAGGTAAGAACTTAGAATCAGAAATTGATCCGAGATTCGGACGTTGTAAATATTTTATTTTTTACGATACAGAAACAAATCAATACGAGGTAGTTGAAAATCCCTGGAGAGAAGCTCCTAAAGGAGCTGGAAATCAGGCTGCTCAATTTGTTGCCTCTAAAGGACCTAAAATTTTAATAACAGAGATTGTAGGTCCTGGTGCAGAAAAAGGTATAATATCAGCAGGAATAAAGATTGTGGAAGCTCAAGGTAAAGTAATAGACACAATAAATAAAGTTAAGAAGGAGATTGAATGACAGAAGAAAATAACTCACAAAGTGGGAAGAAAGTTAAAAAAGCTTTTAGAAATAATGGATAAAATTGCAGAAACTTTAAAGATATGATTGAAATAACTATACTTTTTGATAATTATCCTGGAAAAGAAGGATTTGAAATTGGTTGGGGATATAGCTGTTTTATAAAAAAGGAGGCTGAAGGAATCCTTTTTGATACAGGTGCTGAAGGGCAAAAACTTATCAGAAATATTCAAAAAGCAGGGCTTAAGCCTGATTTAATTTCAAAAATTGCTATCTCCCATGCCTATAAAGATCACTCAGGTGGGTTAAAAGAGGCATCAGAACTAAATAGTCAAGTTGAAATCTATGTTGGAGCCTCTTTTTATAATGAAGTAAAAGCTCTTTTACCATATGCTAAACTTCAAAAAGTTTCCTCTGATCCTTTAGAAATAACGAAAGAAATCTATCTTACAGGAGAGCTTGGAAGAAAAATAAAAGAAGTTTCTTTAGTTATAAGCACTAAAGAGGGGTTGATAGTTATTACGGGATGCGCCCATCCTGGAGTAGAAAAAATCATTGAAAAGGCAATATCTATAGTAAAACGAAATATTTTTGCTATTGTGGGCGGGCTTCATTTGATACATAAAAATAAAGAAGAAATTCTTGAATTGATTGGCTACTTGAAATCAAAAAATATTAAATATATTGCTGTTTCTCATTGTACCGGAAAACTTGCAAGAAAGCTCTTTGAGGAAAACTTAAGAGATGGAGTTATAAAAGTTGGAGCAGGAAGTTATCTCTCTTTTAAGAACCGAAATGGATAAATCTAAACATAAGCCCTACCCTTTCTCTGCTTTTGCTGAAAGATATGATGCTTGGTATGATTCTGAAGAAGGTAAAATTTTGTATGAAAATGAGAAAAAATGTGTTGAAAACCTTTTTAAAGGTTGTAAAAAAGTTTTAGAAGTTGGTGTGGGAACAGGAAGGTTTTCTATTTTAACAAATCAAGCTATTGGCGTTGATATTGCCTTTCCTCCACTAAAAATTGCTAAAAAAAGAGGAGTTCTTGCTATTCAGGCAAGGGCTGAAAGATTACCCTTTAAAGATGAAATCTTTGATTGCGTTATGTTTATTGTTACATTAAGTTTTGTTAAGGATATAGTAAAAGCCTTACTTGAAGCTAAAAGAGTTTTAAAAAAGAATGGTAAAATTATCATTTGCGAAGTTTTTAAAGAATCTGAACTTGGAAAACTTTACGAAGAAAAAAAGAAAAAAGGACATCCTTTTTATAGTCACGCCATTTTTTATAGTTTTTCTGAATTTAAAAAAATTTTAGAAAATTGTGGATTAAAAATTAATAGCATCTATGGAACACTTGTAAATTATCCTTGTGAGCCTCCAAAGTTAGAATCTCCAGTAAAAATCTCAGTAGAAACTTCCAATTTTAATAAATTGCCTGGATTTGTTTGCTTAGAGGTAAGGCTATGATAATCTCACTTGCCAGTGGAAAGGGTGGAACAGGAAAAATTTTTTACAGGCTCTCTTGCAGTTTCATTGTAAATAAAGTAATTGTTGATTGTGATGTTGATGCAGCAAACCTTCATTTAATTTTACATCCCAAAAATTGAGCAATCCTTTTAATTTATTGGTGGTAAAATTGCTTTTATTAATAAAGAAAAGTCTACAGACTGTGGAGCTTGTAAGGACGTTTGTCAATTTGAAGTTGTAACTGAAGATTTTCAAATTGATGAACTTTTTGTGAAGGACGTACCATCTGTAGCTATGTATGTCCCACTTCCGCTATTATTATTAATTATTTCCAATACTAATTATAATAAGATAGTTCATGCAAAGCTTGGTATTGCTCAAGAAAACTCGGGAAAACTTGTTACAAAACTAAGAGAAATTGCTAAGAAATTGCTTTCGCAAATGGTGCAGATTTTATCATTATTGATGGACCACCTGGTGTTGGATATCCCGTTATGGCATCAATGAGAGGAGTTGATCTTGCTCTTGCAATAATAGAACCAACAGTATCAGGATTTCATGATTTAAAAAGAGTTATTGACCTTGCTAAGCATTTTAAAGTTGAATTAAAAGTAATCATAAATAAACACAATTTAAATCCTCAGATGAGTAAACATATAGCTTATGAGCTTGAAAAATTAGGTATTAAGGTAATAGGAATGATTCCTTTTTTCAGAAGAAATTTTAGCTTCAATAAAAGCAGGGATACCTTATCTAAAATTTTCAAAAAGTAAGTTATCAAAAGATATTAAAAAATTGATTTATAAAATTTAAAATTATATAAAAATAAATCCCTTTTACACCACTTTTTGCAGCCAAACAGAGTGACTTTGTAGCTGAAAATGCAACTTCTATTTAAAATTTAACTCCTAGGAAAATCCAGAGTTATTTTATAATATCTTCTAATTTTATACCTAATTCTTTAACCTTTTTAAGTATTTCTATAAGTTGAGTTTTTAGTTTTTCTTTTTCTTCTAATTCAGCTTCTTCTATTTTAGTTTCCCTTTCCATAAAATAAATTTTAAAACTTTCTAAGGGTTTCATTTCCATTACTTCGATTATCACAGAAATTGGTCTAAATTCATTATTTGAAGTATCTTCATATTCCAAAGTTATCCTTGTTGGTTTTTCCGAGGCACCTCTATTATTTATTTCTTCAATAAGTCTTCTTGAAAGTTCAAGCCATGTGTTTTTATTTTTTTCTTTGATATCTTCTGCTACATTTTTCCCGTAAAAAGCTAAATAAAACCACCTTTTTAGCCTAAATATAGCTCCTCTCCCTGTTGGTGCGATTTTAAATCTCTGTTGTTTTATATCCATAATTAACTATTTATTATAAAATATCAAACAAAAAAACAAAGATCTAATGTTAATAAACTACTGCTTAAAAGAAATAAAAATTTGCTTCTGCTATAAATGTTAATATCTTTTTTTTCACTTTTTGCTGAAAAATATGATGCTTGTATTAAATATCTAAGAGGAGGCCCCTTGTGTTAAAAGTCCCGAAAATTTAATCTCCTTTAAAGCTTCAATTAATTTATTTCTTACCTTAAACCATATAGGATGAACAGGGCATTGAGAGGAAAGGCCACAAATTCCTTTGTTAATAACGCATCTATTTAAGGCAATAACATTTTCCATTGCAACAATGACATCATAAAGAGTAATATCTTTTGGTTTTTTCACTAATTTTACTCCTCCTGATACTCCCCTTTTAAGTTCCAATAAGGCAGCCTTTTCAAGCTGTTTTAATATTTTCATTAAAAATTCCTTTGGTATTTGCATTTCTTTTGAAATCTCTTCAGCTTTTGAAGTATAATTTTCTTTTTTTGAAAGACAAAGTACTGTTCTTATTGCATAATCTGTTTCTCTTGTAATCTGTAATCCCTTAATAACTTTCCTCCTTAAGTTCTTCTTCTGTTATTTTATACATAAATGTTTTATATGTCCAAGCCTGATAAAAAAGAACAATAGGAACAAAAACTATCACTACAATGGTCATTATTTTCAAAGTATAGAGACTTGATGAGGAATTAAATATGGTAAGGCTATATTTTGGATCAATTGATGAGGGAATTAAATTTGGATATAAACCTATTACTCCACTAAAGATAAGAGTAATAATAAATAGAAAAGAAAACAAATAGGCTTTTCCGTTCTTATTTTTTATAAGATAAGAACCGGTAAGAAGAAGGCAAACTACAGCTAAAGCTGGAACAATAAACCATATGGGCATTTTTATAAAGTTATCATAGAGATTTGTAAAAACTGCTGTGAAAATCAAAAATAATACAGCAGTAATTGCCTGTAAATACCAGAATTTCTTTAATGTTGTAAGAGCACGGTTAGCTAAATCCTCAGGGACTCTTAATGAAACCCACAATCCTCCATGAACTATAAAAGTAAAAAGAAAGAGTAACCCCACAAGCAATCCATAAGGATTAAGAAGACTTAAAAAAGTTCCGTAGTAGCCAGAATCATCAAAAGGAAGTCCCTTAAAAATATTTCCAAAGGCAACACCAAAAAGTAAGGCTGGAATAAAACTACCTACAAATACCCAAAAATCCCAAAATTTTTTCATTCCTTCAGAAGTTGATTTTCCTCTTAATTCTACAGCAACACCTCTAAATATTAGAGCGAAAAGTATTATTAATAGAGGGGTATAAAGATAGCTAAACATATAAGCATAAGTTGTAGGAAAGGCAGCAAAAGTAGCTCCTCCTGCAGTAATTAGCCACACTTCGTTTCCATTCCAAACTGGACCTATAGCATGAAGCACTGCTTTTTTGTCAATTTCGCTTTTACTAATAAAGGGATAAAGAACTCCTGCTCCCAAATCAAACCCATCAAGGGCAAAATAAACTGCCCAAAGTAACCCCCATAAAATGAACCATATAATTTGGAATTCCATTTTTACACCCCCTTTGGTTCAGGTCCTTTTTTAGCATATTTTGAAAGAAGGTAAATATCAATAATTCCAAGAGTACCATAAAAAATTGTAAATCCAATTAGGGACAGCATAACCTGCGTAGGTTCCACTGCTTTAGAAACAGCCTCAGAAGTTCTTAATAATCCATAGACAATCCAAGGTTGTCTCCCTACCTCTGCTACAATCCAGCCAAGCTGTGCTGCTATATAAGGAAGTGGAATTGACCATAGAAGAATTCTTAAAAGTGTTGTGCTTTTTTCAATTTCTTTAAATTTAACTAGAGCTAAAAAGGAAAGAAAAATAAACAGAAAACCAAGTCCTACCATCAATCTGAAACTTATAAAAGTAAGTGTAACAGGAGGTCTATCTTGAGGTGGAAACTCTTTAAGCCCCTTAATTTCTTTTTTTCCAGCTAAAAAACTAAGTAAACCCGGAATTCCTATTGCTTCAACTAAATTTTTCTCATTTTCTGGATCAGGAATAAGTAAAATATACATTGGGGCATCCTTTGTAGTTTCCCAAAGAGATTCCATAGCAGCGAGTTTTGTTGGTTGAGTATGGGCAACTTCGTGAGCATGAAAATGACCAACTCCTACCACTAAAATAGAACTTATAAATGCAAAGGTAGCTCCAATTTTAAAAGATTTTTTAAAAAATTCGGTTTCATTTTTTCTTAAAAGATGATAAGCAGAAACTCCGATAACAAAAAATCCCGCTACTACCCAGCCTGACATAACAGTGTGGAAAAATTTCAATATTGCATAGGGATTAGTTACAACTGCCCAAAAATCAACCATTTCTGCCCTTCCATTTCTTATTACATAACCTACAGGATTTTGCATCCAGCCATTGGCAATTAAAATCCATAGAGCAGAAATATTAGTTGCTAGTGCTACAAGCCATATGGAAAGGGCATGAAGTTTTGGTGAAATCCTATTCCATCCAAATATCCAAACACCAAGAAAAGTAGACTCAAGAAAGAATGCTAAGGTTGCTTCAATAGCAAGGGGTGAGCCAAAAATATCTCCCACATAACGAGAATATTCTGCCCAATTCATTCCAAATTGAAATTCAAGTGTGATACCTGTAACAACTCCTAACGCAAAATTAATTAGAAAAAGTATACCCCAGAACTTTGCCATCCTTAAATAATCTTTGTCTCCAGTTGCAACATATTTGCTTTCCATATAAGCTACAAGAACTGAAAGACCTAAAGTAAGAGGAACAAAAATAAAATGGAAAGCAGCAGTTATGGCAAATTGAACCCTACTTAATAAAACAATATCCATTTTTTACCTCCTAATTTTATTATTAATTACTTCTATTTATTTTAAAAATTTTATCAAGATCAAATTTTTCTAATTTTATTGTTGATTAATTTTATCCACTTTAAAAAAATTGTCAAGAGATTTTTTATTAGAAATGTCTATATTTTTACTTTATATTAGTGATTAGTTTTTTTACTTTCTTTTTTATCTCCTCTCTTACTTTTCTGAAAACTTCTAATTTTTCTTCCTCTGAGCCTTCTGCCTTTACTGGATCAGGAAGATCCCAATGTTCCCTATACGCACCAGGTATATAAGGACAAGTTTCCGCAGCATCTCCACAAAGTGTTATAATTATATCAAGTTTATTGTATGGTATACCTTCAATAGACTTTGGATAATGGGAGGATATATCTATCCCCTCTTCCTTCATCACTTTTATTGCCAAAGGATTAACACTTGGTGCCGGAGAAGAACCTGCAGAATAAATTTCTACTTGTTTCCTGTACAACTTGGCAAAGTATTTAGCATATCCCTCTGCCATTTGACTTCTTGCCGAATTTCCAGTACATATAAAACCTATTTTCATAGCATCATCTTTCTTTCATCTTTAACTATAAGGTCCAATCAAAATTTTAACAAGAATTTTAATTTTTTTAAATTCAAAGAACATGCAAATTCTTTTTATATATTAGATTATGCAAAGTATCTATTCCCAAAAGCAAATATTTAAATTATAATTAGAAAAATTTAAAAAATTTTTGGGATAGGAGGTTAGGAGATGAAGAGATTTATAGCTTTTTTAGTAGGGACTTCTCTTCTAGGTATTTCTGCTCTCTATGCTAAAGGTCCACAAGGTGGGCCAGAAAAGGCTGGTCCGAAACCTTATCAAGGAGCTGGAATAGGAAAAGAAGTAAGTGAAGAAGCTAAGGAGCTTAAGGGAGAAGAAGAAAAAAAGGAGTTTGGACAAACTGTTAGAGAAAGGGCGCGTGAAAAGTCAAGAATTAGAGAACATAAAAGGTTTAAAAAACAACAAAAAATTCAAAAACAAACTAAACCGAAAGCTGATGCTGGAAACGCTACTTCTAAATAATAAACAAATTTAAAGCCAGAGAAAATAAAAACCTCCTGCTAATTTTTTTACTAAGTTTTAAATAACCCAAATCTACTAAATAAACTTACGTAGATAATTTTCTATTTTTCTGATCTGTCCAACTGGTAGTTTCTTTTAACCCTCTTTTTATAACCTCTAAATAACTTTGAGAAGGTTGATTTAGTTCATCTATCTTCACATCCTGTAAAAGTTTTTATTGTAAGTCCATCTTTTTCGCTTAAGATCGAAATTCCATGATACTAATCCTTTCCTTCTTGCTCGTGTATATATTCAAACTGCTTTTCAGTAATTTCCCAAAGTCTGACAACTACGTAATGTTCAAGATTTGTCTCTTTCTAACAATTTAAAAAGACAACATCGCTTTCTACTTATCAGATTTTTTAGCAAAGTATAACCTATAAGGTATATATCTATCCGAAATCTTCAGGTTCTGTTTATCTGCACATTCAAGAGAGATTTTATCTTGGAAAATTCTGCCCTTGATGTAGACTATAAAACGCTCTTTTAAAAAATTAGATCCATAGCTGCATAAATTACCTTTTTCATCTTCTTTCTATCTTTTTATTAGCTTAAATTATATAATTTATTAACCCAACTGATCAATTTTTCTTTTCCAACTAGCTTGTGTCTGCATGAGGTTTTATTTTTAACTTAATTTTAATTTATCTTTTCAAAATTTTAGTAATTTTTTTTACTAAAAATTATTTGCATTCTTTGGTAAGTTTTTGATATTTTAAGATAAAAAGATAAAGGAGATATAAGATTTACACTGTTTGTAAATATTTGAACTGAAAAATTAGTAACTGAATGGTTGCAGTTAAATGAATATTTAGGCCTCTAAGCTTAGAATAAAAGTTATACTATTATACATAAACCAAAAATACATTGTCAGAAAGCTATTAGTTATTATAATTAACAAATTATCTAAAGTCTAAAAAATTATTACAGATTCAATCTATTACAAACTTTCTTTGATTATAATGCTTTGTTTTACTTTCCCCAAATGTTTAGTTTTAAATTATCAGTTCTTGACTTAAGTTTTTACTTTTTTTAAAATTATGTTTATGGAAAAAGAGAAGCTTGTTCCAGATACAAGTGTATTTACTAATCCCGATGTTTATACACAATTTGGGAAAAATCCTTCAGAAGCCTTTACCAATTTTCTTTTAATGGTTGCAGAATTAGAAGGAGAGGTTGCGGTTTATATTCCTACCTCAGTTTTTGAAGAATTGAAACGAATGCTAACAGATCTTAAACTTCCTCCAAAAGCTCGCTCAGTCTTAAAAGTAAAATCTCCTAAAAAATATGAGCTTTATATACCTGCTTTTTTAATGTATGAATTTATTGAGGAGTTAAGAAATAGGATTAATAAGGGTTTAAGAGTAGCTGAGGAAGCTGTAAAGGCATCAACTTATAAAAAACCTGAAGAGGTTTTAAGGTTTTTAAGAAAAAGATATAGAGAAGTTTTAAGAGAAGGAATTGTAGATAGCAAAGAAGACATAGAATTAATTCTTCTTTCCTTAGAACTTGATGCAATAGTTCTTTCTGCTGATAAAGGAGTTTTAAATATGGCAGATAAATTAGGATTAAGATATTTAGAACCAAAAGATATAAAAGATACTTTAGAAGGTTTTAAACTTTGGTAGTTATTTAACTTCAAATTCCTTAAACATAACATCTTGTAAAATAAGATCTGCTAAGTCCTTAGCTAAAATTTTTAAAGCCTCTTCTCTCCCAGGATCAAGAACATTTGTAGTAATTTCTACAGGAACACGGTATATTTCATATCTACTTAAACTACCTTCTAAAATAACTTTTCCTTCTCTTTTTTCTATAAGCTGGTATTTTCCTTCAAATTCAATTTTTCTTTCCTTAGTTTGAATAAAAGTTTCATAGGCTACCGGAACTAAATATACTCTTGTTATCTCTCCTTTTAGTATTAAGTCAGCTCTTGTAGAATCATATACAGGCATTAAAAATTTACCCTGAGCTAATTTATATCTTAATTCATAAGCAAGCATTTCTCCTAAAGCAGTTTCTGAAGTAAAGTTTTTCCAAGGAGCAATATAAACAGTTTGCCATTCAGGCTTAAAATAAGAAGGTTTTTCTTGAAATTGATAACCGCAGGAAAAAAAGAAAAAACTAAGAAACCACAAAATTAACCAATTTCTTAGGGACAAATACCACATTTTTTAAGTTTCTTCCCTCCAAATATTTTTTTATCTTTGGACGCTCTTGAGCTAATCTTATAATTTCTTCTCTTGGAAGCTCTACAGGAATTTCTATCTGGTCTCTTACTTTACCATTAACTTGTATTACAAGAATAAAGATATCTTCTTCTATAAGGGCTGGGTCATATTCAGGAAATTTTTCTAAAGAGATGAAGGTTTTATGTCCTAATTCCTCCCAAAGTTCCTCTGCAATATGAGGACAAATCGGAGAAATAAGAAGTAAAACTTTATCAAAACATTCTTTTAAAACTTTTTTACTTTTTTCATCTTCTGTAGAAATTTCTTTTAAAGTATCTTCTAAAAGGTTTAAAAATTCCATAATAGCTGCTATAGCAGTATTAAAATGAAGCCTTTTTTCTAAATCTTCTGAAACTTTTTTAATGGTTTGATGAAGTTTTCTTCTTAATTTTAAAAGATTACCAGAAAGATCTTTTAAATCTTCTTCTTTATAAGATATTTCTTTTAATTTTTCTGCATAATTTATAACTAAATTGTATAATCTTTTCAAAAATCTAAATGCTCCCTCAATTCCGTGATCGCTCCATTCAAGATCTTTTTCCGGTGGAGCTGCAAAAGCTATAAATAGTCTCACTGTATCAGCTCCATACTTTTCTATCATTTGATCTGGATCAACAATATTACATTTACTTTTAGACATCTTTTCAAATTTTCCAATTATAATCTCTTTTCCACATCCATCTTTTAAGCATTTGCCTTCAGGAGAAACTTCTTCTGGATAAAGCCAGCCATGGACAGGACATTTATAGGTTTCTTTTATCACCATACCTTGAGTTAATAAGTTAAAAAAGGGCTCATCTAAATCAAAATAGCCAAGATCTCTTAAAACCTTGGTAAAAAATCTGGCATAAAGAAGATGTAAAATAGCATGCTCTATTCCTCCAATATATTGATCAACAGGAAGCCAATATTTTATATCTTCTTTATTAAAAGGTTCGGGATAATCAGGACAGGCAAATCTTGCAAAATACCAAGAAGATTCTACAAAAGTATCAAAAGTATCAGTTTCTCTTTTTGCTTTTCCGCCACATTTTGGACATTTAGTATTTACAAATTCAGGAAGATCGGGAAGAGGTGATCTTCCTGAAGAATCTATTTGAGCATCTAAAGGTAAAACAATAGGAAGATTTTCTATTTTTTCGGGAACAATTCCGCATTTTTCGCAATAAATCATTGGAATAGGACATCCCCAATATCTCTGACGAGAAATTCCCCAATCTCTTAATCTATAAGTAACTTTCTTTTTACCAAGTTCCTTTTCCTCTAAATAAGTTGTTATTTTAGCTTTTCCTTCAATACTATCTAAACCTGTAAAAATATCTGAATTAACCATAATACCTGGATCTTCATAAGCACTCTCCATCTCATCAGGGGCTAAATCTTTATCCTTAGGTTTAATAACCACTTTAATGGGAAGATTATATTTTTTAGCAAATTCAAAATCTCTCTGATCATGAGCAGGAACACACATTATAGCACCTGTTCCATATTCCATAAGAACAAAATTAGCAGCAAAGAGAGGCAAATTTTCACCTGTGAGGGGATGAAGGGCATAAGTTTCCAAAAATAAACCTTCCTTTTCAGCAACACCAGCTTCTATATCTCTTCTTTCTTTTCTAACTTTTTCTATAAAATTTTCTAATTTTCTCTTTAATCCCTTTTTCTCTGCAATTTTTTTAGCCATTGGGTGCTCTGGAGACATACAAACAAAGGTTGCACCAAAAAGAGTATCGGGACGAGTAGTATAAACAATAAGATCTTCTCCTATTTCAGGGATAGGAAATTTTATTTCTGCTCCTTCACTTTTTCCTATCCAATTTATCTGCATAGTTATAACTTTTTCAGGCCAATGTCTTTCGAGTTTTTTAAGATCCTCTAAAAGTTCTTCAGCATAAGCTGTAATTTTAAGAAACCAACCTTCCATTTCTTTAAGAATAACTTCTTCTCCGCATCTCCAACAAGCTCCATTTTCTACTTGCTCATTAGCAAGAACAGTATGACAAGAGGGACACCAATTAACTAAAGTTTTTTTCCTATAGGCAAGACCCCTTTCATACATTTCTATAAAAAATCTTTGTTCATGTTTATAATATTCAGGATCAGAAGTTGAAAATTCTCTGCTCCAGTCATAACTAAATCCAAGTTTTTTTAATTGATCTTTCATATAATCTATATTTGAATAAGTCCATTTAGCTGGATGAACCCCATGTTTAAGAGCTGCATTTTCAGCAGGAAGCCCAAAAGCATCCCAGCCCATAGGATGAAGAACATTATATCCTTTCATTCTTTTTACTCGAGCTAATATATCTCCTAAGGTGTAATTTCTTACATGCCCCATATGAATTCTACCTGAAGGATAGGGAAACATTTCTAAAACATAGTATTTTGGTTTGGAAGGATCTCTTTTTACTTCAAAGATATTTTGTTTTTCCCAAAGATCCTGCCATTTTTTTTCTATCTCCCAAAAATCGTATCTTTTCATAAAGATTCCTCCTCACTAATAATGGCTTTTACAGGACAGTTTTCCATAATTTCTATACAATTACAAATCTTACATCCTTTAAAATTATATACTATTGCTTTTTTTCAGCTCCCCAACAAAAAACTTCTGGGCATGCCTCTATACAGTAGCCACATCCTGTGCAAGCTTTCCTATCTACCCATAAAGAAATAAACATTAATTATTTTCCCTATAAATATTCTCTACTATAGCATCTGCAAATTCAGAGCATTTAACCTCTTTTGCTCCCTCAAGTTGTCTTGCTAGATCATAAGTAACTATTTTTTGCTGAATAGTTTTAGAAAGGGCTTTCCAGATAAGTTCTGCTGCCTCTTTCCAACCAAGGTATTCAAGCATCATTTTCCCAGAAAGAATAAGGGAGGAAGGATTTACCTTATCAAGTCCTGCATATTTCGGGGCAGAACCATGAGTAGCTTCAAAAATGGCATATCCATCTCCAATATTTGCACCAGGTGCCATACCTAAACCACCAACCTGAGCTGCAAGAGCGTCTGAGAGATAATCTCCATTTAAATTAGGAGTTGCAAGAACACTATAATCTTCAGGTCTTAAAAGTGCCCATTGAAACATAGCATCTGCAATTCTATCTTTTATAATTACAATTCCTTTTGGAACTCCATTAGGATATTTTTCATGGATTTCACTTTCAAAAACAATTTTATCTGGAAATTCTTCTTTAGCCAATTCATATCCCCAGTTTCTAAAAGCTCCTTCTGTGTATTTCATTATATTTCCTTTATGAACAAGAGTCACACTTGGGCAACCATTTTCTAAAGCATATTTTATTGCTTTACGAACAAGTCTATAAGTTCCAAATTTACTTATAGGTTTAATCCCTATTCCAGAATCTTCCCTTATTTCTTTTCCAAAATTTTCTCTTATAAATTCTATAATTTTTTTAGCTTCTTTTGAACCTGCGGAATATTCAATTCCTGCATAAACATCTTCTGTATTTTCTCTAAAAACTACCATATTTACCTTTTCCGGATGTTTAACAGGAGAAGGGGTTCCAGGAATCCATCTTATTGGTCTTACACAAGCATAAAGATCTAATACCTGTCTTAAAGTAACATTAAGACTTCTAAAACCACCTCCCACAGGTGTGGTAAGAGGCCCTTTGATAGCAACCACAAATTCCTTTATAATTTGTAATGTTTCTTCTGGTAAATAATTACCTATTTCTTTATAAGCTTTTTCACCTGCTAAAGCTTCTTTCCAGAGAATTTTTCTTTTGCCCTTATAAGCTTTATCAACCGCTGCATTTAAAACTTTTAAAGTTGCTTTCATTATATCCGGACCAATTCCATCTCCTTCTATATAAGGAATTTCAAGCTCATCTGGAACTTCAAGAGAAAAATCGCTTTTAAGTTTTATTTTCCCCATATTTTAAAAATCTCTCTATAAATTATCCTAAAAATCTTAATCCAAGTAAGAATTTTGACAAGATAAAAAACTCCCTATATAATATTTTAAAAAATTATGAATATTGTAAAGGAAATTAAAAAATACCTTATCTACCTAAATGAATTAGGATTTAATTATATTCCTACTAATAAAAATTTTAAAAAATTATTACAAAATAATGCTTATTTCTCAGAAAATACCTTAGAAAAGATTAAAAATGCCATGGCTAATTGTGAAAAATGTCCTCTTTGCAGGATAAGAAAGCAACCTATATGGGGTGAAGGAGATTTGGAAGCCAAACTTATGCTTATAACTGAGTTTCCAGATAAAGATGAGGATTTTTATGGAAAACCATTTGTAGGTGCTGTGGAAGAACTTTTAGAAAAAATATTAAAAAGCATAAATTTAACACGAAAAGATTTTTTTATTACTCATGCTGTTAAATGTAAAACCCCTGGAGGAAGACCTCCTGAATTAGAGGAAATTTTAGCTTGTAAACCCTATCTTCTTAAACAGATTAAGCTTTTAAATCCTAAACTTATTTTAGCTTTTGGGTTTACACCTCCAAAGATCTTTTTTGACAATAATCCTACTTTTTCTTCTATCAGAGGACAGCCTATAAAAATAAAAAATTTTACTATTCTCTTTACTTATCATCCTAATTATATGCTTAAAAATCCTACGGTAAAACGTTTATTATGGGAGGACTTACAAAAATTCAGGGAACTTTATGAGCAAATTTTTGAAAATTCTTAAAATTTTTTTTCTAATTAATTATTTTTTATGTTCTTTAGGTTTTTGTAAGGAAAATAAGATTTTTTTAGTTAAAATTGATGCTCCCATAACTCCAGTTATTGCTAATTTCTTAATATACAGTATTGATTTAGCTAACAAAGAAGCTTCTCAAGCTTTAATTATAGAATTAGACACCCCTGGAGGATTAGTTGAATCAACAAGAGAAATTGTAAAAGAGTTTTTACAAAGTAAAGTCCCCATCATAGTATATGTAAGTCCCTCAGGAGCAAGAGCAGCTTCAGCAGGAACTTTTATTTTACTTGCTTCTCATTTAGCAGCTATGGCTCCAGGAACACGTGTAGGAGCTGCTCATCCTATAGAACTTACAGGAAAAGCTGATGAAAAGGTAATGGAAAAAATAACTAATGATTTAGTTACCTGGGCTAAAAATCTTGCCCAGATGAGAAAGAGAAATGAAAAATTTGCTGAAGAAGCAGTGAAAAAAAGTAAAAGTATTACAGAATCAGAAGCCCTTGAGTCGGGAGTTATAGAAATAATAGCTAAAGATTTAAATGACCTTATTCAAAAAGCTCATGGGAAAAGTGTTATAATAAATGAACAAAAAATTTCTTTAAACTTAAAAAATTGTGAAACAAAAGAAATTAAAGAGGATTTAAAAACAAAGATATTAAAAATTTTAACTAATCCCAATTTAGTATATCTCCTTTTAATGCTTGGACTTGCTGGACTTTATTTTGAATTTTCTCATCCAGGAACAATTTTCCCTGGGGTAATAGGAGCAATTTGTTTAATTCTTGCTTTAGTAGGCTTAAGTATTTTACCTGTTAATTATGCAGGCTTGGCTTTAATTATTTTAGGTGCAATTCTTTTCTTTTTAGAATTACAAATAGCATCACACGGACTTCTTGCTCTTGGAGGAAGTGTTTGTCTTCTTTTAGGGTCTCTCATGCTTTTTGGAAAAAATCCTCCCTCCCTGAGAGTTTATCAACCCTTTTTATATACAGTAATTTTAACCATTTCTGCAGCTTTAGGAGGTATTACTTATTTAGCTATAAAAACATTTAGAAAAAAACCTGTTTCAGGTAGAGAAGCGCTTATTAATAAAGTAGGGAAAGTAATAGAAGATGTAGGACCTAAAGAAGGTAAAATATTTGTAGAAGGTGAAATATGGAAAGCTATAGCTGATGAGCACATTCCTAAAGGAACAAAAGTAATAGTTATTGAAAAGCAAGGATTTATCCTGAAAGTAAAACCTTTAAAAGAGTAATTTTAATGAAAAAAATTTTTTGTCTTATTTTGTTCTTATTAATTTTTAATAAAGCCTATTCTTATAATTTAGAAAATTCTACTGATAATTGTAAGACTATAAATTTTGATTTAGAAAGCCTTGAATTTTTTATTAATCTTGAAGGATTTTCCGCAAAACCTGTAAAAAAAGAATCTATCACCTTTCTGGGAAATATACTAATAGAAAAAAGAATTTATAAAAATTCAAATAGTAAATTTAAAGTTAGCTTATATAGAGGAAAAAACCTTATCAATAATTGGAAATTTCTCCTTTTCTCTTTAAGTGGTTTTTCTGAGGAAAGCTTAAAAGATTTAGAAATAGAAGGTTTTAAAGCAAAACTTTATGAAAAAGAAAATTATAAAGCAGTTATTTTCCCTTTATTAGAAAGCGAAAATACGGGATTAATAATTATTTTTAGCACTGAAACTCTAACCTTAGAAGAATTGATAAATTTGATAAAAAAATTCCCTATTCAAAAATTTTGTTTAGCCCCTTGCTCTTAAAATTAATTCTTTCATTTCTCTTACTGCATCTTTCATCCCTACAAAAAGAGCTCTTGAAACAATACTATGTCCAATACTAAATTCTTCTATTTGAGGTATAGCTGCAACAGGTCCTATATTTTCATAATTTAAGCCATGACCAGCATGAACTATAAAACCAAGGTCTTTAGCCATTCTTGCAGAAACTTCTATTTTATTAAGTTCTTCTTCTATTTTCTCTTCTGTTTCAGCTTCTGCATACAATCCTGTATGAATTTCTATAATTTGAGCACCTGTTTTTTTGGCAAGTTTTATAATCTTTTCATCTGGATTTAAAAATAAACTTACCTTTATACCTACTTTATTTAATTCTTTAACTGCTTTTTTAACCTCCTCTACCCTTCCTTCTAAATTCATTCCCCCTTCTGTGGTAACCTCTTCTATTCTTTCCGGAACCAAAGTAACTTGATAAGGTTTTAATTCTTTTGCAAATTTAATTAGGTAATCATCTATAGCCATCTCCAAAATAAGTTTAGTTTTTATAATTTCTCTTATAATTCTTACATCCCTTTCTTTAATATGTCTTCTATCAAGCCTTAAATGAACAACAATCCCATCAGCTCCTCCAAGTTCTGCAAGCACTGCAGCATGAACAGGATCAGGATAATAAGTTTTTCTTGCTTCTCTTACTGTTGCAACATGATCTACATTTACTGCTAATTTTGCAGGCATATATTCCCTCCTTTTAACAAAATTTATAATCTTTTTCTTACCCTTTTTAAATACAATTTTGTCAAGTAAATTTAACTCATTTTTTAGCATAAGAAAAGGTGAAAACCATCCCTTTTTATGGTCATAATCTAAAAGATGAAAAAGCCCGTGAATAACTAAGGCAAGAAGATAATTTTTAAAATCAAGCTCATAAATTTCTGCTTCTTTCTTTGCTTTCTCAACAGATATAATTATTTCCCCCAAAATATTAGAAATAAAAGGTTTTTCTTTAACAAATGAAAAGGCTAAAACATTAGTAGGATAAGGTCTTCCTAAGTATTGGGTATTGAGTTTTTTAATCTGTCTATTATCTGTAAAAACTAAAGACACTTCTTTATGGAAAAGTTTTAAATATTTTAAGGCTTTTTCTATCCTTTTTTCTAATTCTTTAATTTCTTTTTGGGAAATAAGTTTTTTTGAGGTTAAGTGGATTAAAAGGGGCATTATTTTTCAAAGACTTTTTTAGCGAATATTAAATATCCTGTGTGGGCAATCATTCTGTCTTCTGGGCGAAGTCTTTCTGGATTAGTTTTATAGTGCCTTAAAATTATTTCTACAACTTCTATCTCTACAAAAGGATATTTTTCAAGCTCTAAAAGGCACTGAGAAACTTGATTAGCTGTAGGAACTAAAATACCAAGGGGATGTCCTCCTTTTAAAGCTTCCCAAGAACCTTTAATAATTACCCAAGGATTTTTTACATCAAGAAAAACTGCGTCAACTTCTCTTTCTTCAAAATTTTCTAAAATTTCTATATTTTTAAAGATAACTCTATGTAAAAGCCCAAGTTTTTTTAAATTTTTCTTTGCAACCTCTTGAAATTTTATTTCCTTTTCATAGGAAATTACCTTTCCCTCCTCCCCTACTATATAAGCAAATGCTGAGGTAAGTGCACCTGAACCTCCCCCGCATTCAAGAACTGTTTTCCCAGGACTTATATTAAGTTTTAATAAAATGTACCCTATATCTTTAGGATAAACAATTTGAGTTACTCTTTCTATTTTTTTTAAGAAGTCATAGATGGTAGGTTTTAAAATATAAAATTTTTCTCCCTTTTTTCCATAAATAATATCTCCATAAGTTTTTCCTATTAAATCCTTTAAATTTAAATAATCCTTATGAGTGTGAAAATTGAGGTCTTTTATTTCTACAAGATAGGATTTTTCATCAGAGGTTAGAAGTAAAACATAATCTCCTTCTTTTAAAAACATTTATAATTAAATCTTCAAAAAAGTTTTAAAGGCTTTATATGCCATGTATAAATCGCCTTTGTGAGCAATTTCAAATGGAGAATGCATAGAAAGTAAGGGTGGACCAGCATCAACTATATCCATACCATAAGAAGCTAAATATTTGGAAACTGTTCCCCCACCACCTTCATCTACTTTTCCCATAGAACATACTTGATAGATAACCTTATTTTCATCCCAATTCTTAAGAAGCCAGGCTAAAAATTCAGCATGAGCTTCGTTTGCCATATATTTACCCCCATGACCTGTATAACGGCTGACTGCTATCCCAAATCCAAGCTTTGCATCATTAAGTTTATCATGAACTTCTATATAGTTGGGATCAATTCCTCCTGTTACATCAGCAGATATAGCCTTTGTTTTAGTCATTATGTTTAAAAAGGTATCTGTAGTTGGAGAAAGTTTAAAATTTTTAATAAGGTTATATATAATTCCTTCAAAAATTCTACTTTTTGCAGAGGTATTACCTTCGGAACCAATTTCCTCTTTATCCATAAATAAGATTAAATTAGTATATTCTGGGTCTTCTACCTCTAAAAAGGCTTTTAAGGATGTGAAAGCACAAATTCTATCATCCTGTCCATATCCCCCTACAAAAGATTTATCAAGTCCAACTTCTCGAGCTGAACCAGCTGGTACTATATATAATTCTGCAGAAACAAAATCTTCCTCTTTTATTCCATATTTTTTGTAAATAAGTTCTAAAAATTTAAGTTTTATTCTCTCTTTTACTTTTTCATTTTTGCCTTCAATAGGAATACCTGCTACCAATACATTTAATTTTTCTCCTACAATAGCTTCTGAGAGCTTTTTCTCTGCTTGAATTTTTTTTGCCAAATGAGGAAGTAAATCACAGATAGTAAAAACAGGATCTTTTTTGTTCTCACCTATGACTATTTTAATTACTCTTCCATCCTTTTTAGCTACAACACCGTGCAAGGCAAGAGGCTGAGCTACCCAATGATATTTTTTTATTCCTCCATAATAATGAGTTTTTAAAAAGGCTAAATCTGTATCCTCAAAAAGGGGATGAAGTTTTAGATCAAGTCTGGGAGTATCAATATGGCTAACAATAATCCTTAAACCTTCTGTAATTGGTTTTTTACCAAGTTTCCAGCAAGCTAAAAATTTGTTTTTATAAATAAAATATCCCTTTTTAGAATTATTTTCTTCAAAACCTTCTTTTTCAAGAAGTTCCTTTCCAAATTCTATAGTTTCTCTTTCAGTTTTAACTGCTGAAAGAAACTCTATATAATCTTTAGCTATTTTTTCTAAAAGGTTTTTTTCCTCTTTATCTATTTCTTCATAAACATGTTTAGCTTTATAAGTTAATTCTTTTTCAAGCTCTTCTATTTTCATACTTTTTCCTCTTTTTATTTTTAAAAAATCTAGATTTTAGTAATATAATACCATTAAAATTGCCTTTTAACAACGATATCTTTTGCTTTTTCAGAATATTAATTTTTGAGTTATTATTTATAATTATAAATAATGGAAATCCATATAATTTTTCTTTATCTTGCCATTCTTTTGTTTTTTGCAAGACTTACAGGAGATATTTTTGCAAAATTTGGAATACCTTCTGTTCTTGGTGAAATTTTTGTTGGAATCCTTCTTGGACAAAGTGTTCTTGGAATAATTCCTCTAAACGATGTAATGAGGCTTCTTGCTGAATTGGGCATAATATTACTACTTTTTCATATTGGTCTTGAAGCAGATTTAAAACAATTAAAGCAGGCAGGCTTTTCAGCTACTACAGTTGCTATTATAGGAGCTTTGTTCCCTATGGTAACAGGGTTTTTGGTTTCCTATTATGTTTTTAACTATCCATTAATCACAGGTTTATTTATTGGTGGTACACTTACTGCAACTAGTATTGGAATAACTATAAGGGTGCTTGAGGATATTGGAAAAATAAAAGAAAGATTTGCCCAGATTGTTTTAGGGGCTGCAGTGTTAGACGATATATTCGGAGTTATTATTTTAGCCTCACTTTTTGAATTTTCCAAATCTCAAGAAATAAATGTAAATACTACAATGTTACTAATTTTTTACATTGCAACTTTTTTCTTTTTTGCTCCTATTATTGGTAAAATTTTTGCATATTTTGTAAGTTTTATATCAAAGAGACTTCAAACACTTGATTTTATTCCACCAGTAGTTATTGCTATAATACTTCTTTTTGCTTATACAGCCCATGAAATAGGCTCTCCAGAAATTCTTGGTGCTTTTACTGCTGGTATAGCCTTTTCAAGAAGATTTACCATTCCCTTTGCAGCAGCTTTCCAGACAGATGAAAAAATTATTCATAAAATTGAAGAAACTTTAAATCCTCTTATATGGCTTTTTGCTCCTATCTTTTTTGTTTATGTGGGATTGCAAATAAATTTAAAGGCAATTAATTTTACTTCTATAGATTTTTGGATATTAAGTTTTGTTTTACTTCTTATCGCAATTGTAACCAAATTAGTGGCAGGATTTTTTGTAAAAGGTAACATCAAAGAAAAATTAAGTATAGGATTTTCAATGCTTCCAAGAGGTGAAGTGGGTTTAATATTTGCAGAATTTGGAAGAATAAGCAAAATCTATAGTGACGAGCTCTATGCAGTTATTATTTTTGTAGTTGCCCTTACTACTCTTATTTCGCCTATTGTACTTAAAAATTTATGGAAAGGATAAAATTTGGAGATGAGGGGATTCGAACCCCCGACCTCCGGAGTGCGATTCCGGCGCTCTCCCAGGCTGAGCTACATCCCCTTTTTTATTGGGTAGTAGCTTGAAGCTTAACTTGGTTAAATTTCTGAAAAAGTTTGGATATTTTATTAGCTGCCTTTTTCCAATGAAAAATACCTTTACTTACACCTTTGTTAAGTAAACTTTGGGTTAATCTCAATTGTACCTCAGCTTTTTCTAAATCCCCGGTTTGTAAATAATTCAAAAATTTTTTGATTTCTGTTTTCACTCTACTTTTAAAAGCCCTATTTCTAAGTCTCCTTTTTTCACTTTGTCTTAAGGCTTTTTTAGCTGACTTGTGATGTGGCACCTTTATTCCTCCTTTTCAATATTGATTATCTCTAAATTTAATAAGAAGTTTTAGTTTTGTCAAGCTTTGTTAAATTCAAATTTTACAAACTCTTGACTTATCTATCAATTCCTATATTTTAATAATGTATTTTAAATCAAAAGGGGGTTAATATTATGGAACCAAAAGTATTAGCTATTTTAGGTCAAACCGAATCTGGGAAAGCTACCTTTTGCGAAACCCTTTGTAAATTATGCGGAGAAACTATTAAAACACCCAAAAAAGAACCTTTTTATTATTTAAAGATCTACGGGTTTAAATACAAAAACAATCCCTTTTATCTTCTCAATACACCGGGAGATGAAAATTTTATAGGAGAAATTAAATGGGCATTAAAAGTTGCTGATGTTGCTATACTTTTGGTTGATACTACCTCTGTCTTAAAATATCATAACATCCGCGTTTCTGAGTTTGCAAAAGAAGAAGAAGTTCCTTTATTTGTATTTTTAAATAAAATTGATGACCTTGAAAAATCTAATATTGAAGAAACCTTATTTAATTTAAACAACACCTTAGAAATTTCGCATATTCCTATTATTTATGCCTTTAAACAATCTAATACTTTTTCCCTTATAGATCTTATTGAAGAGAAAGCATTTATAGAAGAGGGGTCAAAAATTAAATACCAAGAAATGCCTGAAAATTTAAAAGATAAAGTGGTAGAAATAAAAGAAAAGCTCATGGAAGCTGCAGCTGAAAGCTCTGATACACTTATTGAAAAATATTTAGAAGAAGGAAAACTTGAAAAAGAAGAAATTTTAAGTGGACTCAAAGAGACTGTCAAAAAAGGAAATATAAATTTTGTTTTTACAGGTTCTGCTAAAACTGGTGCTGGATTATTAGTATTTCTTGAATATATGTTACATCTTGGATCTTCCTATAAATCTAAATTAGAAAAAGAAAATATAACCCATTCTGGAGCTATAGGACTTATTTTTAAAAATTATATAGATCCTTATGCAGGAAAACTTTCTTATGGAAGAATCTTTACTGGCAGTTTTACTTCAGACGGGGTAGTATATACTTCTGAAGGAAAAGAAGAAAAGTATACCCAAATATTTATTCCTAAAGGGGATTATTTAGAGCAGGTCAAAGAAGTTAATGAAGGAGAAATAATTGTATTTTCCAAAGTTGAAAGTCTTACCACAGGAAGTACATTCTCTAATTCACCCATTTCTGTAAGTTTTAGTGTACCTGAAATGCCATTTCCAATGATCACCATGGCTCTACATCCTGAAACAAGAGCTGACGAAGATAAAATAAGTGGTGCTATTTCCAAAGCAAAAGAAGAAGACCCATCTATTGTGTTTAAAAGAAATGAAGAAACAAGAGAACTTTTAATCTCTGGTATAGGACTACCTCATATTGAAAAAACTGTAGAAAAGCTCAAAGAAAAATATGGAGTTAAAGTTAGATTAACTCCTCCTAAAATACCTTACAGAGAAACTATTAAAAAAGCTATTCAGAGTGTGATCTACAGACATAAAAAACAAACTGGTGGAAGAGGACAATTTGCAGAGGTACATTTCCATATCTTTCCCTTAGAAAGAGGTAAGGGTTTTGAATTTTTGGAAACCCTAACCGGAATGAATGTCCCCAGGAATTATGTTCCTGCAGTAGAAAAGGGGGTTAGAGAAGCTATGGAAAAAGGTCCTTTAGCAGGTTATCCTGTAGTTGATGTAAAAGTTCAGTTTTACGATGGAAAATCTCATGAGGTAGATTCTTCAGATCTTGCCTTTAAAATTGCTGCTTTTCATTGTTTAAAAAAAGGAATAGAACAAGCAAATCCTGTTCTTTTAGAACCCTATCTTGAATTAGAAATAATAGTACCTGATGAAAATGTTGGTGATGTGGTAGGGGATCTAAATGCAAGAAGGGGAAGAGTTTTAAATCTTGAGAAAGCAGGTAAACGAACTAAAATAAAGGCTCTTGCTCCTATGGCAGAACTCCAAGATTATGTAATTACTCTTCAAGGTATTACTGCTGGAAGAGGGTACTTCACAGCTAAATTTTCTCACTATGAAGAAGCTCCACCCTTTATAGCTGAAAAAGTAATTGCTGAAAGCAAAGAAGCTCAAGAAAAGGAAGCTAAGTGATAAAAGTTGGAATTTTAACTCTTAGTGATAAAGGAAGTAAAGGAGAAAGAGAAGATCTTTCAGGTAAAACTCTAATAGAACTATCAGAAGCCGAAAATTGGAATGTTATAAAATATGAGATTATTCCTGATGAAAAAGATCAAATTGTAGAAATTTTAAAAAATTGGGCTGATAAAGAAAATCTTGATTTAATTATTACTACAGGTGGAACTGGAGTATATCCAAGAGATGTTACCCCTGAAGCAACTAAAGAGGTTATAGAAAAAGAAATTCCAGGAATACCTGAATATATAAGATATATAAGTTATCCCATAACTCCTATGGCTGCACTAACAAGAGGGGTTGCAGGGGTAAGGAAAAAAACTCTAATTATAAATCTTCCAGGAAGCCCAAAGGCTGTTAAAGAAATTTTTTCCAAGTTAGTTCCTGTCATTAAACATGCTATAGAAAAAATAAAAGGGGATCCCAGTGAATGTGCAAGAAATTAAACTTACTCAGATGACTAAAGCTTCAGGTTGAGCAGCAAAACTACCACAAGAGTTTCTTGTGGAAATATTAAAAGATCTTGAATTACCTTATCATCCGGATTTAATACAAAGTTTTGAATATGGTGCTGATGCTGCTATTTTTAAAATTAATAAAAACACTGCTCTTATCTTCTCAGCAGATTTCTTTACTCCAGTAATTGATGATCCTTTTGTCTTTGGGCAGATAGCTGCTGCTAATGCCCTTTCTGATATTTATGTATGTGGAGGTAAACCACTTTTAGCTTTAAATCTTATTTGCTTCCCAAGAAAAGGTATACCAAAAGAAATACTTAAAAAAATTTTAGAGGGAGGACTTTCTAAAATAAAAGAAGCTGGGGCACTTCTTGTGGGTGGACACAGTATTGATGATCCAGAACCTAAATATGGCTTAGCTGTTGTAGGAACCGCCCATCCAGAAAAAATTATTAGCAATAAAAATGCTAAAGAAGGCGATTTACTTTATCTTTCTAAACCTATTGGCTTAGGAATTCTTATAACTGCTTATAAAGGAAAACTTTTGGATAAAAATAGTAACATTTATAAAGATATGATAAAAACAATGACAGAACTTAACGATAAGATAGCCGAAATTTTACTTGAACTTGATATAAGAGCAGCAACTGATATTACAGGATTTGGACTTTTAGGGCATGCTTTGGAGATGGCAATTGCAAGTAAAAAAGACTTAATTATTTATGTTCACAGGGTTCCCTGTTTTAAAGAAGCAAAAGAATTTATTGAAATGGGTATTATTCCAGAGGGAGATTATAATAATTTAAATTATTGCAAAAAAAATATAAAAATCCATCCCGAGGTTTTAGAAAACGATCTTATTTTGCTATGTGATGCCCAAACCTCAGGAGGTTTTTTAATAGCTGTTCCTTCAGAAAAGCAGGAAATTTTTGAAAAAAGAGTTAAAGAAAAAAATATTGAAACCTCTCTTATAGGTAGGGTTAAGGAATCAGAAAATACCTGCCCCACTGTTAAAGTCTTACCTTAAAATCTCCACTTCGTGAGTGGTAAAAGATGAAATTTATAAATTTTTCTTCTGAAGGAGTTAATTTTTTGACCTTAGGGTAGATAAGATAAAATTTTCTTTTTATAGAAATATCCTTAATCTTAACAATTTTAATAAGATTTAATTTTTTTTCCAATTCTATAGCTAATGAGGAAACAAAGCCACACCCAAGTCCACTTTTTACAGCTTCTTTAATAGCTTCAGTGGAGCCCATTTCTCCAATAATATTTAATTTCATAATATCTAATCCTATTTTTTGCAAATTTTCTATAGCATTTTTCCAAGTACCTGATCCTTCTTCTCTTTTTATCAAAGGTATTTTGTGAAGCTTTTCTAAATCTATTTCATCTTCAGAAAAATCAGAAGGTGCTATTAAAACTATTTCATCTTCATAACAAGGCTTAAATACCAAATCCTTATTTTTAAAAACCGCTCCCACCATTCCAAGATCAAATTCACCTTTAACAACTTTTTCAACTATTTCTTTACTATCACCAACTTTCAAAAAAAGAGAAATTTTAGGATATTTTTCTTTAAACCCTTTTATGATCTTTGGAAGTATATATTGTCCCGGGATAGTACTTCCCCCTACTTCAACCATCCCTTTTTTCTCATTTCTATATAATTCAAGCTCTTTTTCCATCTCTTTTAAAAGCTTTATTATTTCCTTACCATATTCATAAACAATTCTTCCAGCTTTACTCGGGATTACTTTACGGGTGCTACGATCAAGTAGTTTAATATCAAGAGTTTCTTCCAAATCTTTTATATGAAGGGTTATAGTAGGTTGAGTAAGATAAAGAATTTTTGAAGCTTTAGAAAAACTTTTTATCTCGTAAACTTTAAGAAATACTTCCAACTTTCTAAAATCTATCATTACAAAATATTATACTACCAAATTTTTTTATTAAAAACTTATTTTAATTAATATTTCCAATAAATTATTTTGATTTTAATTTAAATTATTTATTTGACTTTTTATAACATTTTTAAAAAATTCTTTTTTAAAAAGGATTAAAATAAAAGGAGGTGTAAGTATGGATATTAAATTAACAAAAAGGGATTTTTTAAAATTATCTATAGGTTCTTTGGTTTTAAGCTCCTTAGGAATTAATTTAGAGCCAGTTAAAGCTTATGCAAAGGAGTTAAAGATTAAAGATGCAAAAGAGACTACAACCATTTGTCCTTATTGTTCTGTTGGATGTGGAATTATTGTTTATTCTAAAGGAGGAAAGGTAGTAAATACAGAGGGAGATCCTGATCATCCTATTAATGAAGGAGCTCTTTGTCCTAAAGGAGCCTCTCTTTATCAGTTGGCAAACAATCCTACAAGAGTTTTAAAACCTTTATATAGAGCACCATATTCTGATAAATGGAAAGAAGTTTCTTGGGACTGGGCTCTTGATAGAATTGCAAAATTGGTAAAGGCTACCAGAGACAAAAATTTTATAGTTAAAAATGAAAAGGGAGAGATTGTAAATAGAGTTGAAGCAATTGCTCATGTTGGTTCAGCTGCTCTTGATAATGA
>CAYXGJ010000005.1:0-115650 GCA_964464535.1 uncultured Thermodesulfatator sp. | reverse complement strand
AGCAGCGGACTGAAAATCCGCGTGTCCCTGGTTCGATTCCGGGCCCCGGCACCTCCATTAAATCTTCTCTTATGTTAAAAAGAAGTTATTTCCTATTTTTAAGTTTAGTTTTCTATCTAATTTTTATAAATAATTCTTTCCTTTGGGCTGAATTTGAACATTGCCCTCCTTCTAGAGAAATACTTATATCCGTTACTTATGCAAAAATTTATGAAAATAAGGGTGAAATTGAAAAAGCTTTAGAATACTACAACGAAGCACTTTCTATTAGCCGAGAAGTAAAAAATAAAAGATGGGAAACATTTATTCTTACTAATATGGCAAAAATTTATGAACAAAAAGAAGATTTAAATAAAGCCCTTGAATATTATAAAGAAGCTTTAAAAGCCTCAATTGATGAAAAAGACAAAGCTTTCATAAATAGTTATATTGGTGAGATTTATCTTAAAAAAAATGATTATTCAAAGGGAATTGAATATTTGAAAAAGGGAATTGAAATTGGTGAAAAAATTAAAGATTTTCAAGTAACTGGAATAGGTATGATTAAACTTGGAAGGGTATATTTAAATTTAAAGAATTTTCAAGAGGCTGAGACATATTTAAAAGAAGGATTAAAAAGAATTTTAGAAACAGATGAGGATATTTGGAAAGCTATTGCTTATGAAAATTTAGGAGTTTTATATTTAAATCTTGAAAATAAAGAACTTGCCAAGGAATATTTTGTAAAATCTTATAAACTTTATAAATCTATCGGTGCTAACTCTAAAGCTAAAGGGGTGTTATCTTTAATCCAAAATCTTTAAATTAAATTTATAAAAAAGAAAGAGGTTTTTATAAAAAGAAGAGGTCTTATTACTTTTATGGAAAATCCACTAACTCTTAAATATAAGTATACATTTATCCTTTGCTATAGCAAGATTTTGCTTTACTGCAGGAATAGATAGAGTTTTATTCCTTTCTGAGCACAAAGAAGCATCTTTTAGATTAAATTATGAAGGTCTTATAAAAGAATGAGATTATTTCTTTTAGTATTTTTATAAATAGAGAAAGATATTGAAATTATACTAGAGATTAATAAAGAACTTGATTATGAAAAAGCTTTAAAATAGTTAAAACTTTAATTTAAGGGAGGTAATATTATGAAAGTTTTAATAGTTTATTATAGCACTTATGGTAATACTTATAAAATGGCTTTAGAAATAGCTGAAGGAGTGAAAGTTATTTCTGGAGCAGAACCTGTGATAAGAACTGTCCCTAAACTTATACCTGAGGAAATAATCAACTCAAGAGAAGATATGAAAAGAGGAAAAGAGCTTCAAAAGGGTATTCCTTTGGTCACTCTTGATGACTTCCGAGAAGCAGGAGCTATTGCTTTTGGAACGCCTACAAGATTTGGAGTAGTTTCGGCTCAACTGAAAAATCAAATTGATAAACTTTCGCCTTTATGGCAAGAAGGAGCTTTAGAAGGAAAACCAGCAGGTATTTTTGTCTCTACTTCTACCCCACATGGTGGACAGGAAATGACTGTATTTTCTCTTCTTCCAGCTTTACTTCATTTAGGTATGATCTTTGTTGGAGTTCCTTATTCTGTTAAAGAATTATTTTATACTAAAGGTGGTGGTTCTCCCTATGGTCCAGGACATCTCGCAGGTACAGATAATCTTAGAGAAATTGATGAAGAAGAAAGGGTAATCTTAAGAGCTTTTGGAAAAAGATTAGCAGAAATAGGATTAAAATTACAGAAATAGATTTAAATTAACTTAGTGAAAAGGCTTTCTCTGTTTTATTTTCTCTATTGCCTCATAAGCAATTTCTTTTATAAGAGGTGATTCATCTTTTACTATTTTTTCAATTTCTGGTATAATCTCTGGAGTACCTATCAAACCCAATAAATAGAGAATATCCCCTTTATCTCTCTCATCTTTAGCATTATTAAAGGTTTCTATAAGGTGGAACAAAATTTTTTCTATATTTTTAATTTTTTCTCTTTCAGCTATTTCTTCTAATACATACATAGTTCCAATTCTTGTAAAAAGTTCTGGTGCTTTTAAGAGTTCAGTAAGTGTATAAAGGCATTTTTCATCTTTTTCACAAAGTTCTATAACTCTTTCAGCCTGAGCTTGTTTAAGTAAATTTTTTAAAACTTCTTTATCGTATGTAGTTTCTCCAGCCTTTTCAATAAAACTCAATAATCCTTCTTTAGCTTCATTTCCAACAAGAACAAAGTCTTCATTTATTACCACTGTGGGAGAAGCAGTAACTTTATATTTTTGAGAAAGTTCTGGAAAAAGGGTTGCATCAATTATAAATACTTTTATTAAATTCTGAGCGATAGCGATTTGATTTGCCTTATCTACAACAAAAGGGCAAAAAGGACAAAAGGGAGTAATAAAAATTTTAATTTCAACAGGGGTTTTAACAGTTTTAATCCTTTCAACTTCTTCCTTATTTAAAAAACTTTCTCTTTTTGAAATTGCTTTTAGTGCATTTAAAAAGGGCTGTCTTTCTAATCCTTCTGGAATTGCCATATAATAAATCTGAATCTTTTCTTCTTTATCTGTTATTTTTAAAGCTGGATAGTAAGAAAGTTTTTCTTCTTTATTTTTTAAATTTAATGGAAAATACCTTCTCAAATTATTTAAAAATTCTTCAAATTTTAAAAAAATCTGATTTGATTCCTCCTTTCCTATAAGAAAAAATTTCAAATTTTCTGGATTAATTTCCTTTAAATCCTTTTCACTAATCATTTTTAATCTCTCTTAAAATTTTCTTTACAAAATTAAGCTCTGGGTCAAGCTCTAAGGCTTTTTCTCCATAATATATAGCTTCTTCCTTTTTATTTAATTCTTTTAAACTTAAGCATAAATTGGCATAATCAATTGCACAAAATGGATCAATTAAAATAGCCTTTTTAAAGCATTCAACTGCTTTATCATAAGCTTTTAATTTAAAATAACAAGTTCCCATTAGATTAAATATTTGTTCAAGCTCTATATACTTTGATATTTTTTCGCAGAGATTTATAGTTTTTTCATATAATCCAAGGTTTTTATAAGTATGTCCAAGATAAATAACTATGGGTATTTTTTCTTCTAAGGGTAAATTAAAGTTTAATGCCTTTTCTAAATTTTCTTTTGCTTTTAAAAATTTATTTTTTTGAAAAAAAGAAAAACCTAAATAAAAATAGGTATTGTGATCAACTTTTGATTTCTTTAAATATTTAATAGCTGAAGCATAATCACCAAGTTGAGCTTTACCTATACCTAAATAATAATAAATTTCTTCTTTTTCATCTGAAGAGGCAAACTTTAAGGTTTCATAAAAGTGTTTTAAAGCCATTTCTATATTTTTATTTTCAAATAAATCAAGTGCTAATCTAAAATGAAGATTTGCTATTTCTTGAGAATCTATTAGACTTAAAGAAGAAAATTTTTTGATTAATCTATAAAGACATACATTACAAAGCTCTTCATGAATATAAGATATTTTCTTTTCATGAGCATAGATACAAGGGTAAATTTTTTCTCCCTCAAAAATCATCATAGGATTACATGTTTTCCAATCTTTTTTAAAAGATTGAATATTTTCTAAAAGATTTAATAAAATATTTTGATAACCAATAGAAAGAAGAGGGTCTTTATGAGAGTTTATAAAAACTCTTTCAAAAGTTTGATTTTGTGTTTTTTTATCTAAAACTATTCCAGGAGGGAAAAAATAGGTTTCCAAAAAATCTTTTAAATTTTTGGATAAGGTGAATAAAAAAATTGGAAAGACCATAAGTCTTGGTAAAATCTGATGATTATAACCTTCTAAGTAAAAGGGATTAATTAATTGATAAATTCTTAAATAAAAGGACTCTAAATTTTCTTTATAAGGATGAATAATATGCAAGCGAAGATATAAAAAAGAGTAAGTGTTTAAAAACTTTATTATTTCTTTTAGCAAATTGAAAAAGGATTCAATATGTCGGAAATTACTTAAAAATACATATATGTCGCTAAAAACGTTTATTTCAGGGAGTTTAGAAACAAATTTGTTAATATTAAATTTCTTATTAAGTTTTATATATATTTCCATTAAGAAACTATTCTCCTTCCTTTATCAAGTGAATTTTTAGCCCAGAGTGATTTTATAATTGCTATTTCTTCTTTATTCATTGTTTCAGTTTCATATCTATCTCCTATAGATATATAGGAGGGTCTTTTTTCAGGAAAAGGTTTTATACCAAACTTTTTGTAATCTTCTGTAACTGGTGCGCCAAAATAGAGTTGCATCTGCTGGGCATTGGAATTACCTTGGATTTTTATTCCATGCGATTTGACAAATTCTAAAGTTTTTAAAGCCTCCTCAAAAGTCTCCCCAGGTAAGGCATATTGAGAAAATACTTCTACTTCAATTCCATATTTTTGTGTCAAGTAAATAGCCTTTTCTAATTGCTCAAGGGAAAGTTTTTTTCTTACGATTTTTAAAACTTTTTCAGAAGCAGATTCAAGTCCATAGGCAATCGTATGGACTCCTGCCTTTTTCATTAATTTAATCATCTTATTATCTATCAAATCTGCTCGTGTTTCTAACCATATATTTACTTTAAGTCCTTCCTTTAAAATTCCTTCTAATATTTGATAGATTCTTTCTTTTTTAAATGAAAAATTAGGATCTGCAAACCAAATTCGGTTTTTACCCTTTTTAACTACCCACTTTATTTCTTCAAGCACCCTTTCAACAGAGTGAAATCTTATTTTATGCCCTGAAGCAATAGGGGTATAACAAAAAACACAACTAAAAGGGCATCCTCTTGAGGTTAACAGAATAACTTCATCTATTTTTGAATAATCAAATATTCCCATTAAATGGGGAGAAGGATATTTATCAAGTTCTTCATACCCTTCAATCTTTTCAGTCTCTATTATTTCTCCATTAATTTGATAGGTAACTCCTTTTATTCCACTGAAAGGATTGCCACTTTCAATAGCTTTAGCAACCTCTAAAAGGGTTAACTCTCCTTCACTTCTACAAAGGTAATCTATCATAGGCATATCTTTTAGTGCTAAACTTGGCATAAAGGTAATCTGTGGACCACCTAAAATTATTTTTATATTTTTATTTACTTCTTTAATAAATTTAGCAATTCCCAAAACATATAAAATATTTCTTTGATAAGTACTAAAACCTACCAATTGAGGAGAAAATTCTTTAATAACTTTTTTTAATTCCTTAATAGAATATTCTCCTTTTTGAGAAAGGTTAATAATTTTAACTTCAAAACCATGTTTTATGAGAAAAGCTGCGAGGTAGCCGAGAGAAATAGGTAGTGTGGGAGGTGAAAAGGGATTTATCTCAAAAAGAAGAATCCGCATTTTTTAAAAATAATACCTCTAATTTGAAAGTTAGTCAAATCACTATAAACTCAATCTTCTAAGCTTAGCTTTTAATTCTTTATAAATTAGGTTAAAATTTTTAAGAAAATAAATGGCTAAAATAAAAGAGAGGATTCCCTTTTTGGAGTCTCAAAAAATAGTTGAACAAATAAAAAAGATTTTAGAAAAGGAAAAGATTAAATTTGGAATTTATGGTTCTTATATTAGAAAGGAAGATACTATAGGAGATATTGATATTTTAGTAAATGAAAGGGATTACGAGAAAACTAAAAATATTTTAAGAAACTTTCCCTTTTATGAAAGGCTTGAAATTTATTATTTACCTGAAGAATATATGGATTCCTGGGAAAGTTTTGCCCTTTATCTTATTGGTTCAGGAAAATTTAATGTATGGCTTCGAGGAATAGCAAAAAGAAAAAATTTTTTGTTAAATCAATATGGTTTATTTAGTCGAGATACAGGAGAATTAATAGCCACTAAAGAAAAAGAAATTTTTGAAATTCTCGGTATAAGGTTTATTCCCTATGAAAAAAGGAAAGAAATTTATAAAAAAGAGTGGAAAGATTTTTTGATTAAATAAAATGAAACTAAATCAAATTTTTATCTTGAAATTGTTTTTTATATTACTCATTTGTGTATCTCTTTTTTCTTTTTTTAAAAATTTAAAGGGAGAACTTAGTGAGGAACAAGGGGTTAAAATCGATAAAGATGGTGATGGATTAAGTGATTATTTTGAAGAACATATATCTTTAACTGATCCTAAAATACCTAATTATCGATATATTATACTAATTGATCCACTACATATTCCAATTTTTAAAAGACAAAAATTGAAAATTTATGACACTCCAGTATCAAAAATAGCTAAATTTTTAAACTTAAAAGAAAAAATACCTTCTGAAAACATAATAAAATTAGAAGGAAACAAAGCAACCATCTACAATCTTAGTGAAACCATTTTTAAAATAGCAAGAAAAACAAGTAAAAATGATTTTGTTTTTCTTTTTTTTATTTCTCATGGAGAAAAGGGGAAAATTTTTCTTTATAAAGAAAGTCTGAGTTACGAAAAACTTAATAAATGGCTAGATAAAATTCAGGCAAGAGCAATAATAATAGGAATTCATGCCTGCTATTCTGGCTCAGCTATTAAATTTTTAAAAAGTGGAACATCTCCTAGAATAATTTTTACATCAAGTAGTGAAGATCAAACTTCAATACCCCATCACCCAACCAGAGAATTTTTTAAAGCCTTTGAAGAACCGGAAAGCCACCTCTTTGCTGATATAAGATTAGGAGATGGAAATGGTTATGTTTCTATTAAAGAGGCATTTTTATATGCAAAAGGAAAAATGAAACGTATAACAGATTCTATAACACCTCAATTAAGTGATCTTCAAAATATGAGCCATTTTCTTTATTTAGGAGAATATGTTCCAGAATAAAAGTAAGGTAATGCGCGCCCGGCAGGATTCGAACCTGCAACCTTTGGATTCGTAGTCCAATGCTCTATCCGATTGAGCTACGGGCGCATCTTAAAATAGTTTAAAAATAATATAAAATATTTTTTAGTTTTAACAAGGATGAAAGAAAATTTTATGAAAAGCCAAAAAATATATAAGTTTTTTTCTAAATATAGAAATCTTTGGTCCATATTTATTTTGTGGGCTGTGGTTTTAATATCTTCTGCAGTTCTAATTATAAGTGCCATTTTTACTTATAAAAATACCAAAATAGCAGCAGAAAATGCTTTAAAAATGCAAGCTATGGGAATAGCTATAACCATTCAAAGTTTTTTGCAATCTATAGAAATTGATGAATTAAAAGATTTGGATTATGGAATTTTTTCCGAAATAATATTAAATGAAAAATGGGAAGGAGTTGCTTTTTTAAGTCTTTATGATGAAAAAGGATACATTATTTTACATTCCAATCCAGAGCTTATAGGTAAAAAAGTTGAATTTAAGAAAGTTCTTTCATATCCTTATTATCATTATTTAACCCTTGAAACCTTAGAAAAAGTTTTTGTAAGTGATTTTAAAATCAATTTTCCTCATGGGATTTATTATATTTTAAGAGTTGCTTTACATACTTATCCTGCTCAAGTAATAGTAAAAAAAGCTAAAATTTTTGCAGGAATAAAAATATTAGCTTCCTTGGGACTTATTTTGTTTGGAATCTTAGGAACTTTAATTATTAAAAAAGTTGAAGAAATGCAAATAAAATTTAAAGAATTAGAAAGTATATCTCTTATGACAAAAATTCTTGCCCATGAAATAAGAAATCCTCTTGGAAGTGTCAAAGGATTTTCTCAGTATTTAATGAATAAGGTAGAAGACAAGTTGAAAGATCCTCTTAAAATAATAATTAACGAGGCTTTGAGAATTGAAAGACTTACAGATGAACTGCTTCTTTATACTAATCCTGTTAAAATTTATTCTACTGAATTTTCTTTAAAAGAATTGGTTGAAGAAATTTTGATGGGGTTTAAAAATAATTATCCACAAATAATTTTTAAGTTAAATCTTAATCAAGAAATAAAGATAAAAAGTGATAAAGATAAGTTAAAAGAAATAGTTACTAATATTTTACAAAACGCAGTTGATGCAGTATTAGAAAGTTCTAAAAACCAGAAAAATATAGAATTAAAAATAGAAAAAAAAGAGGATAAAATTAAATTAGAAATTATAGATAATGGTATAGGGATGGATGAAAAAACTTTATTTAAGGCAACAGAACCATTCTTTTCTACAAAACCTAAAGGTTCTGGACTGGGTTTAGCAATAGTAGAAAAACTATGTGTAGCCTTAAATATAAAGTTTAAAATAGAGAGTAAAAAAGAGGAAGGAACAAGAGTATGTCTAATTATTCCAGAATTGCTATAGTTGAAGATGATAGATCTTTTGCCTCCTTTTTAAAGACTATTTTAGAAGAAGAGGGATATAAAGTAGAAATTTATGATGATCCAGAAATTGCTTTAAAGAAGTTGCCTGATTTTAATCCTCAACTTGTTATTACAGATTTAAAGATGCCTAAAATGGATGGAATAACTTTTTTAGAAAAAGCTAAAAATATTTTTCCGGATACTTGCTTTATAGTAATTACAGCTTATGGAACTATTCCTTCAGCAGTAGAAGCTATGAAAAAAGGGGCAGCTGATTATATAACTAAACCTTTATCAAGTCCGGAAGATTTTTTATCTTTGATTGAAAAATTATTACCTACTACTAAAAAGAGCGAAATTATTGAAAAACCTTTTGAAATTCCTCCCTTTGAAATTTTATTTGCAGGAATGGAAGATATTTATGAAAAAATTTTGCAAGTTGCTCCTACAGAAACAACGGTTATTCTTTACGGAGAAACAGGGACAGGGAAATCTGCTATTGCCAGAGCTATACATCTTTTAAGTAGAAGAAAAGGTAATTTTGTAGAAATAAATTGTGCTGCCATTCCAGAAACTCTTATAGAATCTGAACTTTTTGGATATGAAAAAGGAGCTTTTACAGGAGCAATTAAGTCTAAATTTGGGAAAATAGAAATGGCAAAAGATGGAACACTTTTTCTTGATGAAATAGCAGAAATGAACTTGACAGTGCAAGCAAAGTTTTTAAGGGTTCTACAAGATAAAACTTTTGAGAGACTGGGAGGACTTACTCCTATAAAAACAAATGCAAGATTTATAGTAGCAACTAATAAAAACCTTTTAGAGTTGGTAAAACAAGGTAAGTTCAGAGAAGACCTTTATTTCAGAATTAATGTATTTCCTATAATTATTCCCCCCTTAAGGGAAAGAAAAGAGGCTATTTTTAAAATTGCTGAGTATATTATAAATAAACTTTCTCAAAAAATGGGAAAAGAGCTTTTAAAATTAAGTAAAAAATCAAGAGAGATTTTAAAAAACTATCCTTGGCCTGGCAATATAAGAGAGCTCGAAAATATATTAGAGAGAAATTTAATTTTAGCAAAGGGAAAAGAACTTGATATAGAAGTAGAGTTTATTGATATAAAAAGAATTTATGAAGGTAATGAAATATCGGGAAGTCTAAAAGAAATAGAGAAAAAGGCAATTTTAGAAGCTTTAAAAAGAGCAGGGGGTAATAAGAGAAAAGCAGCAGAATTACTTGGGATTTCTTTAAGAACTCTTTATTATAAAATTAAAGAATACAATTTAGAAACCTTTTAATTTTTTCTTTTTCCATAAAGGTTTAAAGTCTTTATCTCTGAAATGATAAATTCGGTTTTTATTTATAAGATATAAAGATCTAGTAAGAATAAAAATTTCTCCCTCTTCTGAAAAAAATTTAGAACCTTTTATAAATACTTCTTCTCCTGGTTCAATTCTGATATTTTCTTCATTTACAAACCATAGAGGACCAACCACTACATTGTAAATTTTTCTTTCTCTTTCTACATCTAAAATTACAAGCTCATACTTAGGTGAGATCCAAATCCTTTTGATTTCTCCTTTTATAAAAATTTCAGTATTGGGATCGTATCTTTCAAAAAATTGATGATGAAAAACTTTATCAGCTTTAATTGAAAAAGGAAAAAATAAAAATAACAAAAAAGAAATTAAAAAAATAAAATGTTTCATATTTTTTAATTATAACCTAAAATTTTAAAGAGCGGAAGTTTCCGCCCCTTGACTTTAAATTACCAGCCACAAATTTGTCTTAGCCTTAAGCCTCTTGGACCATAAGGTAAACCCATTTCATAAGCCTTTTTATCAATTTCAAGCTTAGTTTTAATAAATTCTGTTTCTTTTTTCTCAATGGCTGTCCAATCAGGTGGAGTTTTACTCCATAATTCACGAAGTTCATTTCTAATTTGCCACATTTTTTGCCATTGAGGATTAATTTCTTTACAAAATGCTTGAGCTTTTTGCGGATCTACTTGAGGCATCATTTGACTACGTGGGGGTTTAAATCTCATTTGACCAGTCTGAGGTGTGGTTTCATTTTGAGCTAAAACAGTTCCAGATACTAAAAAACCCATTGCTCCTAAAATAGCCAAAGTTTTACTTAATTTTTTAAGCATCTTACACCTCCTATAAGTTAAGTTTTTAGTATTATTAACAAAAATTATGCCTGAAAAATTTTTTTGGATTTTAATAGATAAAAGAAAATTTAAAATTTTTAAATTTTACAAAAATTGCAAATTAATGCAGATTTTACAAAAATTAAAATTTTAAGGTTTCTAAATACTCTCCTTTTAGAGAATGTTTACCAGCTTCTTTTATAAGAACTTTTACTAAAGCACCTTTTAAATCTAAACGAGGAGTATTAAAATTAACTATCACATTGGTTGTAGTTCTTCCCATTAACATATTTGGATTTTTAACGCTTGATCCTTCAACTAATACTTCTAATTCTTTTCCTACATAAGATTCATAAATTTCTTTAGTTATATTAGCTTGAACCTGGTGAACTATTTTAAGTCTTTTTTCTTTTTCTTCCTCTGGAATTTTATTTTCTAATTTCTGAGCAAGAGTAAAAGGTCTATCTGAATATTTAAAAGAAAAGATTTCATGATATCTTACTTTTTCAAGCATTTCTAAAGTTTCTTTAAAATCTTCTTCACTTTCTCCAGGAAAACCTACTATTATATCAGTAGTAATAGCAATATTAGGTACTGTATCCCTTAATTTCTTTATCTTTTCAAGATATTCTTCTCTGGTGTATTTTCTGTTCATTTTTTTAAGTACATTGTTTGAACCAGCTTGTAAGGGCAAATGAATGTGTTTACATACCTTCGGATTTTCAGCTATTACCTTTATTAATTTGTCAGAGAGATCTTTTGGATGGCTTGTAGTAAATCTTATTCTCCAAAGATTTTCTATTTGAGAAAGCATATTTAAAAGTTCAGGAAAATCAGGATGTCCTTTTTCTTTAATTCCATAAGAATTTACATTTTGTCCCAAAAGAGTAACCTCTCTAACTCCATTTTTGACCAGCTCTTCAACCTCTT
Organism: uncultured Thermodesulfatator sp.; assembly: GCA_964464535.1. GTDB lineage: Bacteria > Desulfobacterota > Thermodesulfobacteria > Thermodesulfobacteriales > Thermodesulfobacteriaceae > Thermodesulfobacterium. The sequence goes on along the minus strand of CAYXGJ010000005.1, from coordinate 104,308 downwards.
TAAGAATATCTTTAGGGGCTCTACTTATTTCTCTCCCTCTAACATAAGGTACAATACAATAAGAACAAAAATTATTACAACCTTGCATAATCGTTACAAAAGCAGTAACTTTTCTATCTTCAGGAAAAAGTTTGTCTTTTTTTCCAAGTATTAAAGGAGGTTTAAAATCAGACTTAAGCTCCGTAAAAATAACAGGTCTTTTATTTTTTTTGAGTGTTTCTAAAGCCTCTTTAATAAAATAAAATCCTTGTGTTCCGAGAACTAAATCTAAATAAGGAAGTCGATGGATTAATTTTTCTCCTTCTTGTTGAGCTACACAACCTGTAATTCCAATAATAAGTTCTGGTTTCTTCTTTTTAAGATATTTATATCTTCCTACTTCACTAAAGGCTTTATATTGTGGTTTTTCTCTTACAGAACAGGTATTAATTAAAATTAGATCTGCTTCTTCAGGATTAGAAGTTGGTTCATATTCATCTGAGAGCAATATATACATTTTTTCTGTATCATTTTCATTCATCTGGCAACCAAAAGTTTTTATATAAACTCTTTTTTTCATAGCAAAAATAAATATAATTCACTTAAAAAAATTTTTCAAATCAAGGAGGATTTGGCATGTTAATGGAAATTATCACTTCTAAAGAATTTGAAGAATTAAAAAAAGACACAAAAACAGTAATAATACCGATTGGGTCTATTGAAGCTCACGGACCTCATTTACCTTTAGCCACAGACCTTTATACAATATATGAAATCTGTAAACTTATAGTTAAAAAAATAAAAGTTTTAGTGGCTCCACCTTTATATTATGGTCTATGTAGAAGCACAAAAACACTTCCTGGGACTTTAAGTCTTAAAGGTGAGGTTTTAAAAGCATTTGTTTTTAATCTTCTTTCTGAATTTTATCGTCAAGGCTTTAAAAATTTTTTCATTCTTTCTGGGCATGCCGGGGGTACACACATAGCTTATTTAGTAGATACTGCAGAAACCTTTGTTGAATTACATAAAGATATTAAAATTTTTGTAGCAGACATTTTTCAGCTTTTAAAGCCAGTTTTAAAAGAATTAAATATTTCTGAGAGTGATTCTCATGCAGGAGAATGGGAAACCTCTCTTATACTTTATTTTAAGCCAGAACTTGTAAAAGAAGGAGCTTTTGAAGATTATCCTAAATTTCAAAAATTTAGAATTGTTAAGGATAAAGAAAAATATTGGCCTTCTGGAATATGGGGGAATCCTTTAAAAGCTTCAGCAGAAAAGGGAAAAATCCTTGCAGAAAGATTGACAGAAATTTTAATTAGAGAAATAAAAACTTTGGAAGAGGAAAAAGTATGATTTCAATAGATGGTTCTTATGGAGAAGGGGGAGGGCAAATTTTGAGAACTTGCCTTTCTCTTTCAGTTATCTTAGGAAGACCTTTTAAAATATTTAAAATAAGGGTAGGGAGACCCAAACCAGGGCTTCAACCTCAGCATCTTGCTTGTGTAAAGGCATGTGCTGAAATCTCAAAAGCCGAACTTGAGGGGGCAGAACTTAATTCTAAAGAGCTTATATTTATTCCTAAAGAAAAACCAGTTAATAAAACTTACTTTTTTGATATAAAAACCGCAGGCTCTACTTCTTTACTTTTTCAAACCCTTCTTTATCCCTTAGCCTTATCACAAGGAGGAGAATTAATTTTAAAAGGAGGGACCCATGTTCCCTTTAGTCCTTCTTTTCATTATTTAAAATATGTATTTTTGCCTGTAGTAAATTTTTTAGGTCTAAAAGTTGAAATTCATTTAGAAAGAGCTGGATTTTATCCAAAGGGAGGTGGTGAAATAAAAGCTAAAATTTTACCCTGGAAAGAATTTAACTTACCAAATATGGGCAAAAAGTTTGATTCAGATGAGATTTTTATAATAAGTCTTATTTCAGAAGATTTGCCTTCTCATATTTTAGAAAGACAAGCAATTTCAGCTAAGAAAAAACTTTTAACTGCTCAATTAAAATTACCAAAGGAAATATTTGAAAAAGTTAAAAGTGATTCTCCAGGGACCATGCTTTTCATTTATTCTATAGATAAAGACAAAATAAAAAGGGTTGGTTTTTTTGAACTTGGTAAAAAAGGATATCCCGCAGAAAAAGTAGGAGAAAATTCGGCTATTCAATTTTTAGAGTTTTTAAAAACAGAAGCTCAATTTGAAGAGCATCTGGGAGATCAAATTTTGCTTCCTTTAAGTTTTGCTATAATAAAAAATTATGAAAAAAATTTTACCTATAAAACTTCAAAAATTACTAAACATCTTCTTACTCAAGCCTGGGTTATTTCTCAATTTATGAAAGAGATTAATATAGAGATTTTAGGAAAAGAAGGAAACCCGGGGGAGATAAAAATTAGCTTATTAAGGTCTGTTTTATGAAAAAAGAGAGATTATACATTTTGATTTTGCTCATATGTTCGGGGTTTTTAATCTTCTGGAATTTAGGGAAAAGACCTCTTTTTGGGGTAGAAGGGAGATGGGGTGAAGCTGCAAGGGAGATGGTACTTAAGGGGTCTTGGTTTGTACCAACCATCAACTTTGAACCCCATGTGACTAAACCTTTAATACCCTTTTGGTTGATAAAACTATCTGGGATGGTTTTTCAAGATTTTAATGAATTTACTGTAAGACTTCCCGGAGCTTTACTTGCTTTTTTTAGTTTATGGTTTTTTTACAAAGCTGTAACCAAACTTTTTTCTTATCCCTGGAACCTTATTTCTACAGGGATCCTTCTCACTTCCTTAGGTTTTATAGAATTTTCTCGCCTTTCCCAATCTGAAATCTATCAACTTTTTGGGATTATAGTAAGTCTTACCTTTTATATTTATTTCCGAGACCAAAAAAGTTTTTTAGGGTATTTAGGTTTTTTTATTGGTATGGTTTTTGGTGCACTATCAAAAGGGATTACCTCTTTTGCAGTGCTTTTCACCTTTCCTCTAATTGATGCACTCATAGAAAAAAGATTTTATCATTTAAATTGGAAGTCTCTTATTGCTGGAATACTTGTCTTAGGATTTTACTTTCTTCCCTATTATTTAACTGCTCAAGAATTGCAAAGTCAACTTCCTTTTTATCTCTGGTTAAGAGAAAACCTGAAGCAAGCAGTAGAACCTTATGATAACCTTAGACCCTTTTATATTTATTTCTTATACTGGCCTTTATGGTTAGCTCCTTGGTCGTTTTTTTTATTTGGGGCTATATTAAAATTTGCTAAAAGATTTAAGCAAATTTCTAATGAAGAAAAACTTTTTTTCTTAACTTCTCTTGCTATATTTTTACTTTTTACTGTAGCTAAAGCAAGAAGAGGCTACTATATTCTGCCTATTCTTCCTTTTTCTGTAATTTTAATTACCTATTATTTAAAAAACCACTTGGATGAATTTCTGTTTAAATTTTATAACTTTATAAGATTCTTATTGATAATTTTAACTTTAGAGCTTTTTTTAATTTTGCCTTATTTACAGCTCAAGATTCCTTTCACAGTAGCTATTACTTTAATCTTGGGTTTTTTCTTACAGGTTTTAGTTTTTCTCTTTTACAAGAAAGAAAGATTTTTTAGCTTTATTCTACAGTTTATAGTAATTGAATGGTTAATCTATGCTATGCTTATACCTCACTATTCTAAGAGTTCTGAAAAAGAGACAGGAAAGTTTTTAGCTAAACTTTCTTATGAAATCCCTCAAGCCTTTATTTGTCAAGTTAATAATCCAGTTGCTAATGTCTATTTTTACGCCCAGATTTCAAAAAAAATTGAACCTTTTTCCAAGGATAAAAACTGTCATATTCTTTTAGTTAGAAAAGAACTTACCCCAGAAATTAAAAGCCTTTTAGAAAGGGGATATTATTTTATGGAATTTAAGGCAGAAAAGGAGCCTTCAAAGAATTATTATATTCTTTATAAAAGCCTTTGATAATTTTTTTATAAGAAAAAGAAAAATTACAGGAGGTAAAATTGAAAGAAGATGAAAGAGAAATATTAGGATATTTAAAATACTGTTGGGAGAAAAACATTTATTTAAGAAAATACCCTTTAAAAGAATGGGAAGATGCCTATTATAAAGGAAAGGTTTTGTTTTTTAGTTGGAAGGATAAAAATTTTTTTAGACTTAATAAAGATTTTAAAAGTTATCCAACTGGAACTTTTTTTAATGAAAAATTTTTAGTTCCTGGTTATCCACATATTCCAAGAATTTATGTATTAAAAACTGGGCTTAAAAGATATCTTAAATATCCTTTTTATACTGAGGAAAAAATCGAAGGATATAATGTTAGATTAGTAAAAGTTGAGGATGAAATTCTTGCTTTTACAAGGAGAGGATATATATGTGCTTTTGCCACTGATAGATGGGAAGATTTTTTACCTGAGCTTCCAAAGTTTTTTGAGGAAAATCCTAATTTAGTAGTTTGTGCAGAAGTTGCAGGACCTGAAAATCCCTTTGTAAGTGAATATCCATCTTATATAAAAAAAGATATTAATTTTTTTGTATTTGATTTTATGAAAAAAGGGGAGGGAAGTTTTTTAAATGTATCTAAAAAATTAGAGCTTTTGGAAAAATATAGATTAAATTTTCCCGAAATACAGGGACCCTTTGATCCAGAGAAAGATTACCAAAAAATAAAAAACCTTCTCAAAAGGTATCATTTAGAAAAAAGAGAAGGAGTGGTTTTTAAACCAGATTATGAAGGAAATAGAATTAAATATGTAACCCCTTTTTCTAATCTTGAAGATTTAAGAGTAGTTTTTCCTTATCTTGGGGAAATAGACCCACATTTTGTATCCTTAAGATTAATAAGACTTGCTTTGAATCTTTATGAATTTGAAGAATTTAAAGAAGAAGTTTATAGTATTTTAGGAAAAAAATTATTTGAAGAAACATTAGAAAATTTTAAAACAGAAAAACTTTTGCAAGAAACTTTTAAAGTAAGATTTAAGAAAGAAAGTAATTTTCTTGCCTTGCTTGCACATTTTCGTATGGCTAAAGTGAGTATAGAAGTAAAAAAAACAGAATGGAAAAATGGATATTTTTGTGTAGAATTTTCTAAAATATATCCAAAGGCAACTCAATTTTGGAAATCTAAATTAGAGGGGTGGGGAGAAATTGATTAGTGAGTTTTTTCCGGTATTTTTAAATCTTAAAGATAAGCTTTGTATTGTAATAGGTGGTGGAAAGGTTGCAGAAAGAAAAGTTGAGAACCTTCTTACAGCTAAAGCAAAAATAAAATTAATTTCTCCAGAAGTAACTTTAAAACTTAAAAAATTAGCTGAAGAAGGGAAAATTGAATGGGAGAAAAGAGTATATAAAAAAGGAGACCTTAATTCAGCTTGGTTAGTAATTGCAGCAACAGATAATCCAGAAATACAAAAAGAAATATTTAAAGAAGCAGAAGAAAAACACATTTTTTGTAATATAGTTGATGTTCCTGAACTTTGTAGTTTTATAGTACCTTCAACCATTAGAAGGGGTCTTTTAACTATTGCTATTTCTACTTCAGGAGTAAGTCCTGCTGTAGCAAGAAGATTAAGAGAAACTTTAGAAGAAATAATAGGAGAAGAGTATGTGCTTTATTTAAAGCTTATGAAAGATTTAAGAAAACAAATTCTAAATTTAAATCTTTCTCCAGAGGAAAAAGAAGAAAAACTTCAGAAACTCGCCTTAGCTCCTATTTCTCGGTATATCAAATATAGAGATTTTGAATTATTAAAAGTTTTAATTGAAAAAGAAGGACTTACTTTTTCGACTGAGATTTTTGAGGAACACTTTCCCAATATTTTCTCCACAAAAAACGAAAAGTAGAAGAGAAAATTTCAGGATCAGTTTGCAGAAGGTTTTCTACTTCTTCAATGGTAAAAAATCTTCCTTCTTCTATTTCAAGAGGATTTGGTTTAGGCATTTTTTTAGTATATCCTATAAATAAAGAAACACATTGCATATTTGTTTCTTCTGAAGGAGTTAATTTTAAAATCTTTTTAAGTTTTACTTTGATGGAGAGTTCTTCTTTTAATTCCCTTTGTGCTGAAATTAAAACACCCTCTCCAGCTAATACATGTCCAGAGGCTGAAGAAGTCCAAAGACCAGGATTTTCATCTACAATAGGAGATTTTTTCTGAAGATATATTTCTCCGTTTTCGTTAAAAAGAAAAATATGAACAATTTTATGAAAAAAACCCTTTTTATGAATACTGTTTCTATCTGAGATGCTAACAGGATTGCAATCTTTATCTACAATTTCTAAAATTTCTCTTTTTCTTCCTTCTGGAGTTTCTTTAGGTTTTCTTCCCCTTTTTTTGATTTTTTCTTGCATTTAATTTAATTAAAGATTTAAAATTTGAATTTATATTATTACCAAAAAATTTAAATTTGAAAAGACCTAATTATTTTTTATCACTAAATTTACCACTTCATCCAAATGGGAAACAAAGATAAAGTCTATTTGATCTCTAAGTTCTTTAGGAATTTCTTCTAAATCTTTTTTATTTTTAGAAGGTAAGAGAACCTTTTTAATTCCTTTTCTCAAAGCAGCAAGACTTTTTTCTTTTATACCTCCTACAGGAAGAATTGCACCTCTTAAAGTAATTTCACCTGTCATAGCATAATCTTTGAAGACTGGTCTTTTTGTTAAAGCTGAAATTAAGGCTACAGCAATAGTTACTCCAGCACTAGGACCATCTTTTGGTATAGCTCCAGAAGGAACATGAACATGTATATCATATTTAGTGTGAAATTTAGGATCAATATTTAGTTCTTGATATTTTGATCTTATATAGGATAAGGCAGCTTGTGCGCTTTCTTTCATTATATCTCCTAAATATCCTGTTAAAATAAGATTACCTTTACCGGGCATAGTTACCGCTTCTATATAAAGAACTTCTCCCCCATAAGGAGTCCATGCAAGACCTGTTGCCACTCCTATTTCATCCTTTTCCTGTTTTAATTCTTCCACATATTCAGGTGGTCCAAGGTATTTCACTAAACTTTCTTCTGTAATTTCAAAAGGACCTTTTTCACCCTCTGCTAATTTTCTAGTGATTTTTCTACAAATTGCAGCTAATTTTCTTTCTAACTCTCTTACTCCAGATTCAGAAGTGTATTCTTCTATTATTTTTAAAATTACTTCATCTGGAATAAGGATTTCTTTTTTAATAAGACCATGCTCTTTTAAAAGTTTAGGTAATAGATGTCTTTTTGCAATTTCAAGTTTTTCCTTGAAAGTATAACCAGAAATATATATAACTTCCATGCGATCAAGAAGAACTTTAGGAATAGGTTCAGTTATATTAGCAGTTGCAATAAATAACACCTTAGAAAGGTCAAAAGGGACATCTAAGAAATGATCGACAAATTCCTTATTTTGTTCAGGATCAAGAACTTCAAGGAGAGCTGCAGCAGGATCTCCATGAAAATCAACACAAAGTTTATCAATCTCATCAAGCATAAAAACAGGATTATTTGTTCCGGCTTGTTTTATACCTTGTATAATTCTTCCGGGTAAAGCCCCCACATAGGTTCTTCTGTGTCCTCTTATTTCTGCTTCGTCTCTTACTCCACCTAAAGAAACTCTTACAAATTTTCTTCCCAGTGCAGTGGCTATAGATTTTCCAAGACTTGTTTTCCCAACACCAGGTGGACCAACAAAACAAATGATAGCACCTTTAGCTTTAGGATTTATCTTTTTTACTGCAAGAAATTCAATAATTCTATCTTTTACCTTTTCAAGATTATAGTGATCTTTATCCAAGATTTTTTTAACATGTCCTAAATTTAAATTATCTTTGGTAGATTTGTTCCAAGGTAGTTCTATTAACCATTCCAAATAATTTCTTATAACCGCTGCTTCAGAAGAATCAGGATGCATTAACTCAAGGCGGTTTAGCTGTTTTAGGGCTTCTTTTTCAACCTTTTTGGGCATCTTTGCTTTTTTAATTTTTTTTCTTAATTCTTCTATATCACTTTCTATATCTTCAAGTTCTCCAAGTTCTCTTTTAATAGCTCTTAATTGTTCTCTTAAAAAGTATTCTCTTTGAGATCTACCTATTTCTTCCTGAGCTTCTGTTTGAATTTTATTTTGAAGGGTGGTTATTTCTATTTCCTGAACAAGTATTTCTGAAACCTTTCTCAGTCTTTCAACCCCGTTAAGGGTTTCAAGAAGGTCTTGAGCTGTTTTAATTTTAAGTTTTAAATAAGCTGTAATAAGATCTGCCAGCCTACCTGGCTCTTCTATAGATTGAATTACTGTTGAAATTTCAGGATTTAAAATCCCCTTTAGAGATAAAAGTTTTTCAATATTTTCTTTAACAGATCTCATTAAGGCTTCAATTTTTGGAGTAAAACTTTCAGGTTCAATTTCTTTACAAGGTTCAATTTTAACTTTAAAATAGGGATCAGTTTGTAAAAATTCTTTTATTTCAACTCTTGATAGAACTTGAACTACAACCTTAAGTCTATTTTCTGTAAGGTTTAGGGTTTTAATTATTAAAGCTATGGTTCCTAATTTATAAAGATCTTCAGGTTTAGGATTTTCGATGCGGGAATTTTTTTGTGTAGAAAGAACTATAAGTTTATTTTTATTTAAAGCTTCTTCTATAGTCTTAAGAGATTTTGGCCTTCCTACGAAAAGAGGAACTACCATTGAAGGAAAGAGAACAATATCTCTTATTGCCATTAAAGGCAGTATTTCTGGGACATCTATAATTTCTCCCTCTGAAACTTCTGGAATTTGAAGTTCTAATTCTTCTCTCATAATTTTAATTTAAAAATTTTTCATAAAAATTTAAGACCCCCAATTAATTATTCAAGGTATATAAATAAAATTTAAGAATATTCTTTAATCGGTTGTTTTTTTAATAAAATATATTAAATTTTATTTTTAAAAAGTTAATCTATATGGAGGCCGTAGCTCAATGGTAGAGCACCGGGCTGTGGCCCCGGGTGTTGCGGGTTCGAGTCCCGTCGGCCTCCCCATTTTAAAAACTATTCTTAAATCTTTTTATCTTTTTCTAAAAGAAAATTCAATAAAATCTTATTTAGCTAACACTATTATTAATTATTTCGGTATTTTTTTTTGAAAAATTTTTTATTAAAAATTTTCTTTATAAAAAGTATTGATTTTTATTTTAAATATAATATAATTTTAAAATAATTTTAAATTTAAAATAGGAGGGTTGAGATGATTGAAAAAAGAAGACCAAGAAAAAGATGGATTACAGATTGGTGGCCTAATAGATTAAATCTCAAAATTTTACGTCAAAACTGTGTTTGTTCTAATCCTTATGGAACAGACTATAATTACATTGAAGAAGTAAAAACCCTTGATGTGGATGCGGTTATTAAGGATTTAAAAGAACTTATGAAAAAGTCTCAAGAATGGTGGCCTGCTGATTTTGGACATTATGGAGGCCTTTTTATTCGTTTGTCATGGCACAGTGCTGGAAGTTATAGAATTCATGATGGAAGAGGTGGAGCAAGAGAAGGTAGTATTCGTTTTCCTCCAAGAATAAATTGGCCTGATAATATAGCCCTTGATAAAGCAATAAGACTTCTTTGGCCTATAAAGAAAAAATACGGCAAAAAACTTTCTTGGGCTGATTTAATTATTTTAGCAGGAACGGTTGCTTTAGAAGACATGGGTGTAAAGATTATTGGATTTTCTCTTGGTAGAGAGGATATATATGAGCCTGATGAAAGTCCTGACTGAGGTCCTGAAGAAGAAATGCTTACAGGTAAAGAAAGGTTTAAAGAAGGAGTTCTTGAAAAACCTTTTGCAGCAACTGAAATGGGACTTATTTATGTAAATCCAGAAGGACCAGGAGGTAATCCTGATCCTCTTGCTTCAGCCAAAGAAATAAGACTCGCTTTTGCAAGAATGGGGATGAATGATGAAGAAACAGTAGCATTAATTGCTGGTGGGCATGCTTTTGGTAAATGTCACGGTGCAGCTCCAGATAAACACCTTGGCCCAGATCCAAGTTCATCTCCTATAGAACAACAGGGTCTTGGATGGAGATTTGGTTATAAAACCGGTAAAGGACCTGATACTTTTACTTCTGGATTTGAAATTACTTGGTCTTCCACACCCACTAAATTTGGAATCCAATATCTTAATTTTCTCTTTAAATATGAATGGGAACTTGAAAAAAGTCCTGCAGGAAAAAATCAGTGGGTTGCTAAAGATGCTCCAGAAATCATTCCAGATGCATATGATCCTAATAAAAAACATAAACCCAGGATGCTTACTGCTGATTTAGCTCTGAGATTTGATCCTGTATACTCCAAAATAGCTAAAAAATCTCTTGAAAATCCAAAAGAATTTGAAAGAGCTTTTGCAGTAGCTTGGTTTAAACTAACTCATAGAGATATGGGACCAAAAACCTGCTATGTAGGTCCCTATGTTCCTAAGGAAGAATTTATTTGGCAAGATCCTCTTCCAGAAAGAGACTATGATATAGTTGAAGAAAAAGAGATAAAAATTCTTAAAAAAAGGCTCTTAGAATCAGGATTAAACATCTCTCAACTTGTTTATACAGCATGGTCTTCTGCTGCATCTTATAGAGATTCTGACAGAAGGGGAGGAGCTAATGGAGCAAGGATAAGACTATATCCCATGAATCAATGGGAAGTAAACCATCCAGAAGAGCTTAAAAAGATAATTCCCATTTATGAGCAGATCCAAAAGGAATTTAATGAGGAGCAAAAGAAAAAAGGAAGTAATAAAAGGATTTCTGTTGCAGATTTAATAATACTTGGAGGATGTGCAGCAATAGAGGCTGCTGCTAAAAAAGCTGGTTTTGATGTGAAAGTACCTTTTATTCCTGGAAGAGTTGATGCTAAAGAAGAACATATTGATGTGGAATTTTATAAAGAAATAGAACCCTTTGCTGATGGTTTTAGAAATTATTTTAAATATCCAGAAAAAATTGAAGAAGGCGATGTTTATACTACTCCAGAATATTATTTAGTTGACAAAGCTCAGCTTTTAAAACTTACAGTCCCAGAGATGGTAGTATTGATAGGTGGCTTAAGGGTTTTAGGATCAACCTATAAATATAGCAATTACGGAGTTTTTACTGAAAATCCTGGAGTTTTAACTAATGACTTTTTTGTAAATCTTTTAGATATAGAAATTGAGTGGATGCCAGCAGATAATTATAGATATTTATTTAAAGGATACCATAGAAAAAGCGGGAATTTAAAATGGACTGCAACAAGAGTTGATCTTATTTTTGGTCATCATGATGAATTGCGTGCAGTTGCTGAGGTATATGCTGCTGATGATGCAAAAGAAAAATTTGTTAATGATTTTATAAAAGCATGGGATAAAATTATGAATCTTGATAGATTTGATCTGAAATTTAAAAGATAAGATAATAAAAATTCAGAATATTTGCAATTTTATTAAATTATGCTATATTTGGCTTAGCTTTAGAAGAGGAGGTATTTATGTTACCTATAATGAAAGAAATTGAGAAAAAATATATGCGTTCTGATCTTCCCAAATTTAATCCAGGAGATATCATTAAAGTTTATTTTAGACTAAAAGAAGGGGAAGAAAAAGAAAGAGTTCAAGTTTTTGAAGGTGTAGTAATTAGAAGAAGAGGTTCTGGAATTAATGCTACTTTTACCGTAAGAAAAGTTTCTTTTGGAGTTGGAGTTGAAAGAACTTTTCCTCTTCATTCACCTCGGATTGAAAAAATAGAAATTGTTAAAAGAGGAAGGGTTAGAAGAGCAAGACTTTACTATCTTAGAGAGCGTTCTGGGAAAGCTGCTCGTATAAAAGAAAGATTTGATAATAAAATTATGGAATAATTTTTTGAAATTTGAAAAATACGTTATTTGATCTTTCGTGCTATCCAAATTTAGAAGTTCAATTTAGAAAATTAGGTTATTCTTTAATCGCAGGAGTAGATGAAGCAGGTCGGGGTGCCCTTGCTGGTCCTGTTTTTGCAGCTGCGGTAATATTACCCTCTGAAATTGAAAATTCAGAAATAAAAGACTCTAAACTCCTTTCTTCTCAAAAAAGAGAAGAACTCTGTGATTATATTTGCAAAATTGCTCTTGATTATTCTATAGCATATATAGATGTTAAAGAAATTAATCAAATAGGTATTTTTCAAGCTACCTCTAAAGCTATGCTAAAAGCTTTAAGAAAATTAAAAATTAAACCACAACTTGTCTTAATAGATGGTCCATGGATTATCCCTGAGTATAAAGGATTACAAAAAGCTATAGTTGAGGGAGATAAATTTTGTCTTTCCGTTTCAGCAGCTTCTATTCTTGCAAAGGTGGCAAGGGATAGATATATGAAAGAGATGGAAAAACTTTATCCTCAATATGCCTTTTCTCAACATAAAGGATATGCAACAAAACTTCATTTTGAAAAGATTAAAAAATATGGTCCTTCTCCGCTTCACAGAATTTATTATAAATGCTTTCAAAAATGAAAATTAAAGAGTTCTTTCAAAGACTTACCCCAAAAGAAAAAGGTGAAAAGGCTGAAGAATTAGCAGCAAAATATCTTATTTCTAAAGGATTTGAAATTTTAGAAAAAAATTATAGAACTCACTTTGGAGAAATAGATATTATTGCTAAGAAAAAAACTACTTTAATTTTTGTAGAGGTAAAAAGTGAATTTGGTGAAGATGAATTTCTTGCTGAAGAAAAGGTAGACTTTAAAAAAAGAGAAAAAATTTTTAAAGTAGCAGATTATTTTCTTCTTAAAAATTTTCAAAAATTAAGTAAAATAAAGGATATAAGATTTGATGTTATAGTAGTAAGGATAAGAAAGGGTGAGATAGTTCATTATGAATCAGCTTTTTACAAAGAAAGAGATTTTACCAGGTATTAATTTAGAAAATCTTCTTAAACTTTCCGAAAACGAGATAGAGAAAACTTTAGCAAATCTAAAATTTTATGAAATTTATGATTTAGTTCTAAGTACTCCTTGGGAGGAAAGGGCAAAATTAATCCTCTATTCTCCTTATCCAGAAGGTGTGGTTAAAAATCTTCCTCCTCAAGAACTATTTCTTACTTTAAAAGCCTCTTCTCTTGATTTGGCTGTTGAGCTTATTTCTTATGCTAAGGGAAGCCAAATCCAATTTATGTTTGATATAGATGCTTGGTATAAGGATAGAATAAAGGTAGAAAGAGTTGCTTCTTGGATTATTCTTCTTTTTAACGCAGGAGAAGATAAGGTTTTAGAATGGTTAAAAGTTGCAGATTGGGACTTTTTGATAGCTATACTTCAAAAATTTATAAAGATTTATAAAAAACCAGATGATATGGAACTTATAGAAGCTATGGATTTTCTTCCTTCCTATACCCTTGATGATTTTTATTTTATAGAGTTTAAAGTGCCTTCCCTTGAGTTTTATTTTAGAAGAATAATTGAAATTTTAAGAGAAGAAATGCCAGATACATATTTTGCTCTTATGGAATCTGTAATATGGGAAATACCTGCAGAAGTAGAAGAAAGGGCTTATAGATGGAAAAATGGTAGACTTGCAGATGAAGGTATACCAGAGTATTTTGAAGCTCTTGATATTTTTTCTTATATTCCACTTAAAAGTTTAAGGAAAATAGATCCTAAATATTTACCTATGAGTGAAGAGACTCAACCCCCTATTAATATTATGATTTATACAGGTTCAGAAGAACTTTTTATTTTTAGGGTTCTTGAGATTTTAGATAACTTAAGTCAATTTGAAAGAATAAAAAGGGAACTTGCCTGGATAGCAAATAAAGTAATAATTGTTGATAATGTCATCATTGATGAAATAGAACAAATCAAAAAGAGTTTAGATAAAGTATGGGGTTCTTTAAACATAGGACTTGAATACGTTTCCCTGGGGAACTTAGAAATAGCAAAAAAGATTTTAGAGGAGCACTTTTTAGAAGACATTTTTAGAGTTTCTCAAAATGTTTTAAAGGATTTAAGAAAGTTTGCACTCAATCTTACCAAAAATAAAGATTTTGACTCTTCCATTCTTAACTATCTTGATCAGCCTTATTACGGATATTTAAAAGGGGTTTTAGTAAAAAAAATAAATGAAATAGCACTATTTCAACCTGAAAAAATAGGAACAGAAAAAGAATACACTATCTTTAGAAAATTAAGTGAAATAAAAATGGTAAGAAGGTATATTGAAGAAATAGGTTATATGGCACCACTTATAGAAAAAATATTTGGTTCCTCTCTTTCTTGGATAAATGAAGTGAACAAACCGGGAAGAAATTTTGATGCCAATTTTCTTACGTGGAGTTCTTTAATACTTACTGCACTTTCTCAATTTCTTTATAAAGGAGAATTTGTTTTTAAAGCTCTTCCTAAAAGTGCATGGAAAGAAGTGATAAATAAATTAATAGATGAAAAAGAAGGAGTATGTTACCTAAGAAAGGAGTATAAAGAAAAGTTATTTAAAAATTTTGAAAATTTTGCAAGAAGTGAATGGTATGTAGAAAAAGAATTGCTTGAATCTTTTTTAAACTTTATAATTAAAAGATTTGAAGATGAGTTTAAGTATATAGCTCTTAAAGAGCCTCCAGATCCAAAGTATCAAACTCTTATACTTATAGACCTTAAAGCTTAAAAGTAATATGAAGCATAAAAAAATAAACTTAAGAGAATCAGCTCTTATTATACTAAGACAAAGGTATCTTTTAAAAAATGACAAAAATGAAATAATTGAAACTCCTGAGGAACTCTTTGAAAGAGTTGCTAAAGCTGTAGCGAGTGCTGAGGCAAATTTCTCTAAGGATCCCTATCTTTGTGAGAAATATGCTGAAAAATTTTACGATATGATGACTAACCTTGATTTTTTGCCCAATTCTCCCACTTTAATGAATGCAGGATGTCCTTTAGGACAACTTTCTGCCTGCTTTGTTTTACCTATTGAAGATTCTTTAGATTCAATTTTTGAAACCTTAAAATATACTGCCCTTATACATAAATCCGGAGGGGGAACAGGTTTTTCCTTTTCAAAAATTAGACCAAAAGGAGATATAGTTGCTTCTACTCAAGGAGTAGCAAGTGGTCCTTTATCTTTTATAAAGGTATTTGATAGCGCTACAGAAGCTATAAAACAGGGTGGGAAAAGACGCGGTGCTAATATGGGGATTTTAAGGGTTGATCATCCAGATATAGAAGAATTTATATTAGCTAAAAGAAACGAAAATACTCTTACTAATTTTAATTTATCTGTAGCTATAACTGACCAGTTTATGTTTGCTTTAGAAAAAAAAGAAAAATTCCCTTTAATAAATCCCAGAAATAAAAAGATAGTAAAATATGTAGATCCTGAGGAAATTTTTTTCTTAATATCTGAATCTGCCTGGGAAACTGGTGATCCAGGGGTCATTTTTATAGATATTATAAATAAATACAACCCCACTCCCCATTTAGGAGAAATTGAGGCTACAAATCCCTGTGGTGAACAACCACTTCTTCCTTTTGAATCTTGTAATTTAGGTTCTATTAATCTAACCAATTTTGTTGAAGAAGGTCAAATTGATTGGGAAGAACTTAAAAAAACAATTCATTTAGCTGTTAGATTTCTTGATAATGTGATAGAAATTAATAAATTTCCTGTTCCTCAAATAGATAAAATTACTAGACTTACGAGAAAAATAGGTCTTGGGGTAATGGGTTTTGCTGATTTTCTTATAAAACTAAATATTTCTTATTCTGATCCTTCTGCTATTGAGATGGCTAAAAAAATTATGAAATTTATAAATGAAGAATCTGTGAAGGCTTCTTGTGAGCTTGCTAAAGAAAGAGGAAACTTTCCTGCTTATGCAGGAAGTATTTGGGATAGATTTGAAATACCTTATATGAGAAATGCAACCACTACAACTATTGCTCCCACAGGAAGTATTTCTTTAATTGCTGGAGTTTCATCAGGTATAGAACCTCTTTTTGGAATTTATTATGAAAGAAAAACCCTTGAAAATATTTTTATAAAAGAAATTCACCCACTTTTTATTGAAACTTTAGAAAGAGAAAAATTTTCCGAAAATGAAATAGAAAGCATTTTAGAAGAAGTTAAAGAAAGGGGTATTTTAAAAGATATGAAATTGCCTGAGAAAATAAAAAGACTCTTTCTAACAACTTATGAAATAGCTCCTGAGCAACATTTAGCTATTCAGGAAGCTTTTCAAAAGTTTACACATAATGCAGTATCTAAAACAATTAATTTACCCAAGGAAGCAACTGTAGAGGATGTTAAGAATATTTATTTAAAAGCTTATAAATTAGGATTAAAAGGGGTTACTGTATTTAGATATGGTTCTAAAGGGGAACAAGTAATTTATATAGGAGGTTCTGAAGAAAGAGAATCTTCTTGTCCTATTTGCAGTTTTTCTTTAATCTAAAGTATGGGGGTAAAATGAAAGAAGTAAACATAGCTTTACTTGGGTTTGGAACAGTAGGAACAGGAGTTTATGAATTATTAACCAAAAATTCCGATCTTATAAAAGAAAGAATAGGAATAAAACCAGTGATAAAAAAAATTTTAGTTAAGAACTTGGAAAAGAAAAGAGAAATAAAAATAGATAAAAATCTTTTAACCACTGATATAAAAGAAATTTTAAGAGATCCTGAAATTTCCATTATTTGCGAATTAATGGGCGGTATAAAGCCAGCTAAAGATTTTGTTTTAAAAGCTTTACAAGAAGGAAAGGAAGTAGTTACAGCAAATAAAGCGATTTTAGCTCAACATGGAGATGAAATTTGGGAAGAGGCAAGAAAAAGAAAAAGATTTTTTGGTTTTGAAGCTTCAGTAGGTGGAGGAATACCTATAATAAAAACTTTAAAGGAAGCTTTAATTGGAAATAATATAAAATCTATAATAGGAATTATAAACGGAACCACTAATTATATTTTAACCAGAATGCTTGAAAATAATCTCAATTTTAAAGATGCATTGAAAGCAGCTCAAGCAAAAGGATATGCTGAAGCAGATCCTACCCTTGATATAAAGGGTATTGATTCAGCTCACAAAATTTCAATTTTAGCTTCTCTTGCTTTTGGATATTATATACCTGTTTCAGAAGTTTATACAGAAGGAATAGATGAAATAGACTTAATGGATCTAAAATTTGCTAAAGATTTTGGATATGTAGTTAAATTATTAGCTTTCGCCTTAAAAAGAAAAGGGAAAATTGAAATAAGAGTTCATCCGGCTCTTATTCCTGAAAATCATGTACTAACCTCGGTGCGTTTAAATTATAATGCCCTTTATATTACAGGAGATTTTGTAGGTGATATTTTACTTTATGGATTAGGAGCAGGGAAAGAACCAACTGCCAGTGCAGTGGTAAGTGATATAATAGATGCGATAGAATATTCTTGCTTTGGAAAAAAACCCTTTATAAAATATCCGTTGACAAAGAATAATAATTTTTTAAATATAAGACCTATAGAAGAAGTGGAATTTAAATATTATTTTAGGTTTTCAGCTATAGATAAACCTGGTGTCTTATCCAAAATTTCTGGTATCCTAGGTAAAAACAATATAAGTATAGCTTCGGTAGTCCAAATAGGAAGGCAAAAAAAGAAAGGTTCTGTACCTGTGGTTATGTTAACTCATGAAACAAAAGAAAAAAATGTAATCAAAGCCTTACAAGAAATAGATAAACTTGATGTAGTTACTGCTCCCACTAAAAAAATTAGAATTTTGTAATAAAAGGAGTTTAAAATGATAATAAAAGTTCCTAAAGGACATTATGAAATAGTTGAAAAGAAAGGAGTAATATTAAAAACTGATTTTTTAGGAAGCGGTATAGCTCTTGGGATGATTGATAAAGAAAATGAGATTGCAGGATTATGTTATTTTGTTTTGCCCTATAAAGAAAGTGATTTAGAAATTGAAGCAGGGGAGTTGATTTTATCTGGACAGACTTTATTACCTTTATTTTTTGAAGAATTGGAAAATAAAGGCTTTAATTTTTCTTCTGCTAAAATAGCTATTGCAGGGGGGAGTAAATATAAAAATTCTCCTGAGGCTCTTAATATAGGAGAAATGAATTTTAAGGTAGTTCAGAGCTTTTTAATTAAATATCCTATTAATCCTGAGAATATTATACTAAGAGTTGGCTTTAATTGTCAGAGTTTTTTAGAAGTTAATTTAAAGGAAAAAATTTTAAAAATAAATTTAAATGGAGAGGAAGAAGTATTATGAAAAGGCAAATTTTAGAAAGAATTTTTGATAAAGTTGATACCATTCCTGCTTTTCCCAAAGTAGCTTTTCAGGCACTTGAATTATTAAAAAAGGAGGATGTAGATTTTAGAGAGCTTGAAAGGATAATAAAAAGTGATCCAGGAATTACTGCAAATTTTTTAAAAATTGTAAATTCACCAGCTTTTGGTTTACCTCAAAAAATAGATTCTCTATTTAAAGCCTTTATGTTTTTGGGAATTAATCAGATTAAATTTATTGTGGTTGCCTCAGTTGCGAAAAAATATTTTAATAAAGATCTAATAGGTTATGGAATTAGTGTAGAAGATATATGGTTTCATTCACTTGCTTGTGGAATTATAGCTGAAGAGATAGCTTTTGATATTGGTTTTCCACCTGCAAAAATAGAAACAGTATATATAGCTTCAATTTTACATGATATAGGCAAAATAGTGCTTGATCTATATACTAAATTAGAAATTAAGGAATTTCAAAAAATTGCAAAAGAAAGGATGGATTGGGATTTTATTCAGGTAGAGTGGTTAGTTTTAGGAGTGGATCATGGGCTTGTAGGAGCGCATTTATTAGAAAGGTGGGAGTTTCCTAAATATATTTCTTTTGCCATAAGAGCTCATCATGATAGTGATCTTATGCTTCAAAGTGATATAGCAAGTATTGTAGCGCTTTCAAATATTTTAGCCAATATGCTTGGAATAGGCGGAGGAGTAGATGCTTTTAATTATAAAGTTTCTGAAGATTTATTAAAACATCTTAATATAGAGCCAGAAAGAATATACAAATATTTAAAAGTGGGATTATATAAATCTTTATTAATTCAAAGAGAATTCGTTTAAAAATTTTTAAAAATTTTTCTATAATTAAGTTAAAAGTTTAATTTCATTTAAAAATTTCTCTTGACAAAAATCTTGAAAGTGTTAATAATTTATTCTAATTTTAAAAATCTAAAATTATAAAAGGAGGGGGTAAGCCATGAAGAAGTTAGTGTCTTTCGTATTGAGTGTAGCTTTAGTAGGTATGGTAGGATTAACTGGATGCAAGAAAAAGGAAGAAGCACCCAAAACAGAGGAAGCACCTAAAGTAGAAGCACCAGCACCTGCTCCAGCTCCAGCCGAAAATGTCACAGCACCAGCTCCTGAAAAACCAGCTGAAAAACCAGCTGAAAAGAAATAATTTAAATCTTACTTTTAAGGGTCCCTCTCATTAAAAAGGGAGGGACCTTTATTTTATAGTTTATTTTTATGTAGTTTGTGCTTTTTAAAAAGAATATCATTAACTTCTATATATTTTAAATATTTCTTTTTATATTCAATAATTATTTTTGGATCTTCGTGATAATATTCAGTTAAAAATTTGATGTTTGATAATTCTATAATATCTCTATCACAATAAATAACGATTTTTTCTCCTCTAAGTTTTTTATGGTATCCCCAAGCTTTGCCATAAGGAGGACCATAAATTACTACATAATTTCTAAATAAAGTATCTGGATACAATCCAAAATGAATCATTATATTATACCAAGAATATCCTCTTTTTCTCATTTGTATAATTATATCTGGTTCTATCCCGCGATATTTATGGATTAAAAAGATTATAGGTATTTCCTCTTCTAAAATAAAAGGGTATCTTTTTTTAATAATAATTATTTTTTCTACAGGAATTCTATAATAATCCCCTACAGAGAAATAGAAATGTGAAATTTTGCCATCATTTATAGAAATTCCCACATCTATATCTTTTCCATAAGAAGATTTTAGATTAAAGGTAGTTAAAAAACAAACCAAAATAAAAGTTAGTATTAAAAATTTAAGGTTTTTCATTTTATCACCCCCTATTTTAAAATCTAAATAAATATTTTCAAAAAATATGCCTGGAATTTATATAGAATAAATAAGCAATGGTTAATTTAAAAAATGCATAAATTTCAAGTTTATTGCAATTATTGCAAAGAAAATAGACTTTGTTGTTTTAGACCTTGAGGACTTAATTCTTCAGGAGGTTCAAAAATTTTTATAATTCCATATTCTCCGTCATAACCAGGTTTAGCAAATATTTTCCCTTCTCTTACCCTTTTAATTCCTTCCAATAACTTAGAAGGGAAAACCCTTTCAAGCTCCTTTAAATCTATTTTTAAAAGAAGGTCAAATTCAGTTCTTATAAGAGAGGTATATTGTTGATATAATTTTTCTATAGATGGGCTCATTTTGTTAAGATTAAAAACTTCAGCTATTATTTCTATAAGAGGTACTAAATGGACAGATAAAGGTTTACCAGAAGGTATATATCCTTCTTCTCTATCAGCTAAAATTTCTATTCTATGAAGTACTCCTATAGTTAAAGGATTACCGCATTTTGGACATTTATATCCTAAAGCTTTTGTTTCCTTGGGAGAAAGGCATACCTTACAGTCTCTATGTCCATCATAATGATATTTTCCTTCTTCAGGATAAAATTCTATAGTAAAAGCAATATTTCCGGTTTTAATAGATTGATAGATATTATCATAGGTTAAAGGATAAAAAAAGGCTGTTGCTTCTCTTCCTAATTTAGAAAGAGAATGGGCATCTGAACAAGATATTAAAGTTATATGATCAAGTTTAGAGATTCTCCAATTCATTTCTGGGTCAGAGGAAAGACCAGTTTCTATAGCATAAATATAAGGAGTAGCTTCTCCAAAAGCCTCCTCTAAAGAATCAAAACCTGAAAAGGCACCAAAGACTGAATACCAGGGGGTCCAAGCATGTGCAGGTATAATTAAAATTTTATCAGAGATTTTAATTAAGTCTAAAGTTAACTTCTCACAATCTATGCCAAAAGTGGGTCTTCCATCTATTAGGAGATTCCCCAGTTTTGATAAATAAAGATTTATTTCTTCTACAGTTTCAAAATCTGGTGCTATTATAATAAGATGTACTCTTCTATTTGATTTATTGTTTTTTGAAAAAATGAGAGATATTTCAGAGGTTAAGATAAATTTAGGTCCATCAGGGAGTTTATTAAAAAAATAAAGTCCTGATTTTATGTCATATTCTAAGTATTCTTTTAACTCTTTTAGCCACATAGGATGAGTAAAATCACCTGTCCCTATAACTTGAAGACCTTTTAATTTTCCTGTTTCAGCTAAAAAAGGAATTTCCATAAATTTACTACAGGCACGGCTGTATTTGGAATGAATGTGTAAATCTGCTATAAAGGTTTTTTTAAGAAGTTCTTCAGAGGGGAGTTTTTGATTTTTTTTCATATTTTTAATAATTTTTAATTAAATGCCGGGGGCGGGATTTGAACCCGCATGGGATTTACTCCCACTGGATCCTGAATCCAGCGCGTCTGCCAATTCCGCCACCCCGGCTTTTTAAAAATCGGGGCGACAGGATTTGAACCTGCGACACCCGGCTCCCGAAGCCGGAGCTCTACCAGACTGAGCTACGCCCCGTTAACCTTTATTTAATAAATTAACTTTAAAAAATATCTTGTCAAGCAAATTAAAGAAAGTTGTCAAAGTTCTAAAAAAGTTTAAAATATACCTATGTCATATTTAGTTTTAGCACGTCGTTATCGTCCTCAGAGTTTTAAAGAAGTAATTGGACAAAATCATGTAATAAGAACTTTAACTAATGCACTTAAACATCAAAAACTTTCTCATGCTCTTTTATTTTCAGGTATAAAAGGAACCGGGAAAACTACAGTGGCAAGAATTATTGCTAAAGCTTTAAATTGTCAGAATCTTATAAATAATTATGAACCCTGTAATGAGTGTTCTAACTGCTTAGAAATTAGCAAAGGAATCTTTGTAGATGTAATAGAAATTGATGCAGCTTCAAACAGGGGAATTGATCAGATAAGAGAACTTATTGAAAATTTAAAATTCGCTCCTGCTAAAGGAAAAGTAAAAATTTACATTATAGACGAAGCACATATGCTCACTAGAGAAGCTTCTAATGCTTTATTAAAGTCTTTAGAAGAGCCACCTTCTCATGTTTATTTTATACTTGCAACTACAGAACCTAATAAACTTTTACCTACCATTCTTTCAAGATGTCAAAGATATGATTTTAGAAGATTAGAACATCCATTGATAGTTAAATATCTAAAAGAAGTTTGTGAGAAAGAAAATTATCAGATAGAAGAAGAGGCTTTAGAGCTTATTGCTAAAGAAGCACAAGGAAGTTTGAGAGATGCGCTTTCTTTGCTTGATCAGGCGATGACATATGGAACTAAAACTAAAGAAGATGTAATCTCAGCTTTTGGTTGGCATGAAACCATATTAGTAGAAGAAATTGCAAGTATTCTTTTAGAAAAGAATTTAAAAAAGGTTTTAGAAGTTGCTCAAAAAGTTTATGAACAAGGAATAGATTTAATATATCTAATGGAAAAATTAACAGAATTTTTCAGAGAACTTTTAGTTATTAAAGCATTTCCTAAAGAAAGTAAAATAGGATTTCATACCCCTGGGATTAGAGATCTTATTCTTGAAAATGAGCTTGAAGATATTTTATTAATATTTCAAAGTTTAGTAAGAGATCTGGAAATATTAAGAAAAAGTAGTTATCCTCAGCTTCAATTTGAACTTGCTTTATTGAGAATTTGTGAATATGAGAAACTTATCCCTTTAAAGGATTTAATAGAAAAACTTGATCAGGTAACGGTTAATCACTTTTCCTTTTCTCTCCCTTCTACACAAGAACATTTAGAAATAAAAGAGAAAAGTTGGGAAAATTTTGTGGAAGAAATTAAAAAGGAAAGCTTGCCCCTTTATGGATTAGTAAGCAGTTTGCCAAAGCCTGAAATAAAAACAAATGAAATATTTTTTAAAATAAGTTCCTCTTTAAACATTATAGATTCACCTTATTACAAACTTTTGAGAGAAAAAATAGAAAGTTATTTTAATAAACCCCTCAGAGTAGAAATAGAAGAGAAAAAGAAGATCACCTTAGAAGAGATAAAAGAAAGACCTGAGGTAAAGGCAATTTTAAAAATCTTATCAGCTAAAATAGCTTATATACAACCTTTAAAGGAGTAAAAAATGAAAATACCACCCCAATTCCAACAATTAGTTAAAGAAATGCAAAAAATTCAAAAAAAACTTGAAGAAACACAAAAACAGCTTGAAGAAAGAACAATAACTGTTCAAGTAGGTGGAGGAATGGTTACAGTTACAGCTAATGGGAAGCAAGAAATTATTTCTATTGAAATTGAAAAGGAACTTATAAACCCTGAAGAAAAGGAAATGTTAGAAGATCTTATAATTGCAGGAGTAAATGAGGCTTTAAAAAGATCTAAAGAAATGATAGAAGAAGAACTAACTAAAATTACAGGCGGGCTTAAATTGCCAGGGTTAAATCTTCCAGGACTTTTCTAATTTATGTCTGGAGTATATCCTTATATTTTTAAAAAACTCATAGAAACTATTTCTCAACTTCCTGGATTAGGGGAAAAGAGTGCTACAAGAATTTCTTTTTTTCTTTTATCTAAACCCGAACTTTGTGAAACCATAGGAGAACTTATTAAAGAATTGCCTTATAAAGTTAAATTGTGTAAATTTTGTAGAAACCTTTCTGAAGAAGAAATTTGTTCTATTTGTAAAGACGAAAAAAGAGATTCAGAACTTCTTTGTATTGTTGAAAATCCTGTTAATCTTTCTTATATAGAAGAAACTGGGATTTTTAATGGATATTACTTTGTTTTGCATTATCTTTTATCTCCTAAGGATGGGATAGGACCAAAAGAACTGGGGCTTGATCATATGCTTTATCTTATAAAGTTAAGAAATATAAAAGAAATAATTATAGCTCTTTCTCCTACTCTTTCAGGAGAAGCAACTACATCTTATATTCTTGAAGTTTTAAAAGATTATCCAGTTAGGGTAACTAAAATAGCCTGTGGTATCCCAATGGGTATGGAAATTCAATTTATTGATCCTTTAACCCTTAAAAAAGCCCTTTTTGGAAGAGAAATTTTAAAAGAAAAATGAAAGAAAATTTTAATTTTTGTAAAAGAATAGCCTTAGGAGGACTTCTTCAAGGTTATTTTCATAATTTAAGAGGAACCCTACAAGGAATTTCTTTAGAACTTCAGCTCATACTTATGAAAAAAGATCTTGATTTAAATAAAGAAATTTATGAAAGGGTGAATAAAGCTTTAAACCTTTTACAAAAGCTTCAGAATCAAATAAATACAGCTTTTGATGAAATTTATAACGAAAAAACTGGACCCTGGGATCTTAAAGAGATTATAGAAAAAGAAATATTATTTTGGGAAGCCTTTATGCCCTTTAAACATAAAGTTAAAAAAGAAATTTTTGAAGAAGAAAAAGTTCTTATTGAAGTTCCCTATAACTTATTAAAAGGTCTTTTCTGTAATATCTGCCAAGAGATATTTTTAAATTTGAAAGAAAATACCCATTTAAAGATTTTTATAAAAAAGAATAAGAGAGTAGAATTTTTATGGGATAAAGATTTAGATAACTTAGTTTATGAAAATTTAAAAGACCTCTCTTATCAATTGAAAAACTTAGCAGATATTAAGGTAGACAAAAGAACTCTTACTTTTCAATTTTAAAAATGGAAGAAAAACTTCTTTGGCTTGGTTTTTATCTTAAAGAAAGAAATATTTTTAAAACTATAAAATATTTTGAAGAAGGAATAGATATAAGAGAAATTATAAATTTTAAAAAATATTCAGAAAGTGAAATAATCAACTTAGCAAAAAAGGAAATAAAGAGAGCTGAAAAAGAAAAAGTAAAAATATATTTTATTAAAGATAAGGAATTTCCTGAAAAATTAAAAACTATCTCCTATGTACCACTCTTTTTATATGTAAAGGGAGAGCTTTTAAAAGATAAAAATTTAATTGCCATTATAGGCTCAAGAAAGCCTACTTCTTATGGAAAAGAAGTAGCCTATAAATTTTCTAAAAAACTGGCAGAAAATAATGTAGGAATAGTTTCTGGGCTTGCAAGAGGGGTTGATAGTATTTCCCATAAAGGAGCCTTGGATGGAAATGGTTATACAATAGGGGTTCTTGGTTGTGGTATAAATATTATCTATCCAGCAGAAAATAGAGAACTTTTTGAAAAAATTATTAAAAACGGTGGTGCAATAATCTCAGAGTTTCCTTTTGATACCAAACCGAGAAAAGAAAATTTTCCCATGAGAAATAGAGTTATAAGTGGTCTTTGTGAAGGAATTGTAGTTATAGAGGCAGGAAGAAAGAGTGGAACTTTAATAACTGCTAAATGGGCATTAAATCAAGGAAGAGAAGTTTTTGCTATTCCAGGAAGTGTATTTTCTTCTCAAAGTGAAGGCACTCATTACCTTATAAAAGAGGGAGCAAATGTTATTACTTCTCCTGAAGAGATTTTAGCTTATTTTGGATGGAAGAAAGAAAAAATTTTATTAAAAGAAAAAATAGAAATTGAACTAACAAAGGAAGAAAAAGAAATACTTTCTCTTTTATCTTCCTATCCTCAACATGTAGAGGAAATTTTTGTTAAAGTAAATAAGTCTCCTTTTGAAGTTCTTTCTATTCTTACAGAATTAGAACTTAAGGGATTAGTAGAAAATTTGCCAGGAAAATATATAAAACTTAAAGCAAATCTTTAAATTAAATGAAACCAACAGAATTTTATCATCAAATTTCTTCTTTAGAAAGGATAGCTATAACTATTACCCTTATGATTGGTCATTTTCTAGCTATTTTGAATACTACAGTGGTAAATACTATAATACCCAAACTTTTAGGTCCTCTATCTACAGATTTATATGGGATTCAGTGGGTGGGTATAAGTTATATGATTTCTGCAGCTATAACTCTTTTATTTGTAGAAACTTTTTCAAGATATGTAGGATATGCTTTATGTTATACAGTAGGGCTTATTTTTTTTGTTACCTTTAGTGCATTTTGTGGTTTAGCTAATAGTTTGCCTCAAATGATTATTTTTAGAAGTTTTCAAGGTGTTGGAGAAGCTTTTATTATGGCTACAGCTCAGACCATCCTTCTTAATGTATATCCTCCAGAAAAGAGAGGGACTGCTATGGGAATTTATAGTTTGGGAGTAAGTTTTGCTCCCGCCTTGGGTCCTACAGTGGGAGGATTTCTTACAGAATATATTTCTTGGAGATGGGCTTTTTATATTAATGTACCCATAGGAATTCTTGATTTAATTGCTGCAATCTCTTTTCTACCTTATGCTTTAGGGAAAAGAAAAGAATTTTCCTTTAATTTTATAAGTTATGGCTTAGTTTCACTGGCAACTATTTTTTTACTTATAGCTGTGTCAAAGGGTCAGCAATATGGCTGGTTTCAGTCTACTTTTATAGTATCTTTTCTTATTTTAAGTTTAACTTTTTATTCCCTTTATTTTGCTTCTGAACTTATGAGTAAAAAGCCGCTTATAGATTTTAAAATTTATACTATTCCAGAATTTGGTTTATCAATGGCTTTTCAGTTCTTTATTTTAGGGTTTGTTATGTATCAGGTTTTCTATTTAATTTCTCTGTATTATCAAAATTTAAAGGGGCTTACTACTTTTCAGGCGGGTCTTCATATGCTTTCTTATGCCGCCTTTGCAGGTATTTTTGCAGTTATTTCAGGAAGACTTTCTGACATATTTTCTCCTATAATTATTCTTTTTGTTAATTTTTTGATTTTTAGTATTACTACTATTTTTCTTTTGCCAAAATTAAATTATTATACTCCAGCTCTAAAAGCAGCAATTTTAACCATTCCCTTAGGTATTGCTATAGGGTGCTTTTTTGCTCCTTTAACAACATTAGCTTTAAGAAATCTTGGAGAAAAAACAGGATTAGGAGTGGTTTTATTTCATTATCAAAGGTTTGTTGGTGGTTCAATAGGAATTGCTATAGCTACCAATACTCTTGAAAAAAGAACCAATTATCACTTTTTAAGAATTACAGAACTTCAAGAATTTAGATATGTAAATATGTTAGTAGAAAAATGGTGGTATATTGCTCAAAAATATTTTTCAGAAGCTTATGCCTTTAAAAAAGCAAAAGCCCTTTTATATAAAACAGAATACATTCAGGCTTTAAGTTTTGCTTTTCAGGATACTTTTAAACAAACCTTTTTTTGGACTCAAATAGGAGGAATATTTCTTATTATTTTAATACTTTATAAATTTAAAATATTGACATTTAAAAGTTCTATCTATAATAAAAAATAAAAAAATTAAAATAGGGTATAAAAATGAGAGTTCTTATTTTAGGTGGTGGGGGAAGAGAACATACAATTTGTTATACTCTTTCAAAAAGTTCTAAGCTTGAAAAATTGTTTTGTATACCGGGAAATGGAGGGATTTCAGAAATAGCAGAAACTGCAGAAAATATTTCTGTAACAGATTTTGATAATATTACCAAGTTTTGTAAAGAAAATAAAATTGATCTTGTAATTCCTGGTCCTGAAGAACCTTTAGTAAAAGGATTAAAAAATTTTTTGAATAAAGAGGGAATTAAAGTTTTTGGTCCAGATAGCATAGGAGCACTTTTAGAAGGAAGTAAATCTTTTGCTAAAGAGATTATGAGTAAAGCTGGTATTCCTACAGCAAAATTCGAAGTTTTTGATGAATCTTCAAAAGCTAAAGCTTATATAGAAAAAAAAGGAGCACCTATAGTAGTAAAAGCTGATGGGCTTTGTGCTGGAAAGGGGGTTTTTGTTTGTGAAACAAAAGAAGAGGCTATTAAAGCAGTTGAAAAGATAATGGAAGAAAAAATTTTTGGAGAAGCTGGGAATAAGGTTGTAATTGAAGAAAAGCTAGTAGGAGAAGAAGCCTCTTATATTGTGATTACAGATGGTTATAACTTTAAGGCTTTACCAACTTCACAAGATCATAAAAGACTTCTTGATAATGATGAAGGACCCAATACAGGTGGAATGGGAGCTTATTCACCAACCCCACTCATAGATCCAGAACTTAAAGAAAAAATAGAAGGGAAAATAATAAAACCTACTTTAAAAATCCTTGAAAAAGAAGGGTATCCCTATACGGGATTTTTATATGCAGGACTTATGATAGTTAATAAAGAACCCTATGTTCTTGAATTTAATTGCAGACTCGGAGATCCTGAAGCTCAGGTTATTCTTCCTAGAGTAGAAAATGATTTTCTTGAAATTATAGAAGCGGCCTTAGAAGTAAATCTTAATAAAATTGACTTAAGAGAAAAAAATGATTCAGCAGTTTGTGTAGTTATGGCAAGTAAAGGTTATCCAGGAAAATATGAAAAAGGTAAAAAAATAAATGGGCTTGAAAAAGCTTCTCAAATTCCTGGGGTTGTTATTTTTCATGCTGGGACAAAAAAAATTAACAATGAATTTTATACTAGTGGAGGAAGAGTTTTAGGAGTAACAGCTCTTGATAAAGATATCCCCTTAGCTATAGAAAAAGCTTATAAAGCAGTATCAATGATTTATTTTGAAGGAGCTCATTATAGAAAAGACATAGGGAAAAAGGCTTTTAAATACTTAGCTACCTGATAAGTATTTTTTATATCCCAGATTTTGAAGTTTTTCATTTTTTTCTATTATTGTCTTTTTCATTTCTTCTCTATATTTCTTAAGTTTTTCTTTTAGCTCAGGGTATTTAATAGAAAGAATATGGACTGCAAGAAGAGCTGCATTCTTAGCATTATTTATAGCTACTGTAGCCACAGGAATTCCTGTTGGCATTGGAACAATTGATAAAAGAGAATCAAGACCATCTAAAAAATTACTTTTAATGGGAACTCCTATTACAGGAACAAGGGTTAAGGAAGCTATAATTCCAGGGAGATGAGCTGCTCCACTTGCTCCTGCAATAATTACTTCGATTCCTTTTTCTTCAGCAGTTTTTGCATATTCTAAAGCCTTTTCAAGGATTCTATGAGCAGATATAATAGATATTTCATAAGGAATTTCAAAAAACTCTAAAATTTCTGCTGAATCCTTCATAATGGGAAGATCTGAATCACTTCCCATAAGAATACTTACTTTCATATTTTTACTCCTTTATCCAATCCATATTGTTTTTTTAGAATAAAAAATTCCCTCTAAATATACATCAGTACCTGCTCTATGTCCAACTTTTAATTTATCTTCTAATTGATAATATTTCAAGCAGGTTCCGCAACTAAAAATTTCTACTCCTCTTTTTTCAAGTTTCTTCAATATAGGAATAATTTCTTCCTCCTCAGTAGTTAAAAAAACACCTTTATTCATAAAAAAAATTTTTTTAGGCAAAAGATTATGAGCAAGCATAGTTTCAAAATAGGCTTTCATAAGAATTTTACCAAGGCTTTCATCTTTTCCCATAGTATCAGTTGCGATAACTACAAAAAGACCTTCATCATCTTTTTTAGGCTCAGTTTCACAACTGATAGTAAATTCTTTTTCTTTTCCTTCTACTTTTTCAATGATAATTAGAAAATCTGAGTTTAAATTTTCTATAGAAAGAATTTTATGTCCTTGAGAGTTAACAAATTTTTGAATATTTTTTAAAGCTGTTTCATTATCAACTATTACTTTTATTTTTTCTCCTTCTTTTAAAGTTTCTAAGGCTTCTTTTGTTTTAATTACAGGTTGAGGACAAGGAAGCCCTTTAGCATTAATTTCTTTCATTTCACAAACCTCCAAATAATTTTTTTCTAATTTATATTTGAAAGTGAAAAAACTCTAATAAAAAAAATCAATAAAAAATAAAAAATTTATTTAAAAAATCTATAAATCATTAAAAGCTTTTAAAAATTTATCAAAAAGTAAACTGGAATCTAAACAAGGTCTTTCTTCACATACCTTTGGAAAGCAGGGACTACATTTTAAGTTAAGAGAAATAATTTTATAATTTTTTCCTATGGGTTTCCATAAGAGAGTATCGGTAGGACCATAAAAAATGAAAGATTTAATTCCTAAATAACTTGCAAGATGAGACACTCCACTATCAACTCCAATAAAAAGTTTAGCTTTTTTAAGGACTTTAGCTAATATTAAAGGATCAAAACATTCCCAAAAATTTTGAGTAAAATTTTTAATCCAACTATCAGCTTCTCCAACAAAATATATAACCTCAAGGCCTTTAGAGCGAAAAAACTTTTCAATTTTTTCAAAAAGGGAAAAATCTGGGATTTTTTTAAAAGAACCACTTCCTGGATGTAAGACCACTTTATTTTTAAAAGGACTTTCTATAGAATCCTTTATAGGTAGAACTAAGGAAAAGTTTTTTTCTAATTTTAGCAAATTAAAATAATAATCAACTATCCATATTCTTTCAGAAGGAAAAGGATCAAAACCTTCAGTTTTAGAAAATATAATTTTAAGCTCATAATTTTTCTTTAAGATTTCTTTGTAAAAATCACTATATATTTCATCAATCCAATTTAATTCCTTAGCTATTTTTAAGTAATCTGTATTTCCTATAGCTACAATATAATAGTCTTTCCTTTTTAAAACCTCAAAAATAGGAAAAGTTAGAAGGGTATCTCCAAAAGCTCCTTTTCTATAAAAAAGAACCTTCTTCATTTTTGATTTGGAAATTCTTAAAAATTAAAGTATAATTATTGCGATTTTTAGTTCAAGTTTAATTGGAGAATAAAGTAATGGAAAAAGTTCCTTTTATAGATTTAAAGAGAAATTACGAAGTTTATAAAAAAGAAATAGAAAAAAAGGTTCTGGGAGTTCTTAGAAGTGGAATTTATTTAAATGGTCCACAAACTCAGGAATTAGAAAATCTTTTAGCTAATTATTTAGGTGTTTCTTACGCTATAGGTGTTTCTTCAGGGACAGAAGCTTTATTTCTTATTTTAAAAGCCCTTGAACTTCCTAAAAATACATATGTTTTAGTGCCATCTTTTACTTTTGTAGCTACTGCTGAAGTTATTGTAAGAGTTGGTCTTATTCCCTATTTTGTTGATGTAGAAGAGGATACTTATAATATTTCTTTAGAAAGTTTGGAGAAAAGCTATGAAAAACTTAAAAAAGGGAGGAAAAAAGTTTCTGCAGTAATAGCAGTAAGCCTTTTTGGTTTACCTGCCCATCTAAAAGAAATAAAAAAATTTTGTGAAGAAAAAGAAATTTATTTGATAGAAGATATATGTCAAGCCTTTGGAGCAAAAATAGGCAATAGAAAAGTAGGAACCTTTGGAATTGCTTCAGCAACTTCTTTTTATCCAACAAAACCTCTTTCTACTTTTGGTGATGCAGGAATGGTTTTTACTTTTAATAAAAATTTAGCTAAAAAAATAAGAATGTTAAAGGAACATGGACAAATTAAGCCTTATTTTTATAAATATCACGGAGTAAATGGAAGGATAGATGAAATTCACAGTGCAATTTTGTTAGTGAAATTTAAATATTTTGAAAAAGAAATGGCATTAAGAAAAGCTATAGTAGAAAGTTACATGGAAAATTTAAAAGATTTAGTACCTTATGTTAAGCTTCCTCAATTTCCTAAAAATTATTTTTCCTCTTATTCTTTATTTACTATAAGAGCTAAAAATAGAGATAAATTAAAAACTTTTTTGGAAAGCAAGGGAATAATGACAGGGGTATATTATAGAACACCTTTACATTTACAGCCAGTTTATAAAAACTTTAATTTAAAAAATAAAGAATTACCTGTTACAGAAAAGCTTGCAAAAGAAGTTTTAAGTTTACCTCTGTATCCATATTTAACAGAAAAAGAAATAGATTATGTAACTTTATCTATAAAAGAATTTTACAAAAAATAGAAAAAATGGAAAATCTCATATTTGTTTCTATCCCTTGGGAACTTTTAATAAATAAATATTTGCCTTTAGTTTTAGAAAAAAAGATAAATATTGAAATAACTTTAAATGCAAAAGCACTCGATAGATATTCTTATCTTGATTTTAAAAATATTGCTAAAAAACTTAAAGAATCAGGGATAAAAACAACTATTCATTTACCTTTTATGGATTTATCCTTAGGAGCTTTAGATCCTTGGATAAGAGAAATAAGTTTAAAAAGGGTATTTTTGGCTATAGAAAGATCTGCTATTTTTGAACCTTTAAATTTAGTTTTACATTCTGGATATCATATAGATTATCATAGAGAAGTAAAGAATGAATGGAGAAATATTTTTTTGGAAAGCATGGATAAAGTTTTAGGATTAGCTAAGGAATTTGTTTTAACTATATCCTTAGAAAATGTTTTTGAACCAGAACCGGAGTTTTTAAAACCTGTTTTTGAAAATTTTAAAGAAAGACTTTTTTGGTGTTTTGATCCTGCTCATGCAAAAGTTTTTTCTGAAAAAGAAGAAATGGAATGGTTAAAAACTCTTTATTTTTATATTAAAGAAATTCACTGCCATGATAATTTAGGAAAATATGATGACCACTTGGCTATAGGAAAGGGAAAGGTAAAATTTAAGGAGATATTTAAATTCTTGAAGGAAAAAGAAATAAAGCCGCTGTTAGTTTCAGAAGCTCATAATGAAGAAGATACTTATATAAATATGGAGGTACTTTCCAATGTATTTTAGAGTTTTTATTAGAATAGTATTTTCTCTTTTTCTTATATTCTTTCCATTTCAATCTATGTCAGAAAGTGAATTATTAGATAAAGAATTTTATCAACAAGAGGCATATGAAGCTTTTGGAGAACTTCCCTATGAAATTATAAAAAATTTGCCACCTGATATAAATACTCAGGTAGTTTATTTTTTGAAATATTATACTGATGAAAAACGAGAGGTTGTAAGTCATTGGCTTGCAAGGTGCTCTTTATTTTTACCTTATTTTAAAGTAATTTTCAAAGAATATGGCATACCTGATGATCTGGTTTATCTTGCTTTTATTGAGAGTGGTTGTAATCCATTTGCTACCTCACCTGCAGGTGCAGCAGGTATATGGCAATTTATGGAAGCTACAGCAAAAAGATATGGATTAAAGATAGATCATTGGATTGATGAAAGAAGAGATTTTATAAAATCAACTTATGCTGCAGCTAATTATTTGAAAACTTTGTATAAAATTTTTGGAGACTGGAGAATAGCAATAGCAAGTTATAATTTAGGAGAAAATAAAATTAAAAGGGTTTTAAAAGCTACAAACTTTATAGATTATTGGCAAGTTATAAATTCAAATGGAATACCCATTGAAACAACTGCTTATTTACCTCAGTGGATGGCAATCACTTTAATAGCAAAAGATCCACAAAAATATGGATTTTCAACACCAGAAAATAAAATTCTTGATTATGAGGAAATAAAAGTAAACGGTGGAATAGATTTAAAAGTATTTTCTGTTGCAGGAGATATTGACTATGATATGCTTTTGCTTTTAAATGCAGAGCTAAGAAGAAAAATAACCCCACCAGACACTATTTATGCTTTAAAAATTCCTTATGGTAAAAGAGAAGTTCTGGAAAAAAATCTTTTATCACTAAAAACTGTGAAAAAAGAAAAAGATTTTGCTAATATAAAAATAGAGATTATTACTCTTCCTGACGAAAATTAAGCAAAAATTGGTTGCTTTTGGATGAAAGTTAATTAAAATTTACAATGCTTTGAAGATTAAGCTAAACTATGAAAAAAATCAAACTCTTATTAATCTTTATATTTTATATTTTTCTTTTTTTAGAAAAACCTCTTTATGCTCTTGAAATTGTAGTTTCTAATTCTGCTCTTGAAAAGATTATAAGAGAAATAGTAAGTGATATAAAAATTTATCAACTTCAAAGTGAAAAAGAAGATTTTCACTCCTATGAACCCACTTTATCTCAATGGCAAAAAATTAAAAACGCAGGCCTGGTTATAATTATAGGGACTGAAAGATGGGCAAAAAGAGTGTATGAGTTAAGAAAGGAAAAAGAAATATTAAGTCTTTCAAAAGGGGAGAAAAATTTTTTAGACCCTCATCTTTGGTTTGATTTGGAAAGAGTAGATGCCTTGGTAAAAGAACTTACTAATTATGTGAGTAAAAAAGAGCCTCATAAAAGGGATTTTTATCAAAAGAATGCCCAAAAGTTTTTAAAATCCTTAGAGGAGGTTAAAAAGGAGTATAGGGAGTTTAAAAATTGTAAATTTAAAGAAGTTTATATTTTAGGGCATCCTGTTTTTGGTTATCTTCTTAAAGATTCAGGAATAAAGCAAATAACACTTTTAAAAAGTCCTCATAAGGAAGGAGAACCAAGTATTAAAGCTTTAACAGAAATGTATAAAAAAATTAAAGCTCAAGGGATTGAGATTGTATTTTTAGTAGATCCTGAGTTTGAAAAATATAGAGAATTTTTTGAAGAAAAGGGAATAAAAGTAATAAAACTTTGGTCTGGAGGAACCTATTATATGCCTGGTAGTTATATAGAACTTTTGAGATATAATTTCATAAATATAAAAAAAGCACTTAGATGTAAATAAGGAGTTAATAAGCTTTGCCAATTAAGATAAAATTAAAAATAGCACTTTTAGTCTTTTTAATATTCTTTTCTAGTTTTTTACTTCTTCCTACTTTTGTAAAAGACCTTCCTCCCTGGTTTAAAAAGTATGTTTATAGAGGGGAGCTTAAACTTGGTCTTGATTTAAAAGGAGGGGTTCATTTAGTTCTTAGGCCAGATTTAGAAAAAGCCCTAAAAAACCAATTTGATAATTATTTACAAGATATTAAAGCTCAAGCTCTAAGAGCAAATATAAATTTTGAACTCATTTCTGAAGAAAATAAGACAACTTTTAAGTTTTATAAAGAAGAAGATTTAAAGTTATTTAAAGATGAAATAATAAAAGGTTTTAAGGAATTACAGATAATTAAAGAAGGCAAAGAGAAAGACGCCTTTTTTGTAGAAATTAGTTTATCTAAAGAAAAGGTTTCTTATATAAAAGAACATATTTTAGATCAGGTTCTTGAAGTTATAAGAAATAGAATTGACCAATTTGGAGTAGCAGAACCCATAATTACAAAACATGGTTCTGATAAAATAGTAATTCAGCTTCCTGGTTTAAAAGACCCTCAAAGAGCAATAAATGTAGTAGGTCAAACAGCTCAGCTTGAATTTAAATTGGTAAACGAAGAAGCCATGCAAAAATTAGATTTAAATATCTTTATTAATTCTTTAATAAGAGAAAAGAAAATTTCTCTTGATGCTCCTATAGAGGAGTGGAGAGAACTAATTAAACCTTATATACCTTTAGATTCAGAATTTTATTTCTTAGTAGAGAAAGACAGAACAACAGGGAAAATGATAAAAAAACCTATTATTCTAAAAAAAGAAGCTGTTCTTACTGGAACCTATCTTAAAAACGCACAAGTTAGAATAGATCCTCAATTTAATGAGCCCTATGTATGGATTCAATTTGATTCAAGAGGAGAAAAGATATTTGAACAAATTACTGGAGAAAATGTTGGTAAAAGGCTTGCTATTGTTCTTGATGAAGTAGTTCGTTCTGCACCAGTTGTAAGAGAAAAAATTTCAGGGGGAGAAGCTCAAATAACAGGCAGTTTTACTATGGAAGAAGCATCAGATCTTGCTCTTGTTTTGAGGGCAGGTGCTCTCCCAGCTCCAGTAAAAATTTTACAAAATATTACTATCGGACCTTCCCTTGGAAAGGATTCTATTCAAAAAGGAATTGTAGCTGGTTTAATAGGAGCATCAGCGGTTATTATTTTTACCTCTATTTATTACAGAATTTCTGGAGTGATAGCAGTCTGGGCACTTATTTTAAATATTTACTTTTTATTAGCCCTTTTATCAGCCTTTCAGGCTACTTTAACTCTCCCTGGAATTGCTGGGATTATTTTAAGTGTTGGAATGGGTGTTGATTCTAATGTGCTTATTTTTGAAAGAATTAGAGAGGAGTTTAAATTAGGAAGAAGTACCTATTCATCTATCTTTCAAGGATATTCAAAAGCTTTTTGGACCATTTTTGATGCTCACATCACAGTTTTAATAACCTCTTTAATTTTATTTACTTTCGGTACCGGTCCTGTTAGAGGTTTTGCAGTAACTTTATCTATTTCTATTATTGTAAATTTATTTACAGCTATTTTTGCAACTAAAATATTTTATGAGTATTTGTATGAAGGCGGGAAAGAATTTAAAATTAAATTCTTTGAAATTATAAAAAATCCTAAAATTGATTTCATGAAGTATAAAAAGATTTTTGCTGTAATTTCTATTCTTTTTAGTTTAATAGGAATTTTAGCTTTTATTCAAGCTTTTATTGGGAAGGCTAATCTTGGGATAGACTTTACAGGTGGGACTCTTATTTATTTAAAAAGTGAAACTCCTCCCTCCTTAGATAAAATAAGAAAAGCACTTTCTCAAGTAGGTTTTGAAGACTTTACACTTCAGGATGTTAAAGGTGAAAATATGCTTCTTTTAAAACTAAAAAGTTCTAAAGAAACTCTTACTGAAGATGTAAATAAAATTTTAACAACTTTGAAAAGTAATTTTCCTGAATATAACTTTACTTTATTAGGAAAAGAAGAAATAGGAGCTACTATAAGCAAAGAATTAAAAAAGAAAGCTACTTTAGCTATTTTAGGTGCCCTTTTAGGTATTGTACTTTATCTTACTTTTAGATTTAATTTTAACTTTGGTTTAGCAGCAGGAATAGCAACTTTTCATGATGTTCTTTTTACCTTAGCAATTTTTTATCTTTTAGGTAAGGAAATAAATCTTCTTTTTATTACAGCTTTACTTACCTTAGCAGGTTATTCTTTAACAGATACTGTGGTTATTTTTGATAGGATAAGAGAAAATATTTTAAATAAAAAATTTAAAAATTTTGATGAATTAGTTAATATAAGTATAAATGAGATGCTTGCAAGAACACTTATTACTACTATTACCACTCTTTTTGGATCGTTAAGTTTACTTATTTTTGGAGGAATAGTTATTAGAGATTTTGCTTTAGCTTTAACTATAGGATTTATTGTAGGAACTTATAGTTCTATTTTTATTGCCTCTCCTATTTTAAAGGTTTTACATAAAGGAAAAGTGCCCGAGCTTAGTTCCAAGGAACACCTTTTTTAAGTCTTTGACCACAGGCAAATTCATAAGCAGAAATTTTTTTCTTACTTTCTAATTGAACCTCTTTTAATAAAATTGCATCTTTAGTAGTAGCAACAAGTATTCCTTCTTTATTTATATCTAAAATAATACCTGGTTTTTCTTCATGTTTTAGTGGAATAGCTTTTGCTGAGAATACTTTTAGAAGTTTATTTTTATAATAAGTAAAAGCAGAAGGCCAGGGTAAAAAAGCCTTTACTTTTTTTTCTATTTTTTCAGCTGGTTCTTCAAAGGTAAAAAATCCATCTTCTTTTTTTAAAATGGGAGCATAAGAAATTCCCTCTTCCGGTTGAGGTGTTACTTTTAATTTTCCTTTTTTGTGAAGTTCTATAGCAAAAAGAATAGCTTCTTTTCCAAGCTGAGCTAATTTTTGGGAAAGAGAATTAGCATCATCTTCTTCTGAAATAGAGATTTTTTTCTGTAAGAGTATAGGTCCTGTATCAAGTCCTTCATCCATAAGCATAATAGTAATACCAGTTTCTTTTTCTCCTTCTAAGA
Source organism: uncultured Thermodesulfatator sp. (assembly GCA_964464535.1). GTDB lineage: Bacteria > Desulfobacterota > Thermodesulfobacteria > Thermodesulfobacteriales > Thermodesulfobacteriaceae > Thermodesulfobacterium. The sequence continues at coordinate 66,592 of CAYXGJ010000005.1, read as the reverse complement.
TTGCCCAATTTATGGGAGAAGCACCTCTATATTTTGGAAGAAGGGAAGCATGAATATTCCAACAACCAAATTTAGGAATTTCTAAAATTTCTTTAGGAATAATCTTTCCATAAGCACAAACTACAATTAGATCAGGTGAAAGATCTTTAAGTGTTTTAATAAATTGTAGATCCTTCAATCTTGTAGGTTCTAATACTTTTAAACCCTTTAATAAAGCCCAAGCCTTTATAGGAGAAGGAGAGGGTTTTAGCCCTCTTCCTTTTGGCTTATCTGGTTGTGTAACAACAGCAACTATTTCTTCTTTTTCATAAAGAGCTTCTAAAGAGGGTATAGCAAATTTAGGGCTTCCAAAAAAAACTATTCTATATTTTTTCATTAATGAAGGGCAACTTTTCTTAACTCTTCTACTTCTTCAGCCTTTTTAAATTCAAATTCTCCTGCTTCATTCACATCAACTATTATTTTATCTCCCTCAGAAAAAACACCTTCTAAAATTTTTAAAGCTAAAGTATTTTCAATATATTTTTGTATAGTTCTTTTAAGTGGTCTTGCTCCAAAAACTGGATCGTATCCATAAGTAGCAAGAAGTTCATTTGCTTTATCAGTTAATTCTAAGAACATTCCTTTTTCAACAAGTCTTTCATTAAGATATTTAATTTGGATATCCACAATTTTAATTATATCCTCTCTGGTTAGATTATTGAAAACTATAATTTCATCAATGCGGTTTAAAAATTCAGGTCTAAATGTAGATTTTAAAAGTTCAAATACTCTATTTTCCACTTCTTTACGTGAAAGAGATAAATCTTGGAAATAGAAACTACCTACATTTGAGGTCATAATTATAATTGTGTTTTTGAAGTCCACTGTTCTTCCTTTTCCATCAGTTAATCTCCCATCATCAAGAATTTGAAGGAGAATGTTAAAGACATCAGGATGAGCCTTTTCAATTTCATCAAACAAAATTACAGAATAAGGCTTTCTTCTCACTGCTTCAGTAAGCTGTCCACCCTCTTCATAACCTACATATCCAGGAGGTGCACCAATTAATCTTGAAACAGAATGTTTTTCCATATATTCTGTCATATCAATTCTTATTATTGCATCTTCTGTATCAAACATAAATTCCGCAAGTGCTTTTGCAAGTTCTGTTTTTCCTACTCCTGTGGGACCAATAAAAAGAAAGGAACCGATAGGTCTTTTTGGGTCTTTTAAGCCTGCTCTTGCCCTTCTCAAAGCATTTGCTATTACAGAAATAGCATGATCTTGGCCCACCACCCTTTCTTTTATTCTATCTTCTATTCTTAAAAGTTTTTCTCTTTCACTTTCAAGAAGTCTACGTACAGGGATTCCTGTCCATTTAGATACAATTTCAGCTATATCTTCAGCATCTACCTCTTCTTTTAAGAATTTATGTTCTTTTTGAAGGTTTTCCAATTTTTCATTTTCTTCTTCAAGTTCTTTTTGAAGCTGAGGAATAACGCCATATATAATTTCAGCAACCCTATTTAGATCACCTTGTCTTTCGGCTTGTTGAGCTTCAATTTTAAGTTGATCAATTTTTTCTTTTAGTTTTCTGATTTTTTGTATTATCTCCTTTTCTTTTAACCATTGAGCTTTTAATTCTTCAGCCTCATTTCTAAGTTCATTTAATTGTTCAAGTAATTTATTTAACCTTTCTTTTGCTTTAGGATCGGTTTCTTTTTCTAAAGCAACTTTTTCAATTTCAAGTTGTTTGATCTTTCTTTCTATTCCATCTATTTCAGTAGGCATTGAATCTATTTCTATACGGAGTTTTGCAGCAGCCTCATCTATTAAATCTATAGCTTTATCAGGAAGGTATCTATCGCTGATATATCTGTGGGAAAGCATAACAGCAGAAATAATAGCATTATCAGTAATTCTCACTCCATGGTGAACTTCATATTTTTCTTTTAAACCTCTTAAAATAGCAATAGCTTCTTCTGGTGTAGGTTCATCTACATAAACAGGTTGAAATCTTCTTTCCAATGCAGGATCTTTTTCTATATGTTTACGATATTCATCAATGGTTGTTGCACCTATACATCTTAATTCTCCTCTTGCAAGGGCAGGTTTAAGCATATTGGCTGCGTCCATAGCTCCTTCAGCAGCTCCTGCTCCAACGATGGTATGAATTTCATCTATAAATAGAACGACTTCTCCTTCACTGGCTTGAATTTCACGTAAAACAGCTTTAAGCCTTTCTTCAAATTCTCCTCTAAATTTTGTTCCTGCAATTAAGGCTCCTAAATCTAATTGAATAATCCTTTTATCTTTCAAAACTTCAGGCACATCTCCAGCAATAATTCTCTGGGCAAGTCCTTCTACAATAGCAGTTTTACCAACACCTGGCTCTCCAACAAGAACAGGATTGTTTTTAGTTCTTCTAGAAAGAATATGCATAACTCTTCTTATTTCCTCATCTCTTCCTATCACAGGATCAAGTTTTCCAGCTTTAGCAAGTGCTGTAAGGTCTCTTCCAAATTTTTCTAAGGCTTGATATTTTTCTTCTGGATTCTGATCTGTAATTCTTTGCCCTTTTCTAATTTTCATAATCACATCTTTAGCATTGCTAAAAGTAATACCCCTCTTTCTTAAAATTTCTCCAGCTCTTGTAGGACTATCAATGATGCTTAAAAATAGATGTTCAGTAGAAATATATTCATCTCTCATTTCCTTAGCTAAACTTTCAGCTTTATCAAGAATTTGTTTTAAACTTAAAGAGATATATAACTGATAGGTTCCGTAAGTAAGTTTGGGAAATTTTTCTAAAATTTCATCTAAATCAGAAGAAATAATTTTTGAATTAACTCCTAATCTATCAAGAATTATAGGTATTATTCCACCTTCCTGTTCAACTAAAGCCTTCAAGAGATGTTCTGATTCTATTTGAGGGTGATTATAAGTTTCAGCTAAACGCTGAGCATTTTGTAAAGCTTCTTGTGCTTTAAAAGTAAACTTATCAAATTTCATTTTTTTAAACCCCCCTATTTAGAAATATTTTAAATTAAAAAATAAATACGATTACTTAAGTTTCAATACAAAATTTAAATCTCTTGAAAAAAAATAAAACATACTTATTTTTAGATACAAAAGTGAAAATAAAAAAAACAAAATATAAAGGAGGTGATAAATATGGCTGATTTAATTCTTTGGCGTCCATTACAAGAATTAAAAAAAGAAATGGATCGTATATGGCAAGAATTTTTTGGTAAAAGTTGGTTAACAGAAAAATTTGAAGGTATTGAATGGGTACCTGCAATTGATGTTTCAGAAACAGATAATGAAATAATAGTAAAGGTTGATGTTCCTGGTGTAAATCCTGAAGATATAGAAATAAGTTTATCTGACAATGTATTAGTAATTAAAGGTGAAAAGAAAAAAGAAGAAGAGGAAAAGAAAGAAAACTTTTATAGAATGGAAAGATATTATGGTAATTTTATAAGATCAATTCAATTACCTTGTGATGTAGAAGAAGAAAAGATATCTGCTACTTATAAAAATGGTGTATTAAAAGTAGTATTACCAAAGAAGCCAGAAGAAAAGAAAAAAGTAATTAAAATTAATATTGAAAAATAAGATCGGGAAATAAGTAATATTTATAAGAGTAATATTTAAGGGGGGATAATCCCCCCTTTTTAATTTATTAATTCTTAAAGTGGTTAAAACCTTCTGGTTTGATTTTTAATTTTTTTTCTCCTTTTATTAAATAAAGACCTTTTTCCTTAATAATTTTTCCTATTTTAAAAAAATTTCTATTGATTTTTTTAGCCAATCTTTCTAATTTTTTAAGATCCATTTCCTTTACAGTAAATAAAAGTGCATAGTCTTCTCCACCAGATAAAGCTTCTTCTAAGGTAGCAAAATTGCTTACTGGAATTTTATCTTCCCAAAGCTCAGCTCCCACTTTATTTTCTTCACATATTCTCCAAAGATCAAGTAAAAGTCCATCTGAAATATCTATCATTGAGGTAGCAAGCTTTTGTTTAGAAAGTTCCTTACCTAAAAATATTTCCGGCTCAGGTCTCAAATGTGCTTTCCTTACTGATTCAGGAATATTTTTTAAAGATTTTTTTTGAATAAGTCTTAAAAATGCAGAACTTTCCCCAAGTGGTCTTGAAACAAAGATATATTCTTCTGGTTGGGCACCTTTTCTTAAAATAGGATTTTTAGTTTCCCCTATAAGTACTAAATTTACAAAGAAAAAAGGACTTTTGACTGTATCACCGCCAACTAAATGAGTTTCAAATTTTTTTAAAGTGGAAGTTAGAGCTTCCATAAAGGGATTAATCCAAGATGGATCTATAGGTTTAGGAGAACCTAAGGTTAAGAGAGCCCATTTAGGTTCTCCTCCCATAGCAGCTATATCGCTTAGATTTGAAGTAGCAAGTTTCACTCCTAAATCAAAAAAAGAAGTATAGGAAAATTGAAAATGGATTTTTTCTATTAAAGCATCTGTAGTAAAAAGAAGATATTTATTTTTACCGATTTTTATAACTGCACAATCTTCATTTTTTGATTTTATTACATAAAAATTTTCTATAAGATATTTTTTAAGATATTTGAGCCACTCTTTTTCTGTCATTTATCTTGCTGCGATTAATTCTGATTCACTAAAGAAAAAATTAATTTCCTTTTTAGCTGATTCGAGGCTATCTGAACCATGCACAGTATTTTTTTCTTTATCTAACCCAAATAATCTTCTTATAGTTCCTTCTTCAGCTTCCTTAGGGTCTGTTGCTCCCATTATTTCACGAACCCTCTTAATAGCATCTTCTCCTTCAAACACTATAGCAACTACTGATCCAGAACTTATATAATCTGTTAGACTCTCATAAAAAGGTTGGTCTTTATGAACTATATAAAACGCCTTTGCCTGCTCCTTTGTTAATCTTAATTTTTTAATAGCACCTACTTTCAGCCCCATTTCTTCAAAAATACTAATAATTTTACCAATAAGATTTCTTTCCACTCCATCAGGTTTAATCATTACTAAGGTTTTTTCCATAAGATACCTCCACTGCGGTCTTAACTTTTAAATAAGAGATATATTCCTACAACTACAAAAAAAGTTCCCAAAATTTTGTAAAAATTGAGTTCTTCTTTTAAAAATAAAATGGCAAATAAAGTTGCAACTAAAGGATAGGTTGAGGTTAAGGGAACAATTTGCGAAGCATTTTTTGCTTTAAGTAAAGAAAAATAAGTAAGCATTCCTAAAAATCCTGCTAAAATTCCACTAAGAGAAAGGATTCCTATATTTTTTAGATTTAAGGAAAATAAAGAAATAGAAGAGCTTAAGAATAGAGTTAGAGAAATTGCAATTAGAGCTGCAGAAGTTCTTATAAAAAGAGCAAGCAAAGGTTCAACACTTCTAAGACCTATTTTTTCTATTACTGGAGAAACACCCCAAAAAAGAATAGTTAAAAACCACAATATTAAAACTTTTTTTTCCATTTTTAACCCCAAATAACTATTAAATTCCTATTTTAAATTTCGGCATAATTATTTAAAAAATATTTGTAAAATAAAAGATAAAATCAGAAAAAAAACTTATAATAGGATAAATTATTTCAGAAAGGATTCCAGTTATAGCTAAAAAAATAATAATAAAAAAACCAAAAATTTCTAATCTTAAGTAGCTTATTCTTAGAGGAAGGGGTAAGAATTTTACTATTACTTTACTTCCATCTAAAGGGGGAATAGGAAGTAGATTAAAGATTCCAAGACCGATGTTTATTTTTACTCCTAGATAGCACATTAAGGATAAAGGGCTAGAGATGGCGAAATTTGGGAAATTTAACTCTAAATTACTAAATAAATTAAAAAAAAAGCCAAACAAAATAGCTAAAAATATATTAGAAAGAGGTCCTGCTACTGATACCAAAGCCATATCTCTCCAAGGATTTTTAAAATAATTGGGATTTATAGGAACTGGTTTTGCCCAACCTATAGCTTGAGTGATAAATAAAGTGAGAGTTCCAAAAAAATCTAAATGATAAATAGGATTTAAAGTTAATCTATTGGCTAATTTGGGAGTAGGATCTCCTAGAAGATAAGCAATAAATCCATGAGAAAATTCATGAACTGTCAGAGCTAATAATAAAGGTGGGGTAAGAAAAAGAAATATTTTCAGATCAAACATTAAAATCTCAATTTGGAAATTTCTTTAACATTTTTAAGTATAGAAAGAGCCATTTTTACTTGAAAATCTTCTTCAGGGTTGGAAAAATGTTTAAAAACTTTATCTTCTTTTACCTTTTCTGAATTCTTATCTCCAGGAGTTTCTATTTCAGGAATTTCTATATCAGGAGTAATTCCAATTTTATCAATGCAAACTCCTTTTGGTGTATAATAATAGGCAGTGGTTAATTTTACTGCATAATCTTCTCCTAAAGGAATTACAGTTTGCACAAGACCCTTTCCAAAACTTTTTTGTCCTAAAACAAGTGCTCTATTGTTATCTTTTAAAGCACCGGTAACTATTTCAGCAGCAGAGGCAGTTCCATAATTAATAAGAATAATAATAGGATAGGAATGTTTTCTTTGTGATGGATTTGGTGCCGCTTTAAATTCCATTTGTGCTTCTTTATTTTTACCTTTTACAGAAACAACAAGACCATCCTCTAAGAATTCATCTGCTACTTCTATTGCTGAAGAAAGAAGTCCCCCAGGATTAAATCTCATATCTAAAATAAGTCCCTTTATCTGTTGATTATTTTCTAATTTTTCCAAAGCCTCTATTAGTTCTTGAGGGGTTTTTTCTTGAAAACTTGTAATCCTAACATATGCATATCCGGGCTCAAGTATTTTGGTTTTAACGCTTTTTATAGGGATTACATCTCTTACTAAAGTAATCTCTTTAATATCTTTATCATCTCTTAGAATGGTAATAGTAACTTTAGTTCCTTTAGGTCCTCTTAAAAGTTTTACTGCTTCTAAAAGACTCATTCCTTTAGTAGATTTATCGTCAATTTTCAAAATTTTATCTCCGGTTTTAATACCTGCTTTCCAGGCAGGGGTATCCTCTATAGGAGCAACTACAGTTATAATTTCGTCCTTAATAGTAATTTCTATCCCAATTCCTGTAAAACTTCCTTTTGTTTCAATTTCAAGTTCTTTATATTCCTCGGGTTTCATTAAGGAGGAATAGGGATCAAGCGAATTTAACATCCCATTAATAGCTCCGTAAATTAAATCCTTAGGATTTACCTCAGTTACGTAATTGTCCTCTATTAATTTTAGAACTTGAGAAAAAAGTTTAAGATATTTATAAATTTCGTCATTTTTTTCTTTAGATTCTTTAGAAAATCCCCAACTAAAAATTAAAAGAAAAATGAGACATACACTTAAAAACAAATTAACTTTTAAATTTTTAAAGTTTTTATACATAAGAACTCCTTGGTTTTAGGAGTTGTAAATTTATAAAAAATTAAACACCTAAATAAAATTTTTTCAAGATATTGTAGATTTAAAAGCTTTGCAGAATTATTTTGTAGCTTGAAATTTAGGTAAAAAGTGATTTAATTATGTGTCTAAAAAAAGCACGTCTAAGGATTTGGGGTGTCCTTTGTAGGGATACTGGGTTGAATCCACCTTAGACGGAAGTAAAAACCCCAAAGGAGGGAAGAGTATGTCACATATTACTATGAAACAACTTCTTGAAGCTGGTGTTCATTTTGGACATCAGACACGTAGATGGAATCCTAAAATGAAACCTTTTATTTTTGGTGAAAGGAATGGAATCCACATTATTGATTTACAGCAAACACTACACTATTTTGAAATCGCCTATGAATTTGTAGTGAATTTAGTTGCTCAAGGAGGAAAAATTTTATTTGTAGGAACAAAAAAACAAGCACAAGAAACTGTTAAAGAAGAGGCTGAAAGATGTGGAATGTATTATGTGGTTAATAGATGGCTTGGTGGAACACTTACCAATTTTAGAACTATAAGGCAAAGTGTAGAAAAACTTAAAAAACTTGAAGCTTGGTTTGAGGATGGAACTATTGAGAGATTTGTTAAAAAGGAAAGATTAAGAGTTGAAAGATTGAAAAATAAATTAGAAAAAAATTTAGCAGGAATAAAAAATATGGAAACTTTACCCCAAGCTTTATATATAGTTGATCCTGTACATGAAGAAATTGCTGTCAAAGAAGCCAGAAAATTAGGTATTCCTATTATTGCTATTGTTGATACAAACTGCGATCCCGATCTTATAGATTATATTATACCTGGGAATGATGATGCCATAAGGGCTATTAAACTTATTACCAGTAAAATTGCTGATGCCTGCTTAGAAGGATTAGAGATTTATAAAGAAAGGATAGCAGCTGAGACAGATAAAGAAGTTTCTCTTGAAGAAAAACTTTTGGAAAGAGAAGAAGAAAAGGTGGATAAAATAATGAAAGAAATTCTTATTGAAGAAGAAAAAGAACTAAGATTTGAAGAGGAAGCAGAAAAATTAATGGAAAAAGAATAAACATTTTCTTAGGGAGGTTAAAATGGCTGAAGTAAGTTTGGAGTTGATAAAACAACTTAGAGAAAGAACAGCAGCAGGATTTATGGATTGTAAAAAAGCATTAGAAGAAGCAAAAGGCGATATAGAAAAAGCTATAGATATTCTCAGAAAAAAGGGGCTTGCTATTGCTACTAAAAGAGCAGCTAAGGAGACTTTAGAAGGTGTTGTAGCTTCTTATATTCATAGTAATAAAAAAATCGGGGTACTGGTTGAGGTAAATTGTGAAACAGATTTTGTAGCCAGAACTTCAGAATTTCAAGAGTTTGCCCATAATTTAGCTATGCAAATTGCAGCCACAAATCCCATTGCTGTAAGCAGAGAAAAGGTTCCACCAGAAATATTGGAAAGAGAAAAGAATATATACCAAGAACAATTAAAAGAAGCAGGGAAACCAGAGAATATTATTCCTAAAATAGTTGAAGGAAAATTGGAAAAATTTTACAAAGAAAATGTATTATTGGAACAACCATTTATTAAAAACCCAAATCTCACTATTCAAGATCTTTTAAATGAACTTATAGCAAAAACTGGAGAAAAAATTGTAATTAAGAGATTTTGCAGGTTTCAAATAGGTGAATAAACTTGAAAAAACTTAAATATAAAAGGATTCTTTTAAAAATTTCTGGAGAAGCTCTTTTAGGAGATAAATCTTTTGGAATTGATCATCAAATTGTAAAAGAAATAGCTGAAGAATTAAAAGAAGTGTATCGTCTTGGAATAGAGTTAGGAATTGTAATAGGAGGAGGAAATATTTTTAGAGGTATTGTAGGACAAGAAAAGGGAATGGATAGAGTGAGAGCAGATTGTGTGGGAATGCTTGCCACCTTAATTAATGCATTGATAATTCAAGATGCTTTAATTTTTCAAAATATTCCTTGTAGAATTATGTCTGCTTTTGAGGTAGTAAAGGCTTCAGAAACTTATATAAGAGAAAGAGCACTCAAGCATCTGGAAAAGGGAAGGATTCTTCTTTTAGCTTGTGGTACAGGAAATCCCTTTTTTACCACAGATACTGCAGCAGTTTTGAGAGCTCTTGAACTTAATGCAGAAATCTTATTTAAAGCTACCAAAGTGGATGGAGTTTATGATAAAGATCCAGTTAAGGATCCTGCAGCTAAAAAATATGATATTCTTACTTTTGATGAAGCCCTTGAAAAAAATCTCAAAGTAATGGATGCAACCGCTTTTTCTTTAGCAAGAGATTATAAACTTCCTATTTTAGTTTTTAATATTTTAAAATCAGGAAATATTAAAAAAGCAGTTTTAGGAGAAAAAATCGGGACCTTAATAAGACCTTAGAAGAGGAGGTGATAGATTTGTGAATGAGTCTTTAGAGGAAGTGAAAAGAAAGATGGAGAAAAGCTTAAAAAATTTTAAAGAAGAGCTTTCTCACATAAGAACAGGAAGAGCCTCAGTTGCACTTTTGGAAACTATTAAAGTAGATTGTTATGGTACAAAAATGCCTATTCCTCAGATAGCTACTGTAAACGTAGTGGAAGGTAAAATGCTTGTGATACAACCTTGGGATATAAATTTAGTTAAAGATATTGAGAAAGCTATTCAAAAATCTGATCTGGGAATTAATCCTACTAGCGATGGGAAAACTATAAAACTTGTTATACCACCTTTGACTGAAGAAAGAAGAAAAGAGCTTATAAAGGTAGCAAGTAAACTTGCAGAGGAAGCAAGAATAGCTATTCGTAATATTAGAAGAGATGTTTTAGAAAAATTTAAAACTGCTAAGAAAAAAGGAGAAATATCTGAAGATGATTATCTTCAATTAGAAAAGAAAGTTCAAAAATTGACAGATGAATATATTGAAAAAATCAATATAGCTTTAAAAGAAAAAGAAAGTGAAATTTTAGCTCCTTAAAATGAAAAATTCCTTAAATGACTCTTCAATAATTTTAGATCCCTCAAAACTTCCTAAGCATGTAGCTATTATTATGGATGGTAATGGAAGATGGGCAAAAAGCAAAGGTTTGCCAAGAATTTATGGTCACAAAAAGGGTGCAGAGGTAGCAAAAACAATTGTTTATAAAACTAAAGAGCTGGGTATTCCATATCTTACTCTTTTTGCCTTTTCTAAAGAAAATTGGCTCCGTCCTAAAGAAGAAATTGAAACCCTTCTTGAATTATTAAAAATCTATTTAGATGCAGAATTTGAAAATATGAAAAAAGAGGGAATAAAGTTTAAGGTAATAGGAGATAAAGAGGATTTTCCAGAAGAGCTAAAGTATAAATTAGAGTTTATTGAGAAAGCTACAGAAAATAATGATAAAATGGTTTTATGTATGGCTCTAAGCTATGGAGGAAAGGCTGAAATTATTAAAGCTACAAAAAGATTGGTAAAAGAAGTTAAAGAAGGAAAAATTTTTCCAGAAAATATTGATGAAAATCTTTTTAGAAAGTTTTTAGATACCAAGGACATCCCTGATCCAGACCTTCTTATAAGAACAAGTGGGGAAATGAGAATATCCAATTTTTTACTTTTTCAATTAGCATATACAGAATTTTACTTTACCCCTGTTTATTGGCCAGATTTTGACGAAAAGGAATATTTAAAAGCACTTTATTCTTATCAGCAAAGAGAAAGGAGATTTGGTAAAATCTATGAACCTTAAAAGGGTAATTACCGCTCTGACCCTTTTTCCTCTTCTTGTTTTGGTTTTATTAAAAGCAAATTTATTTATCATTTCTTTTATTATTCTTCTTTCTGCCTTTCTGTGCTTTTATGAATGGAAAAATCTTTACGAATTTTCTTTTTTTCTGTGGTTATTAGGTGAAACACTTCTTATAATTAGTTTTTTAGCTATATTTTTATATAATACTTCAGTTTTTTATATTTTTTATTTTTTTCTTTTTTTTTCCTTTCTTCCTCACTTATTTAAATACGAAAAAGAAGAATTTAAAAGAACTTTTTTTCCTTTTCTTATTGGTCTTATTTATATTTTCGTAGGGTTTTATCCCTTTTGGGAAATTTTACAAACCTTTAAAAGAGAATATTTAATTTATTTTTTTTCTGTTATTTTTGCTAATGATACAGGGGCTTATTTAGTAGGAAAAATTTTAGGGAAAACCCCCTTTTTTTCAAGAATATCGCCAAGAAAAACTTGGGAGGGATTTTTTGGTGGAATAGTTTTTGCTTTAGTAGTAGCAATTTTTTTAAATCATTACTGGAGTCTTTTTGATGAGACTATTAATCTTGTAATTACTCTAATTCTTTCTTTTGCAGGAAGCACAGGAGATCTTCTTGAATCAACATTTAAAAGAATTGTTAATAAAAAAGATTCAGGAAAAATTATTGTGGGTCATGGAGGTTTACTTGATAGATTAGATAGTGTTTTACTTTCTTCTCCCTTTTTCTTGATAATTTTAAAAATAAATATATAAATAGTTATTATAATAATATGATCCCTTCTCTTGAAGAAGCTTATTTTCTTCTGAAAAAAGAAAAAGTTCCTGAACACATTATAAAACATTCAGAAAAAGTAGCTCTTATTTCTTTATTTATTGGTTGTTTCTTAAAAGAAAAGGGAGAAAAAATTGATTCTCATCTTTTAGTTGTGGGATCTCTTCTTCATGATATTAAAAAATATGAGGCCCTTTTAACAGGTAAAAATCACGCTTTACTTGGATATGAATTTATGGAAAAATTAGGTTATAAAAGAATAGGTGAGATTATAAAAGCACATATTCATTTAGAAATAAATTCTATAGATTTTCCTATTACCGAAGAAGAAATAGTCCATTATGCAGATAAAAGAGTAATGCATGATAAAATAGTTACTTTAAAAGAGAGATTTGAGGATTTAAAAAAAAGATATGGCAAGGATGAGCAAATTATTTTGAGGTTAGAATCTTTAGAAAAGTTAAATTATTTAATTGAGAAACGTATTTTTAATAAACTCCCTTTTACACCTGATAAAATAATGGAATTAGAAAAAATAAAGGAGGTAAAGGATGTCCTCTTTAGGTGTGTTAAAGATTGCCCTTCTTGCTGGTGGAACTTCCTCTGAAAGGGAAGTGTCTTTAAAAGGAGCAGAGGGGGTAAAAAAGGCTTTAGAAAAGTTAGGTCATAAATATGAGTTTTTTGATCCAGCAGAAGACCTTTTTAAACTTGCTCAAAGAGCAAAAGAATTTGATTGTGCCTTTTTAGTAGTTCATGGACCAGGAGGAGAAGATGGCACTTTACAAGGATTTTTAGATTCTATAGGGCTTCCTTATCAAGGAGCAGGTGTTCTAGGAAGTGCTCTTGCAATGCATAAAGGAATATCTAAAAGTTTATACAAACTTGCTGGACTTAATGTTCCTGAAGGAAAAACTTTTTCAAAAGAATCTTCCTTTGAGACAATAAAAGCTTATGGAGAAAAGATTGGCTTTCCCTTAGTTGTTAAACCTGCTACACAGGGTTCAAGTGTTGGATTAAGTGTAGTTAAAAAAAAAGAAGATTTAAAAAATGCTATTGAAAAAGCTTTTAGTATAGATAAGGAAATTATTCTAGAAAAATATCTCAAGGGGAAAGAAATAACAGTAGGTATTTTAGATGATAACCCTTTACCAGTAGTAGAAATAGTCCCTAAAATTTCAGAGATTTTTGATTATAAAACTAAATATACTCCTGGTCTTGCGGAAGAAATCTGTCCTGCAAGACTTCCAGAAAGATTAACTAAAAAAGCTCAAGAATGCGCACTTATAGCTCATAGGGCATTAAAGTTAAGGCATTATAGTAGAACCGATATGATTGTAGCAGAAGATGAAATTTATGTGCTTGAAACTAATACTATTCCTGGAATGACAGAAACAAGTCTTTTACCTCTTGCAGCAAAAGTTGCAGGTTATAGTTTTGAAGCTCTTATTCAAAAATTATTGGAATTAACTTTAAAAAATAGAAAAATCTAAGAATAAAATCCCTGTTTTATTTTTTGAGCCTCAATTCCTACAAAAAATGCCCAATCTTTTAAAAGATTTTTTAGCGAAGATTCAGGTAAAGTTTCTAAAATTTTATTTATTTCCAAGGCCTGAGCCAAAATAAAGTCTCCAATAGTTTCGGAAGAAGCTTCATTTAATTCTAAATTAGTAATATTTTCTAAAATTTCAAAACTTTTTTCTAATTTTTGATATACCAAATTAATTCTTTCTTTTTGAGTTTTTTCTAAAAATTCTTTTTTTTCAATTTCAGAAAGAGCAATTTTAAAATATTCTTCAAAAAGACTTTTTTCCCTCTTTGAAGTTACAGATTCAGTAGTAAAATTAATTGGAAAAATAAATTTTGAATATATTTTCATAAGGAGTCTCCTATGAATAAATATTTTAATAGTATTATCGGAAAATTTCAAGAAAATTTAAAAATTTTGAGTTTGATTTTTTTTCTAATTTTAGTTATTAGTATTTCAGGTTGTGGGTGGCTTGTAGTAGGAGGAGGAACTGCATACGAAGGTTACAAAATAGGGTCAGATCCGAGAAGTGTAGGAACCCAAATAGATGATGCAACAATTACTACAAAAGTAAAATTAAAACTTATTGAAGACCCTATAACAAAAGCTCGGAAAATAGATGTAGATACAGTAAATGGAGTAGTTACTTTAACTGGAGCTGTGGAAAGTGAAGAAGAAATAAAAAGAGCTGTAGAAATTGCAAAAAATGTTGAAGGAGTTAAAAAAGTAGTTAACAATTTAAGAATAGAAAAAAGAGGAGTAGGTTCTTATTTTTCTGATAAAGAAATTACTGCAAAAATTAAGCTTAAATTAATAGAAGATCCTGATCTAAAAGCACTCTCCATTGATGTAGATACAGTAAATGGAGTAGTTACTTTAACTGGAGCTGTAACAAGTGAATATCAAAAGAAAAAGGCTATAGAACATGCAAGAAGTGTTTCGGGAGTAATAAAAGTAATTGATAATCTTCAGATTAAAAAATAAAAAGTTAAGAAGGATAATTTTTTCCTTGATAAAGTTTTCTTTTACCCATAACCTTTCTTAACAAATTAATAACTTCCATTTTTTTTGAAACCCAAAGAGGTGCTAAAATATCTTCTTCTCTTGCTTCTGAACATACTCTATGAATAACTGTTGAGGGTGGAAGATAAGTTAAAGCTTCAGCAACAAGTTCTACATATTCCTCTATTTTAAGAGGGTTATATTTTCCCTTTAAATACATTTCCTCCATTTTAGAACCTTTTGGAATATAAAGTGCATGAAATTTTATTCCATCTATTTTGAGTTTAGCTAATGTTTTCACAGTTTCCATCATCATTTCTTTCGTTTCTTTAGGTAATCCAAAAATAATATGCACTACTACTGGAATATCATTTTCTTTAAGAAGATAGTAAGCTTTTAAAAAATCTTCAAAGGTATGTCCTCTATTAATCAATTTTAAGGTTTCATTATATATACTTTGAAGTCCCAGTTCAATCCATAGATAATAACCTTTTTCCTGATAGGTTTTAAGAAGACTTATCACTTTTTCATCTATGCAATCAGGACGGGTCCCTATTGCTAATCCCACTATAGAGGGGTCCATAAAAACTATGTCATAAAGTTTTTTAAGTTTTTCTATAGGAGCATAGGTATTAGAAAAGGATTGAAAATAAGCTATAAATTTATTAAAATTTTTCTTTTTAAAGAGCTCAAGAAAAAACTTTAACTGTTCATCTAAGGATTTTCCTTCTTTATAAAGCCCTGTTCCAGAACCCTTAGGGTCACAATATATACATCCTCCAAAACCTTTTGTTCCGTCTCTATTAGGACAGGTTAATCCTGCATCTAAGGGGATTTTTTTAACTTTTTCTCCGAATTTCTCTTTTAAAAATTCATTTAAGGTATAATAAAGCTTCTGGGTATTCATATTTTTAAAATAAGATAATTTAAAGAAAAATTCAACTCCATATCTACTTTTGCCTTCTTATAATTTTATACTTTTAATGTGTTTGTTTTAAGAAATAAGCTCTAAAAGTTTATAAACATACCTTTTGTAAAAGTAAAGGTTCTTAATTAGAGATGGTAAAAAAATAAAAGGAGATTATATTTATATAATTAAATTAAAAAAATTAATAAAATGGTGATTGAGGAATGAAGTTTTTAGAGAGTTTTGATGTAATTGTAATTGGAGCAGGGCATGCTGGAATTGAGGCATCTTTAGCAGCAAGCAGAATGGGATGTAAAACCCTTCTTCTTACTATAAATCTTGAACGAATAGGAGCTATGAGTTGTAATCCTTCTATTGGTGGAATAGGTAAGGGACATCTTGTAAAAGAAATAGATGCTCTTGGTGGAGAGATGGCATTAGCCATAGATGAAACGGGAATTCAGTTTAGGAAACTTAATACTAAAAAAGGTCCTGCAGTAAGAGCAACTCGTGCTCAAGCAGACAGATTTAAATATCAAGAAAGAATGAAAAGAGTTTTGGAAAGGGTACCTAATCTTTATATTAAACAGGCTTTAGTAATAAGACTTTTGGTAAAAGACAAAAGAATAATAGGTGTTGAAACAAAAGCAGGAGAACAATTTGGAGCTAAAGCTTTAGTTATTGCTCCAGGAACATTTTTGCACGGACTTATTCATATAGGTTTAGAGAGTTTTCCTGCAGGAAGATTGGGAGATCCTCCATCTAATAGACTTCCTGAACATTTAAAAGAGCTTGGTTTTGAAATGGGGAGATTTAAAACTGGAACTTGTCCGAGACTTGATGGAAGAACTATAGATTATAAAAAACTTGAAATACAATGGGGTGATTTTCCTCCTCCATTATTTTCTTTTAAAAACAAAGGTAAAAGACCACCTTTACCTCAAGTTCCCTGTTTTATAACTTATACCACAGAAAAAACTCATGAAATTATTAGAAATGCCTTAGATAGATCTCCTCTTTTTACAGGTAAAATTAAAGGAAGGGGGGTTAGATATTGTCCTTCTATTGAAGATAAAGTTTTTAGATTTCCTGATAAGGAAAGACATCAAATTTTTCTTGAACCAGAGGGGCTTGATACAGTAGAAGTTTATCCTAATGGGATAAGTACAAGCCTTCCTATTGATGTACAGTGGGAAATGGTAAGAAGTATTCCCGGATTAGAAAAAGCTGAAATTTTAAGACCAGGTTATGGAATAGAGCATGATTATGTAATTCCAAATCAATTAAAGCATACCTTAGAGACAAAATTGATTTCAGGTTTATTCTTAGCAGGACAGATAAATGGAACTACAGGCTATGAAGAAGCAGCTGCCCAAGGAATTATCGCAGGAATTAATGCAGCTCTTTATGTAAAAGAAGAAGAACCTCTTATTATTGATAGATCCCAAGCCTATATAGGAGTTCTTATAGATGATTTAGTAACAAAAGGAACAGATGAACCTTATAGGATGTTTACTTCTCGTGCAGAATATAGGCTTCTCTTAAGAGAAGATAATGCAGATTTGAGACTAACTGAAATTGGGAGAAAAGTAGGATTAGTTGATGATGAAAGATGGGATTTATATTTAGATAAAAAGGAAAAAATAAAAAGAGCTATGGAGTTTTTAAAAGAGACAAAAATTTCTCCAGATCGAATTAATGGTTATCTTGAAAGCATAGGTTCTACTCCTCTTAAATCAAGTATAAGACTTTATGAACTTTTAAGAAGACCTGAGGTGGAAATAAGTATTCTTTCTGAATTAATAACAGATTTAAAAGATTTTTCAGAAGACGTTTTATCAGAAATAGAAACAGAAATAAAATATAGTGGATATATTGAAAAGCAACTTAGGGAAATTGAGAAATTTAAAAAACTTGAAAATATGAAGCTTCCTGAAGATCTTAATTATTTTGAAATACCAGGGCTTTCTAATGAAATGAAAGAAAAATTTAGTAAAATAAGACCTACCTCTATAGGCCAAGCTTTGAGAATTCCAGGTATTACACCTGCAGCTATCTCAGCTATTCAGATTTATTTAAAAAAGCGCTCAACACTTAGTGTTGTTTCTCAGGAATTGTAAAATAGTTTTAAAAATTTTTCTAAAGGAGGCTTAAAAGTGGGGTTAAAAGAAACTTATGCCTATCAATTTTTAAAATTTACCAATTTATCTTTAAAAAATCTTGGATTTAGAGAAGCGGTAGTTCCTCCAGTTTCACCATTTAAAGAATATGCTGATGCAAAAAAGATAAAACTTTCTATAGATGAATTTCCATCAACCCCGAATTTTTTTGAAATTTTATCCAAAAGAAGGAGTAAAAGAGGCTATAAAAAGGCTCCCCTATCCTTAAAGGAGATTTCTTTATTATGCTATTCTGCACAAGGAGTTACAGGTTTTGCTGGACCCTATCTTTTAAGAACTGCTCCTTCTGCAGGAGCTTTATATCCTATAGAAACCTATTTAGCAATTAATTTTTCTTCTGAAATTGAGCCAGGGATATATCATTTAGAAATAAAGGATTTTTCTTTAGCTCTTTTAAAAAAGGGATATATGGGGAAGATATTAAGTGAATTAGCTCTTGGTCAAGCATTTTTAAGTGGAGCAAGTGCGGTTTTTATTTGGTCTGCAATATTAAGTAGAACTATATCAAAATATGGAAGCAGAGGGCTAAGATATATCTTTATGGATGTAGCTCATATTTGCCAAAATGTACTTTTAGCAAGTGAAGCTCTCGGATTAAAAGCTTGTCCTGTAGGTGCTTTTTTTGATGAAGAATTGAATAAGTTTTTAGAATTGGACAATGGAGAAAGTGTAATTTATATGGCTACAGTTGGTAAATAGATTTTTCAATCTAAGGAAAATTTCTTTTTAGCTTTTTTGGTATTTTTTCCAAGGTTTTTCTTTTTTCTTTCCCTGATTAATCTTTCTATAAGAAATTTTATTTTTATCCTTTTTAATTTCTATTTCAGTAGTTGAAGCCTTAAAAGGAATAATTAGGGATGGTCTTGATGATATTTCTTGCTTGGAACCATATTTCCTGAGAAATTTTTGATCAATTGGAGGGCCTTTTAGTGCTTCATAATTTATTTTGGCTACTAAAAATTTTTTCTCCAAAAACAAAAATATTAATATCAGAAAAAAATTTAGGAAATGTTTTTAAAAGTATACAGCCTTTTACCTTTACCCAATTTTTGCTAATTCTTTATCAAGAAAAAGAGGGATGAAAGAGTATGCAGGTTTCCACAACCCTTCTATAGAAATTTTAATCCATAATTTAGCTTGACAAATGTCTAAAATGTAGTAAAATTTTTTGTTTGTAAATTTTCAATTTTTGAGGAGGTGGGTAATAAACAAGTTTTGGTTTAACTAAATTAAAATTTTTTGAAATTTCGAAAAAATCTTTATAATAGTAAGAAAATAATTATTTTAAAGTTTCTAATTTTATTTTTTTAAATTTTTTAGTAAAAATTAGAACTTGAAAAATTTCTTTAATTTTAAAAAATCCATTATAATCAGGTATTAAACCAAATTCTTCAGGATGGTGAGCTAAGATATAATTTGAGAATTTGAAAAGTAAATTATTTATCATTGAATATATAATATAAATGGATTATTTTTTAATAAACTATTTTAAAAAAACCGATTTAATATTATAGCATAGAAGTTATTAAAAGGTGAGGGGTGAAAAAAAGAAAATGGCTTCAAAAGATTTACATGAAAAAATTGTAGAACTTGGTAAATCCGGACAACTTACTTATGATTTATTGAATAGGATGTTACCAGAGGAATATAATGATCCTGACAAAATGGAAGAAATTTTTGATCTTCTTGAATCTTACGGAATAGAATTAAAAGAGCTTGATCCCTATGAAAGAGAGGAATTAATAGAAAAAAAGGTTCAAGATAAAATAAAAGAATTATCTATTCTTGTAGAAGGGGAACTTGAGGAGGAAGAAACTGTTTCTGAGCCAGGTAGTGAAGAGTTATTGTCTATTTATTTAAAAGAAATGGGGAAATATGAGCTTTTAACACCAGAAAAAGAGGAGGAATTATCAAGACAAATAAGAGAAGGCTTTGAGAATATAATTAAACTTATAGAAAATACAAAAACTCCTTTTAAAGAAATAAAAGAACTTAAAGAAACTATAAAAGAATGGAAAAAAAGAGATCCCAATTTAAAGCCTAAGAAAAGTTATGTAAATTATCTTGAAAATACTATACAAGCTTGTGAGGAGAAATATAAAAACTTAAATAAAAAGAGTATTATAAACTTTTGTGAAGAAGTTAAAAAATATATTGCTCAAATTGAGAAAGCAAAAGATGAAATGGTAAAAGCCAATTTAAGGTTAGTAGTTTCTATAGCTAAAAAATATATAAGACAAGGTCTACCTTTAGCAGACTTGATTCAAGAAGGAAATCTTGGTCTTATGAGAGCAGTTTATAGATTTGATTATAGAAAGGGTAACAAATTTAGCACCTATGCTTCTTGGTGGATAAGACAATCTATTACTAGAGCAATACTGGATAAAACTCGCACTATAAGATTACCTGTACATTTCTTGGAATTGAGAAATCATGTATTTAAAGTATTTTATGAACTTTCTAAAAAATTGGGAAGAGAACCAACTCCTGAAGAACTTGCTCAGAAAACTGGTGTCCCCTATGAAAAAATTTTAGTAATTTTTGAAACCTCAAAAGAACCTGTTTCTTTAGAAACCCCTATTGGAGATGAAGACAGCACCCTTGGGAATTTTATAGAAAATAAAAAGAGCCCCTCTCCTTATGAAACAACAAGGAAAAAGGATGTATCTGAAAAATTAAAGAAATTCTTAGCTACTCTTTCCCCGAGAGAGGAAAAAATAATTCGTATGAGATTTGGTTTAGGAGAATATGGAGGATATACTTTAGAAGAAATTGGTTATATGTTTAAGGTTTCAAGAGAAAGAATAAGACAGATTGAAAAAAAGGCTCTTGCTAAAATGAGACAACTTGCTCAAAAAGAAAAATTCGATCTTAGAGATTAAAAAAGTTCTGGTTGCTTAGGCTTTTTAGGTTTAGGAGAAAAAATTTTTAAAGGGAAATTTTTAAAATAAAAAGAAAGACCTTTATTTAAAGTAAAATTAAAAATTTTTCTTTCCTTTACTGAGGTAAAGAAAAACCCACTTTTTGTTCTGGTAAGAGAAACATAAATAAGTCTTTTTTCCTCATCTTCTAAAGTATCCTCAAATAATTTTAAAGGTACTAATCCCTCTTCCACCCCTACTAAGATTACATATTCTGCCTCTAATCCCTTGGAAGCATGAATAGAAAGGAAATTAACCCCTTCTTTGTAGGGATTTATAAAATCAGAGGGTTCAAGAACTTTAAGATAACTTATAAATTTTTCTTTGTCTTCAGAAGCTAAAGCCCAAAGGTTTTCTAAAAAGTTCCTTATTTCTGGGTCACTATTTTTAATAAGTTTATCTATTGAAAATACACTTCTTTCAAAAAGATTTAAAAATTCAATAATTTTTTCAAAGCAATTTAATGCATCCTCTTCTACAACATTAATAGGAATTCCTTCTTTTAAAAATCTATTTTTTAAAGAGGAAAAAACATTTTTTATTCTTGAAAGAATAAAAATATCTTTTGGAGAGATAGATCTATATTTCTGATTTTCTAATTGAAGACCACCTAATAGATTTTTAACCAGATTAACAAGGTAATCTTCTTCATCAAAAGTATTAGGGAATAGAAATCCTTGAACAATTCCATTTTCTTTTAAACTTTTGTAAGGTGGAACCTTCCAAGGTGCATTTTTAAAGTCTTCAGCATATCTTAAAATTTTCTCAGGACATCTAAAACTCAAAGTCAAATTAAGTATCTTTATAGAGGGTTTAAAATTATGCCAGAAATCGTAAATTTTTTCTAAATTTACTCCTTTAAAACTATAAATGGATTGATTAGGATCACCAAAAAGCAAAAAATTAGCCTTTTGAAAAGATTTAAGAAATTTTAGTATATCTGGTGAGAGATCTTGAAATTCATCAATTATAATATAATAGCCTTTAAATTCAGGCAAAGGGATTTTAGAGACCTCATGAAGTAAAAGTTCAAAATCAAGTAAATTTCTTGATTTAAGATATTTAAAATATATTTCTTTATTTTTCTCATCTTTTAAAGGATTTTTAATTTTGGGAAAAAGATTTTTTAAAATTTTAATTTTTTCTCTCTCTGGGATTAAAGAGGGTTCTCTGTCGAAATAATCTCTCCAAAGGTCATAAGCAAGCCCATGAAAAGTGTCCACCTTTATAAAATTAAGTTTTTCTTTATTCAGGCGAGTTTTTAATTCTTGAGAAGTTTTTAGAGAAAAAGTTAAAACTAAAATCTTTTCAGGAGCATTATTGTTTTCTAAAAGATATTTAATTTTATTTACAAGGGTATAAGTTTTTCCTGTTCCTGGTCCAGCTATAACTATTAAATCACCTTCTTGAAAAATAATTTTCTTTTGTTCTTCAGTAAGGTTTTCAAACATTTTTAGGTATTTAAAAACTTTAAAAAACTTGTTTTTTTAAGATAATTTTATATAATCTTCCTAAATTTAAATTAAAATTGAGAATAGAAAAGATGAAAAAAATTGAGTATTTATACTTATACTTACTTCTTTTATTAGTGATTTTCTTTGGTGTTTACATAAGATTTTATGATGTAAAATTTTGGGAGGAGAAAAAAGAATTATTTTTTTATAAAGACTTACCTATTTATAGCGAATATGATTCATATTATTTTTCAAGACTTGCTTTAGATGTAAAAGAAGGGAAATTTAAGCCAGGTTCTATTGATAATTACAGATTTTTTCCAGATAATTCGTCTGGAGCGAAACTTGATGAGAAAACCAAATTTTATTCAGAATATTCAATTTCAGGTCATTTATTAAGTATAATCTGGGCATATTTCTCTAAGTGGTTTAATATTTCACTTGAAAAACTTACTTGGTATTTAATACCTATTTTAGCTGTCACCGTTGCTATCCCTATGTTTTTTTATCTTAATGATCTTGGTTATTCATATGCAGGATTAATAGGAGGACTAATAGCTATTTCAGCTCCTATGTATCTTTCAAGAACAAATCTTATGAGACTTGACCATGACATTTTCAATTTAGCTTTTCCTATTTTTATTGCTTATACCTTTTATAAATTTTTTAAAGTTCAAGAAAAACTAAAAAAGTATATATGGATCTTAATAAGTTCTATAACCTTAGTGTTATATCAATTGTGGTACGCACATCCTAATCTTAACTTTATTTTGGTTTTTATGTTTCTTTTAAGATATTTTTGGGAGAAAAAATTAAATTGGCTTAAGGAAGATATTGTTTTTATTGTTTTACTCATACTTCCACAGCTCTGGTACATATATATAGGTCCCTTTCACCTTTATAAACAGGTAAAAATTTTGGTTTTTAATATTAAAAGTCCTACTTCTGCTGAAATTTTATTTAAAGACTTTCCCAATGTTTTTATGTCTATTTCTGAATTACAAAGATTACAATTTAAAGAGGTTATAGGAAGTGTTATTTTTAGCTATATTTTAGGAATTTCTGGGCTTATAGGAGCACTTCTTTTCTTTCTTTTTAATTTAAGAAACATGCTTTTTATTTTTCCTTTTTTTGTAATAGGACTTTTATCCTTTGTTTCAGGTGCTCGTTTTGTAATGTATCTTGCACCATTTATAGGAATAGGAATTGGATATTTGATTTATCTATTTTTTAATCAAATTATGCCTCTTTTAAACCTTTTTAAAGAAAAAGAAAAGCAAAAATTAATTATTCACCTTATAGGAACTTTTTTTCTCATTTTAATTATATGGATTCAAAAGCCTGTTTTAGGATTTAATAGCTATCCTAAGGTTTTTTCTCCATTGGTTAGAGATATGGATTATATTAAAATTCATACACCTGAGAATAGTGCTATTTGGACATGGTGGGATTATGGTTATGCCTTTCAGCTTTATTCAAGAAGAACAACTTTTCACGATGGTGGATCTCAGAGTAGTCCTAAAACCTATTTTATAGCAAGAAGCTTTACCACTTCAGATCCAAAAGAAGCTTGGTTTATTACTTCTTTTATAAGTAACTTTGGATTAACAGGTATTGCAGAAAAATTAAAAGAAGGAATTTCTGCAAAAGAATTAGTAGAAAAAATAAAAGAAGGAAATTATGTAAGAGAAATAAAAACTCCAGTTTATTGGGTATTTACTTTGGATCTATTTGGTAAATTTGCTTGGATTCATTATTTTGGAAGCTATAATTTCGACACTAAAGAAGGGAAATTTGGAAGAATTATAACTCCATTTCAGTGCAAAATTTTAACTGAAAATTTTATTGATTGTGAAAATGGAAGGCTTTCTATAGATTTAAATAGCGGCATAATAACGGATTCTAAAGGAGTAGCTACTATCAGTTATTTTTATTTTAAAACTCCGGAAAAGTTTTTTCAAAAAAAGTTTTTTGAAAGGGGATATATAATTGAAGTTGTAAAGGAAAAAAAAGAAGGACAGGTTTTTATATTAGATGCTGATGTTTTTAAAACTCTTTTTAACCAAATGTTTATCTTAAGAAAATATGATCCCAAATATTTTGAATTAGTTTTTGATGACTTTCCTTATATGGTAATATATAAAGTAAGAGAGAAGATTTAATAAAGGGATTAGT
Organism: uncultured Thermodesulfatator sp.; assembly: GCA_964464535.1. GTDB lineage: Bacteria > Desulfobacterota > Thermodesulfobacteria > Thermodesulfobacteriales > Thermodesulfobacteriaceae > Thermodesulfobacterium. Next base: position 42,477 of record CAYXGJ010000005.1, on the reverse strand, counting down.
CGGTTATTTTTTATGGATGCTAAAATTCATGAAAAAGCCCAAATATTAATTTCAGCTCTTCCTTATTTCAGAAATTTTTATAAAAAAATTATGGTTATTAAATATGGTGGACATGCTATGGTAGATGAAGCCCTTAAGTCTGCCTTTGCTCAAGATATAGTATTGATGAAGTATGTAGGAATTCGCCCAGTTATTGTTCATGGAGGAGGTCCTCAAATAAATAAGGTTATGGAAAAAATGGGATTAAAGCCTGTTTTTATTGAAGGACAGAGAGTTACAGATGAAGAAACTATGGATGTTGTTGAGATGGTCCTTGTGGGAACAGTAAACAAAAGAATAGTGAGTTTTATTAATAAAGCCGGAGGAAAAGCTGTTGGTCTTTCAGGAAGAGACGGCAACCTCATATTAGCAGAAAAAATGACTTTTTATAAATATACTGGAGAAGATAAACCACCAGAGATTATAGATATAGGAAGGGTAGGGAAGGTTAAAGAAATCAATCCTGAGGTTTTATATACCCTTATTGAAAATGATTTTATTCCTGTAATAGCTCCTGTAGGAATAGGACCTGATGGAGAAGCTTATAATATAAACGCAGATCTTGTTGCAGGGGCTTTAGCAGGAGCTTTGCGTGCAGAAAAATTGATTTACCTTTCAGATATAGAAGGGGTTAAAGATGAAAAAGGAGACTTAATTTCTACACTCTATGTAGAAGATATAAATGAGCTTATAGAAAAAGAGACAGTTAAAGGAGGAATGATTCCTAAATTAAAAAGTGCAAGAAAAGCAATTTTATCAGGAGTAAAGAAAGTTCATATTATAGATGGTAGAATAGCACATAGTTTAATTATAGAGCTCTTTACTGATGAAGGACTGGGAACTCAAATTTTAGCTAAAGGAGGGGATTAGTTTTGGAAGCTGAAATTTTAGAAAAAAGTTACGATCCTAAAAGGGTTGAAGAAAAATGGTATAAAATTTGGGAAAAAAGAGGTTATTTTGAGCCAACCTATGATAAAAATAAACCCAAATTTTCTATAGTAATTCCCCCTCCCAATATTACAGGGGCTTTGCATATAGGGCATGCGTTAAATAACACCCTTCAAGATGTGTTGGTTAGGTATAAAAGGATGGATGGATATGATGTACTGTGGGTTCCTGGAACAGATCATGCAGGAATAGCAACTCAAAATGTAGTTGAAAAAGAAATAGCCAAAGAAGGACTTACAAGATATGATTTGGGAAGAAGCTCTTTTTTAGAAAGGGTTTGGGAATGGAAAGCAATGTATGGAGATAAAATCATTTCTCAGCTTAAAAAATTAGGCGCGAGTTGTAGCTGGTCCTACGAAAGATTTACTATGGATGAAGGACTTTCTTATGCAGTTAGAGAAGTATTTGTTAGGCTCTGGGAAGAAGGTTTGATTTATAAAGGGGACTATATTATTAACTGGTGTCCCAGATGTGAAACAGCTCTTGCAGATTTAGAAGTAGAATTTGAAAGTATAGCAGGAAAACTTTGGTATATAAGATATCCCTTAGAAGATGGTAGTAACTATATTATAGTTGCCACTACAAGACCCGAAACTATGCTTGGAGACACAGCAGTAGCTGTGCATCCTGAAGATAAAAGATATAAAGCTTTAATAGGAAAAAACATAAAACTTCCTTTAATAGGAAGAATTATTCCTCTTATTGCAGATAAAATTGTTGATCCTGAATTTGGAACAGGAGCTGTTAAAGTTACGCCAGCTCATGATTTTGCAGACTTTGAAATTGCAAAAAAACATGGACTACCTTTTGTGAAAGTAATTGATGAAAAAGGAAAAATGACAGAAGAAGCAGGAAAATACGCAAGACTTGATAGATTTGAAGCAAGAAAAAAGGTAATAGAAGATTTAAAAAAAGAAGGACTTTTGGAAAGGGAAGAGGATTATCAACTTGTCTTAGGTCATTGTTATAGATGTAACACTGTAATTGAACCTTTGCTTTCAAAACAGTGGTTTGTATCTACTAAACCTCTTGCACAGCCAGCTATCTCAGCAGTAGAATATGGATTTATTAAATTTATTCCTGAAAACTGGATTAATCTTTATTTTGACTGGATGAGAAATATAAGAGATTGGTGTATTTCAAGACAAATATGGTGGGGTCATAGAATACCTGTCTGGTATTGTAGCTCTTGTGGAGAGACTATAGTAAGTAGAGAAGAAAATGTAGAAATATGTCCTTTCTGTGGGTCTAAAGAATTAAAAAGAGATGAGGATGTGCTTGATACTTGGTTTTCTTCAGCTCTTTGGCCTTTTTCTACTCTCGGTTGGCCTGAAAAAACGGAAGCTTTAAAAACTTTTTATCCCACCTCAGTTTTGGTAACAAGTTTTGACATTATCTTTTTCTGGGTTGCAAGAATGATAATGATGGGAATTCATTTTACGGGTCAAATACCTTTTAAAAATGTATATATCCATGCGTTGGTAAGAGATGAAAAAGGTCAAAAAATGAGCAAAAGCAGAGGAAATGTAATAGATCCTTTAGAGATGATAGAAAAATATGGAACTGATGCTTTGAGATTTACTTTAGTTGCTCTAGCTGCCCAGGGAAGAGATATCAAACTTTCTGAAGCTCGTATTGAAGGATTTAGACATTTTATTAATAAAATCTGGAATGCTGCCAGATTTGTTTTAATGAACCTAAAAAATTATACCCCTGATAGAGAAGAGCTTAATTCTAATGAACTTCCTTTATTTTCTAAATGGATTTTTTCTGAACTTCAAAAAACTATAAAAATAACCAGAGAAAAACTTGAGGAATTTGAATTTGATCAAGCAGCTATGCAAGTTTATCACTTTTTCTGGGATAAATTCTGCGATTGGTATTTAGAAATTTCTAAAATTTATTTAAAGGATCCCAATTATAGAAAAAGTACTCAAAGAGTCCTTTTAGAAGTTCTAAAAAATTCGTTAAAATTGTTACATCCTTTTATACCCTTTATCACAGAAGAGATATGGCAGTATCTTCCTGAAAGAGAAACTGAGCATATTATTATAGCTAAATATCCTTTATTTGAAGAAAAACTTATTAACGAAGAGGCTGAGAAATGGGTTAAAGTTTTGCAAGAACTTATTGTAGGAATAAGAAGTATTAAAGCTGAATATAATTTAACTTTAAAGACTGATTTAAGTGTTACTTTTAGGAGTTTTAATAAAGAAATTTTAGATTTTATTAAAAATCAAAAAGAGCCGATTAAATTTTTAGCAAAGATTTCAGATATAGAATTAAGAAATAATTATGAAAAGAAAAAAGGTGAAGTTTCTTTAGTTTTACCAGAAGGTGAAATATTTATAAATCTTGAAGGATTGATTGATATAGAAAAGGAAATAAAAAGACTGGAAAAGGAGAAAGAAAAAATAGAGAAAAAAATAGCTCAAATTGAAAAAAAATTGGAAAATAAAGAGTTTTTGGAGAAAGCTCCGAGAGAAATTGTTGAAAAAGAAAAAATTAGTTATAATGATTTAAAAGAAAGGCTTGAAAAAATAATTCATTATCTTTCTGAGTTAAAATAAAAAAGAGGGTATAAAATGGATGCAGATAAACGCTATTACTCCCGTTATAGAACTTCTTTAGAAGGAAGGGTAGCAACCGAAAAAGGTGTTATCTTTCCCGTAGAGATTATAGATATAAGTGGAGAAGGGTTAAGGATAAAAACAGATTCTCAAGTCAATTTAAATAAAGGAGATATTATAAATGTATTAATAAAATGGAAATCAGCCATCAAAGGTAAGGCTGAAATAAGATGGATAAAAAATGAAAAGTATCATACAGAATTTGGGGTGATGTTTATAGAAATAGATATGCCAAATAGAGAAGCTTTAGCTTCTCTTATTTCAGAAATTGCTCTTTCTAATCTTAGTAAGCTATATCCTCGTTAAAAAAGTTTTCTTTTTTAATAATAAATATTTTTGAAATTCCCTTTTCTTCCATAGTTACACCAAGAAGGGTATCCACTTCTTTCATAATATGTGGATTATGGGTAATTAAAATTATTTGGGAAGACTTTTTTATCAAATCAAGAAGTTTAATAAACTTTAAAGAATTTTTTTCATCTAAAAAGGCATCTACTTCATCTAATATACAGAAGGGCCCAGGTTTAACTAAATAAAAAGAAATTAAGATAACTAAAGCACAAAGAGCTTTTTCTCCTCCAGAAAGCATATTTATGTGTTTTAAACCTTTGTGAGGAATACTTATTTTTAGCTCAAGCCCGGAGCTTAAAGGATCGTCTCCTGAAAGTAAAAGTTCAACCTTTCCATTTTTGAAAACAAGAGGAAAAATCTCTTCTAATTTTTTATTCACCTCTTTCAAGGTTTTTAAAATCCTTTCTCTTGATATTTCTTTGATATTTTCTAAAATTTTTTTAAATTCTCTTATACTTACCTCTAAATCCTCTTTTTGGCTCATTAATTTTTCATATCTTTGAGATACAAATTCAAATTCCTTCAAACTTGCTAAATTAACCTCTTTAAATTCATTTAATAAATTTTTTGTTTTCTCAATTTCTTCTTCCATTTCCTTAAGGTCAAAAATCTCTTTGTTTTCTTTAATAAATTCTATTTCTATTTCTTTTTCAAAACCAATTTCTTTTAAATCCCTTTGAATAGAATCTAAAAACAATTTTTTCTCTAATAAATTTAATTCTAAATTGTGTTCCTCAGTATTTAATTCTTTAAGTTCCCTTTCTATTTTTCTCTTTTTATTTTCTAAAATTTTTAATTTTCTTTCCTCTTCCTCCTTTTTTGTTGAAAGATCTTCAAGAACTTTAGTAAGATCAGAAATTTCAGAGCTTAAATTTTTAATCCTTTTATTAAACTCTTTTATTTTATCTCTTAAATAATCGATTTCTTTTAATAAAGTTTCTTTATCAAATTCATATTGTTTCAAGAAAGCTTTTATTTTTTTTATTTCTTCCTGAATATAATCTTTTCTTTTTCTTAAATTTTCTTCTTCAGTTTTTATTTTTATTATTTCCTGTTCAAAAAAATTAATTTTTTGACCTAATTCTTCTAAATTATCTTTTAAATTAAGTTTTTCATTTTTAATTACTTCATATTCTTTTTCTCTTTTATTAATCAATTCATTTATATCACTTAGTTTTTTATTAAGATTTTCTTTTTCTTCTTTTAAACTTTTTAATTTATTTTCCATATAATTTATTTTTTCTTCTAAAACCTTTTTTTCTGTTTCCCATTTTATATAAGATATTTCTATCTTTTCCTTTTGGGATTTTAAATTTTCAAGCCCGTAATTAACGTTTTTAATATCTTTCTCAACTCTTTTAAGTTCCTTTTCTAATTCTTCTGTTTTTGACTTTAATTCTTTTTCCTTTTCAAGAATATTTTTTAAACCCTTTTCTAAAGCTTCAACCTTATTTAAAAGATCTAATTTTTCTCTTCTTAAACTGAAAATACCTTTTTCTTCTTTTCTTATAAAGCAAATAAATCCATAGGGAGTTAACAAAATTTTTTCTTTTATAAAATAAATAAATCTGGGATGTTTTTTATAACTTTCTAAAATTTTATCTGAAAAAGAGTTATATTTTTCTATAGAAAAAGATTTGATAATTTCAGGTTCTCCCCAAAGGAAAACAATATTCTCTTTAAGGTCTTGTGAGATGAAATTTTTTATTAAATTAAGTTCATTTATGACAAAGGCATCCAAATTTTCCTTAAATATTAATTCAAGTAAAGATATGTCTTCAGCATTTAAGTTAAGATAGTTTTCCAAAGAGGGTAAATTTAGATTTTTTGAAACTGAAGGTAAACTTTTAGAGAGTATTTTTTCTATTAGACTTAATCTATCTTTTAAAGATTGTATCTCAATTAAAAGTTTTTGTTTTTTATCATTAAAATTTTCAAGCTCTTTATATAATTCTTTACTTTCTTTAACGATTTTTTCTTTAAAATTAATTAAATCTTCCAAATTTTTCTCTTTTTCTTTAAATAGAGAATCTAAAGTCTTTTTTTCTTCTTCCAAAGTTTTTAAATTTATAAAAAGTTCTTCTAAAATTTTTTCATTTATTTTTTTCTCTTTTTCTAATTGAAAAACTTCCTTTTCAAGAAATTTTCCTTTTTCTCTAAGATTTTCTTCTTCTTTTTTCATTAAAAGATATTCTTTTTCGAAATTCTGAAAATTTTTAAATTTTTCTTCAAATATTTTGGAAATTTCCTCTTTTTCTCTTTTCAGATTTTTTAAATTTTCATTAAAGCTTTCCTCTTTTCCTTTTAAATTTTTTAAACTAATTTCAATAGAAAGAAGCTCCTTATTGAAACTATTTAATTTTTCCTCTTCATTTTCTTTTTTTATTTTTATTTTTTCCAATTTATGAATTAATTCATTTTCCTGTTTAATTAAATTTTCTAAGTTTTCTTTATGTTCTTTTTGATAATTTTCCTTAGATTGAAGATCCCTTTTGAGATCTTTTATTTTTCTTTCTAAAATAAGAATTTCTTGATAAATTGTTTGTTCTTCTTTTTCTATATTTTCTATTTCTTTTTCAAGTATCTGTTTTTTATTTGAAAGTTCCTCTTTTCTTTTCTCTAACTTTTCTTTTTCTTTTTGGTTTAATTCTAATAGGTACAAATTTTTTTGAATCAAAAGCTTTTGAAGTTTTTCTTTTAAGCTTATATATTTTCTTGCCTCTTCTGCCTGTTTTTTTAAGATTTCATACTGTCCTTTAACTTCATTAATTATGTCTTTAAGTCTTAATAAATTTTCTTCAGCCTTTTGAAGATTTTTAAGGGTATTTTCTTCGGTAATTTTTAATCTTGAGACCCCTGCAAGGTCTTCCAAAAATATCCTTCTTTCTTTAGGGGAAAGTTCAATAAATTTGCTTACTTCTCCTTGTTCAATGATTCCGTAACTTTGAGGATTTACTCCTAAATCAAGAAAGAGAAATTGTATATCCTTAAGTCTGCAAGGTTTTTGATTAATAAAGTATTCGCTTTCTCCATCTCTATAAAATCTTCTGGTAATTAATATTTCTGGAAAATCTTTATATATTTCCCAAATGGGAGGTTCGTGGTTTAAAAAAAGTTTTACTTCTGCAAAATCAATTTTTCTATCGCTATTTCCTGAAAATATAAGGTCAGAAAGCTCTTTTATTCTTAATTTTTTAGGACTTTGCTCCCCAAGAACCCAGCGTATAGCATCAAGTATGTTACTTTTTCCAACCCCATTTGGTCCAACAATAGCTGTTATTCTTGGAGAAAAGGGTATAGAAACTTTGTGAGGAAAAGACTTAAAACCATAAATCTCTAATCTTTTAATAAACATTTACATAAAAAAACATAAAAAGTTACCTTATTATACCACAAACAACAAAATTAAAAATAAAAATCTACCACTTCGGAAGTGAAAGGATTTATAATTCTTTTAGTTTTAAATATTCTTTTATTTCATGAATAAGCACAGCAGGAGTTTTTATAGGATATTGTATACTCTTTATTATTTCTTCTGCAGAGATCCCTTTAATAGTTAATCCATCAAGTTTTTCTTTAAGTTCTTCTGGAGAGACTATAGGATATTTTATTCCTTTTGTCTTTCTTAAAACTAAATAAGCCCAAGGTATATCAAGACCTTTTAATAAATCTTCTGCTAAAGTAGAGGAATAATAGAAAAAGGTTTGAGCATCATGCCCTTCTCTAATTTCTTTATAGGCAAGTTTTGCAATACCACCTGCAGTATGAACTTTAAGCTCTCTTGTTTCATCACTTACTAATTCTTCTAAAGCCTTTATTTTTTGAATAGCAAGTTCTGGATCAGCTCTCAAAATATTTCTTACTGTATTTTTAGTTAAACCAACTTTGGAAGCGATTTCTTCATCTGTTTTTACAAATTCTTCTTTTAAAACAACTACAAAAACAGCTCTTGCTAAGGAAGGAAGCCAAGTTAATGTTCTAAATTCAGCAAGTTTATTAAGACCCCCTAAAAGTTCTATAGCTTTAAAAAATACACGGTTTACTAAATGTTCTATTTCTGCATCAGAAACAACGGGACTTCCAATCTGTATAACCAATTTTTATTACCTCCTTATTTAAATTTTAGAAATGGGTTCCTTAATTATTACTAGACCTTCTTCTGTTATTTCTAAAAAGTGAGTTTTAGTATCATGTCCACACATTCTACATCCGTCAATTCTGAAAAGTCTAACTATTTCGCCTATTTCTTTCTTATAAAGTTTTGCTTTAAAAGAGGAATCAATAAGCTCTTTTGCTAAAACCATTGTTCCATCAACGATATGACCAACTGCATATCCACCAGCTGCTTCAGCTGTTAACTCTTCATGACCGCTTCTTTTTTGAGAAACAAAAAAAGCTGTTTGATACCATTTTTTCATAAAATTAAAAAGCCTTCTTATAATAGCACGGGCAAGCATTTCTTTTGTTTCAAAAAGACCTGTAATAGAATCTATGATTGTAAAATTAACTTTATAGTTTTGGATAACATAAGCTAAGGTAGCAAGAAGATCTGGGATGTTTTCTCTTAGTCGAGTTGAGGAAGCTGCATCAATAAGAATTATATTATCCTCAAAATCTTCAAATCTTAATCCCATAGCATTTGCTCTTAATTTTAAAGAGGCTACTACAAAATTGGCAGGAGCTTCAACTGTTATAAAGGCTACTTTTTCACCTAAGGATGCCTGTTTGACAGCAAATTGTTCAACCATTAAAGATTTTCCCGTATCAGAAATTCCCGTAATATTAAAAACTGAATAAGCCGGAATTCCACCAAGATTTTTCTTTACCAATTTCCCGTTTTCAGAAATTACTATAAAAAATAAATCATCAAGTCCAGCTATACCAGTTTGAACACCATATAACTTAGGTGCTTTTTTGATAGCTTGGCTTCCAGTATAAATAGATTTTAAATCAGGTTCTCCTATACCATGAATACTTTCTTCTTTTTCTATTTTTTCAATTTTATCCCATTTTTCCATTTTATTTTCTCCTTTATACGGCTTTTTAAAAATTAAATCTTTTTTTTATAAATTCAAGACAATTTTAAACAATTTTAGATAAATACAGATATTTAAAATTTTTATTTGTTTATAATTATATTTATTGGTTTATTTTTGAAAATGAATTATATTAAAAAAACAAATGAGAAAGACAAAAATAATCACCACTCTCGGTCCAGCATCAAGAGATTATCAAACTATTAAAGCCCTTATAGAAGTAGGGGTTGATGTTTTTAGGCTTAATTTTTCTCATGGAGATATAGATTACCATAAAGAAAATATAGAAAGAATTAAAAAAGTTTCTTTAGAGCTAAAAAAGACAGTTGCAATTTTACAAGATCTTTCTGGACCAAAAATAAGAATAGGTGAGGTAAAGAACCCCTTTACTTTACATCAAGGAGAAATTTTGGAAATTTATAAAGAACCTATTTTTTGTGAGAAGAAAAACAAAGTTGGTAAAGTGTATATAGATCATCCTGAAATTTTAAAAGAAGTAAAAAAGGAGGATTTAATTTTTATAGCAGATGGACTTATAAAGGTTAGAGTGATAGAAAAAAGATCTGAAAAAGTAGTAACAGAAGTTATTCAAGGAGGAGTTATTTCTTCAAAAAAAGGTCTTAATTTTCCTGGTGCAGAAATTTCAATAAAAGCTTTAACAGAAAAAGATAAGAAAGACTTGGAATTTGGTTTAAAAAAAGAAGTTGATTTTGTTGCCCTTTCTTTTGTAAGAAATAAAAAGGATATTTTAGAAGCAAGAAAAATTGCTCAAAAATTTGGTAAAGATATACCTATTTTTGCTAAAATTGAAACTCAAAAAGCTTTAGATAATATAGATGAAATAATAGAAGTTTCTGATGGTTTAATTATTGCCAGAGGAGATTTAGGAGTAGAAATTCCTATAGAAAAAATTCCGGTTATTCAAAGAGTTCTTATAAAAAAAGCAAGAGAGTATGGTATTCCTGTAGTAATTGCTACTCAAATGTTAACTTCTATGATAAATTCTACTATGCCCACAAGAGCTGATGTTTCAGATATAGCAAATGCTGTTTTTGAAGGAGTAGATGCTCTTATGCTTTCTGATGAAACCGCTGTAGGAAATTACCCTGTTGAAGCTGTAAAAACTATGGTAAGAGTTATTGAGGAAGCAGAAAAATTTTATGAGGAAAAATTAGAAAAAATAAAGCCTGTTTCTCCAGATTTTGCTATAGCTCATAGTAGTTGTATTTTAGCTGAAGAAATAGGTGCTAAAGCTATAGTTGTTTTTACCAAATCTGGAAGTTCAGCTAAAAGAGTAGCTAAATTTAGACCAAAGCCTCTTATTATAGTAAATGTGCATAATGAAGAAATTTTAAGAAAGTTAAAAATAATTTGGGGAATTTATCCTTATATGGTTCTATCAGAAAAAGAAGAACAAGAAAATATGGTAAAAGAGTTTATTAAAAAAGCTTACCAGGAAAAATTAATTAATGAGGATGATACCTTAGTTTTAACTATGGGTTATCCCGTAGGTAAAATTGGCTCCACAAATCTTATAAGAACAATAAAAAAAGATCAAATATTAGAATTTATAGCTAAGTAAAAATTATGCCTATTTTTACTCCTATTCAGGTAATTAAATTGATTGATCTTGCTAAAAAAAATCGCATAGCTCCTGTTTATCTTTTAATAGGACCCGAAAATATTTGTAGAGAAAAAGCTAAAGAAATCTATGAGGTTCTAAGAGAAAAAAATTCTCTTTTAGAAGTTTATAATCTTAAAGATAAAGAAGAAAAACAAATCTTTCTTGAAACAAGAGGGTATCAAGAAAGTTTATTTGGAATAAGAAAAGTTTATCTTATCTTAGGAGCAGAAAATATTACCTATGAAAAAGAAAAAGAGATAATCAAAAACCTTAATGAAAGAAAGGATTTATTTAGTTGGTTTTTAATTAGTGAAAATTTTAATGAGAATCGTCCTTTATATCAATATGCCCTTGAAAATGGAGCTGTTATACCTTTTTCAACTAAAAGAGAGGAGGATCTTTTAGAATCAGAGCTTATAATGACTTTAAAAAAACATGGAAAAAGTATGGACAAAAGCACAGCAAGCCTATTTCTTTCCTTAGTAGGAAAGGATTATCATTATTTTAAAAATGAACTTGAAAAATTAGTTTTTTACACTGAAGACAAATCAATAATAACTGAAGAAGACATTTGGGAAATTGTAGCTCCCTCTGAAGAGGATGCATTATTTTATTTAACAGATAGGTTTTTTCATTATGGACCTGAAAGGGCTTATAAAATAGTCTTAAATCTTTTAGACAGAAAAATAGAACCTCCTAAAATTTTAGGGCACTTTTATAAATTTTTTAAAAAGATGCAGATATTAAAAGAATTTTTGGAAAAATATCCAGAACTTGCTTCAGAAAAGAGATATCCCAATTTTAATAAAAGATTTCAGGAATTAAAAGATAATCCCTTAGAAGAGATACCTAAAATAATTGCAGAAACTCATCCTTACGCCTTATTTAATATAAAAATTCACTCAGAAAAGATAAAAGATTTTAATTTTATATTTGAGGAACTTTTTAAAGCTGATCTTGCTATAAAAAAAGAATTTAAAAATCCAGGTAAAGTTTTTAATGAGCTATTTCTAAATATATGGTATAAAATGGAAAAAGAGAAAAATTAAAGATCTTCCCAAATTTTTTTGATTTCTTCTTTGTTTTTTTCTATAAATTCTAATTTCTTTTGAAAGTCTTCAAAAGAAATATTTTTGAATTGAATTTCTATTTCCTTTTTTTCAAAATAAGGTGAAAAGCTAAGATAAATATCTTTTTTTCGAAATTTTTCAATTAAGGAAGATACCTTTTTCCATTTATGAAAATAAAAGGAATAATAGAGTTCTTTTAAAATTCTAAAAAATTCTATTTTTCTTTTGTTAAAATCTTCTTCTTTGAGAGCTTCTTTTAATTTTTCTGGTAAAAGAGAAGGGAGGTCTTTTCTTTTTTTATAATCTAAAAGTTTTTCTAAAACTTCTTTTTGTTCGCTAAAGCTTAAGTTTAACTTTTTAAGAAACTCTAAATATTCTTCTTTTTCTTTTGAAGATAAATCAGCAAGCTCTACTGCAACCTTAGGATTTAGCCTTTCTTCTACAATAAGTGTTTTAATAGGATCTTCAAGGCTATAAATTGCTTGTAAATATTCTATCCAGTAATAAGAAGGATTTAAACTAAGTTTAGGAAGAAGATTTATTACCTCCTCTATAGAAAAGAAATTTAAAGCCTTCCCTACAACTTCTGCTTTTTCAACTATGTTTAATGTTCTAAAAAGATTACTCTCAAGAGACAAAAGAAAAAGCTCTTTTGATGAATAATTCTCCCCAATAAAAGCTGGTATTTCTTGAATTCCAAGTTCTTTACAAGCAATTATTCTTCCTTCTCCACAAACAATTTTAAATTTTGGATAACCTTTTTCTAAAAAAAGGATAGGTGGTTGAAGAAGACCTACAGATTTTATGCTATTTTTTAAAAATTCTCCCCTTTTTGGATAAGAAAAAAGATAAGTCCTATCTTGAAGATCTATATTTTCAATGGAAACTATAGTATACTTTAAAGGCACTTTTACAAGGTTTTTCCCGTAAGTCTATATAAAGCTTCAAAGTATTTAGCTCTTGTTTTTTCTACAATTTCAGGTGGAATAGTTGGAGGAGCATTTTCTTTCCAAGAAATAGATTTTAGCCAATCCCTTAAGAATTGTTTGTCATAGCTTTTTTGAGGCTTTCCGGGTTCATATTCATCTTTTGGCCAAAAACGCGAAGAATCTGGAGTTAAGACTTCATCAATTAAAATTATTTTTCCCTCATAAAATCCAAACTCAAACTTTGTATCTGCAATGATTATACCTTTTGATTCAGCATAATTTGAAGCCTTAAGGTAAAGTTTTAAAGAAATTTCTTTTAAAGTTTCTGCAACTTCTTTTCCTACAATATTTATAAGCTCCTCTAAAGTAATATTAATGTCGTGTCCTTCTTTAGCTTTAGTTGAAGGGGTAAAAATGGGTTCTGAAAGTTTATCAGCCTCTTTTAAGCCTTCAGGTAGTTTTATTCCACAAACTTTACCGGTTTTTTGATAATCCCTCATCGCAGAACCTGTTATATAACCTCTTACAATGCATTCAACAGGAATAACTTTAGCTTTCTTAACAATCATACTTCTTTGGTAAAGAATTTCTTTGTAAGGCTTAAGGATTTGAGGATATTCTTCTATATAAGCTGTGATAAGATGATTTTCTACAATATCTTTAAGAAAGTCAAGCCAGAAAAGGGTCATAAGAGTAAGTATTTTCCCTTTATCAGGAATAGGGGTAGGTAAAACCACATCAAAAGCAGAGATTCTGTCTGTAGCAACAATAAGAAGTCTATCTCCAAGATCGTAGATATCTCTTACTTTCCCTCTTTTTAAAAGGGAGACTTCTTTGATATCTGTTTGAAAAAGAACATCTTCCATAAATTTTAGGAAGTAACTTTGGCTAATTTTCTGGTACGTTTTTTAAATCTACTTGCCAATTTTCTATATCTTTCATATTTTATCCAATCTTTATTTTTTTTCGCTTCTTCAGCAAGGGCTTTAAATTTTTTTACTTTAGCCTTGAGTTCTCTCATTGATTCTCCAACTTTTTTAGGCTCCTCTTTAATTCCATAGATTTTCTTTAAAACTGATATAAGTTCCTCTTTATTCATTCCATGAACACCACTAATTTCAGGAATTTGGAGAGCAATTTCTCTCAGCTCTTTAATAGTCATTTTTTCAAGTTTTTTCTCTAATTTAGGAAGTTCCATCATTTCTTCAGTATTTTTTTCTTCCATAAAGAGCCTCCTTCAAGAAGAGTTTTTTGAAAGTTTTTATAAATTATCACAAAACTTCTATAAAGCAACTTAGTTTTTTCCTGAGGATAAAAGAAATGTGAAGGGGTGGATAAAGACCATTAAAACATTTAATGGTAAAGGATTCAGTATGAAGACCTTTTGTATTTCATGTTAAGAAGATTAATGAAAGATTATAGAATTAAGAAGTAAACTTAGATAAATATTTCTCTATTTCTTGATCCGTCCATCCTGTAGTCTCTTTTAAACCCTTCTTTATAACATCCAAATACTCTTCTGAAGGTAAGTTTATATTATCCATCCAACACCCCGTAAAGGTCTTTATTGTAAGTCCATCTTTTTCGCCTAAGGTTAAAATTTCATGATACCAACCCTTTCCTTCTTGCTTATGCACACATTCAAACTGCTCTTCGGTTATTTTCCAGAGCCTGACAATTGCGTGATATTCTGGGTTTGACTCCTTTTCACAGGTTAAAAAAGCAATGCCTTTACCATTCCACCTTTTGGAATTTTTAGCAAAATATAATCTATGGGGCACATACATCCATCCAAGAGATATGGGTTCGGTTTTATCTTCACATCCTTTATATTCCTCTCCCCTGTATAGGCCACCTTTTATATAAACCATAAATCGTTCTTTCAAAAGATTTGATCCATATGCTGCGTAAATAACATGTTTCATAATTTTAAAAACCCCCTATAGCTAGTTTTTTTTAGTTCATTCTTTTCCATGAGGTCTACTTTAACTTCAAGCTCCTTTGTTAAGAAGTTTTTTAGATTAATAAATGCCAGTAAGCCGACTTTTGCATCTTCTTCAAAATTTAACAAGTATATCAAAATCACTCATTTAGTTTTTTACCTTTATTTATAAGCTAAATATTCCAATTTCTTTTATTTTATATTTCTCCTTAAGAATCATTTTTAATTCAACAAGTTCTGGTTTTATTTTCTTTAAGGGTTGACATTTATTTCTTTCACAATTTTTATTTTTTCTTTTGTTTAAAATTATAAAGAAAGTAAACTAACCTGTCAAATTAGGTTTTAAGAGGTGTTTATTACTATTTTGAATTGTTATATTTATAAAACTTTTTTAACATAAAGATATTAAAATTAATATCAACAAGAATTATAAATTTATTGTAGTTAATTATTTTTACATACTTGTGAAATATTTTCACAAATTTTTAAAAACTATACTTGTACATTATAAAATCTTATTGAGTAATTTTAAGAATAACTCTGGTTTTTCAGTGTGAACTATTTTTACATCTTTTTGTGGTTTAATTTTATCCAATATAGTCTTAAGTTGATATTGATAATAATGACCTGATACTCTTATTCTATAAGATTCAATTCCCATAATGAAAAACCAATTAGCTATAACCCTATATTCTGACCCCTCTTCAATTTGAGGTTCAGGTTCAGAGATTATCGCTAAACAATCTTTTGAAAGACTTCCACTTAAATAAAGATCTCTTATCAGGTCTATAATTTCTTTATAAGATACAAGAATGAGTGTTTTTTCTTTAACATCTTCAATTGTTATTTTTTCAAATAAAGTTAAATAATCGCTGTATTCGTCAATAATTTTTGGTTTTAAGGGTAAATTTGGGATTATTCCCAAAAGTTTAGCTAAAGGAATAGATGCTATTACAACTTGCATTTCCATTTCTTGAGCTATTGAAAGTAATATATAAGCATATTATATTTTTTCTTCTAAAAGTAAAATGTGCAACTGTTGCAAGACATTTAAAAGTAAGAGTAGGTGATATAATACTTAAAAGAGTTGAAAGTAATAAATAATAACTGGGTATACTGAATTTCATAGGAATTGAACATAAACTTAATCAAAACCATCAGAGGTTGATTTAAAAAATCCGAGAAATTAAATATTGTGCTTATAAAATTTCTTCTGTGATTGATCTAACTTTTCAACTTTTTCTCAACAAATTTTAAAACTTCTATAGCTAAAGAAATAGCCTTCTCAGCATCTGACTTATCAAAAGCTTCAGAGGGAATTCCTCCTGGTAAAGCATTAGGGTAACGAGTAGGAATGTAAAATTTATCTAAGGATTTACAAGCCCTTTCAATTGTTTGAAATTCAAAATCAAACTTTTTAGCATCCTCGCATAGATCTGTAACTGAATGCCCCCATACAAAATCAACACCTTTAAAAATTAAGTAAGCTTTCATAGCTTTTTCTGCTGACTGTTGAGCTAAAAAACAAGCGACATTAAATCTTTCTCCAGACAAATTAAACTTCGCATCATCTAAATCTTTTTGAGCTTGTAAAAACCATCTCTGTGCTTCATCTTTCTTGTTTCTTTTCATATAAAATCATTCCTTCTTTCAAGGCTTTTTTGATAAATGAATTATTTTCCTTTATTTCTTCAAATTCTTCAGGAGTATAAACAAAAATATCAATAGCTACTTTAGGATTTAATCGGTCATAAAATTCATCAAGTCTGTCTAAGAATTTTTTATAAGTCTTTTTTATAACTATTAAATCAATATCACTTGTTTGATGGATTTCTCCACTTACTAAAGAGCCAAAGAGGATAATCTTTTCTACATCAAGTTTAATAATCTCAGGGATTAAGCGTTTTAACTCATTTTCTAATTCTTTTTTTCTAATTTCTGTTAAGCCTATTTTGATAGGCATTCTTAAAGTTTTATAACCGATTTTAGAAAAAATTCAATGTGGTTACTAATTTTAAATGTTACATTGGTAAAATATTTTCAAACTTCTAAACAAAGATCAGATAAGGGTAAAATTGTTGGCGTAAAGTATATAAAATACTTAAAAATGGGGGAAAGAAAAGGTTAGGGAAAAGATAAGACAGTTGTAAAGCTTGAAAAAACTTGACAATCATGCCAATTTCTTTATATAATCGTCACTAAAATTATAAAGATTATTAAGATATTAAGAGGAGCAAGCTGAAACAATTAGCAAAAAAAATAATTAAATTTCTTGAAGCAGGAGTTGCTGTAGAAAAAAACTGCAAAAATTAAACAATAAATGAGCTGAATTGAAATGAAAACATATTTAGATTGCTTCCCTTGTTTTCTAAGACAGGCACTTGATACTGCAAGGCTTTCTACAAATGATGAAAAAATTCAGAGATTGGCTTTAATTGAGGTAATGAAGTTTCTTGTAAATTTTTTTCAAAAAAATCCAGATGAAATTTTTACTCCTCCGCATATAACTCGTCACATTTACAGAATTATTAAAGAAGTTACAGATTGCAAAGATCCTTATCATGATATAAAAGTTAAATATAATGAGATAGCATTAAATATGTATTTAGATCTTAAAAATATAGTAAAAAATTCGTCTGACCCTTTGCTAACCGCAATAAGACTGGCAATTGCAGGAAACATTATTGATTTTGGTGCAACTGGTGGTGAGTTTGATTTAGAGAATACTTTGAAGGAAGTATTAACCAAGGAATTTGCTATATGTGATTATGATTTATTTTGTGAGAGTTTAAAAATTGCAAAAACATTACTTTATCTTGGTGATAATGCTGGTGAAATTGTTTTTGATAAAATACTTATAGAAGAGATACTAAAGAAGCACAATTTAAAAGTTTATTATGCAGTAAAAGGGGAATCGGTGATTAATGATGCAACTATAGAAGATGCAAAGCAGGTTAAAATGAATGATGTAGCTGAAGTCATTACTACTGGTTCAGATGCACCTGGGGTAATCTTAAATTTATGCTCAGAGGAATTTTTAAAAATTTATAATAATGCAGATATGATAATTTCTAAAGGGCAAGGTAATTATGAAACATTAAGTGAAGAAAGTAAGAAAAGTATATTTTTTCTTCTAAAAGTAAAATGTGCAACTGTTGCAAGACATTTAAAAGTAAAAGTGGGTAATATAATACTTAAAAAAGTTGAAATAGAAATTAAGGGAGTTACCTGATAAAGTCGTAAAAGCAATAACTGCGTATACTGAACTTCATAGAAATTGGACACAAACTTCATCAAACTATCAACGGTGAATTTTAAAAAAACCGAGAATTTAGATATTGCACTTTATTTTTTCTCGTACTAAAATAAAAGTATGATTAAAAGAAAGTTATATCAGAAGATTAAGGAACATCTTTTAAAGCCTGAGATTACGTTAATTGTAGGTCCAAGGCAAGCTGGAAAGACTACTTTGATGAAGCTTCTTGAAGAAGAATTAAGAAGAGAAGGGCATAAGACTGTCTTTTTTAATCTTGATATTGAGACAGACAAAGAGTATTTTCAATCTCAGTCAAAGCTCTTAAAGAAAATAGAGCTTGAGATAGGAAGGGAGCGGGGTTTTGTGTTTATTGATGAGATACAGAGAAAAGAAGATGCGGGTCTTTTTTTAAAAGGGATTTACGATATGGGTCTTCCCTATAAGTTTATTATTTCAGGCTCTGGTAGCATTGAACTAAAGGAAAGGATAAAGGAATCTCTTGTGGGAAGAAAGAGAATTTTTGAGTTAACTACGCTAACCTTTGAGGAGTTTGTAAATTACCGAACAGGGTATAAGTATGAATCTAAGCTTCAAGAATTTTTTTTAGTTGAAGAGACCAAGGCAAGAGAGCTACTTGAAGAATATCTCAATTTTGGTGGCTATCCAAGAGTTGTGCTAAATCTCGAGCTTTCTGAAAAGGAAGCAGAAATAAAGGAGATATACCAAAGTTACATAGAAAAGGACATTTCCTATTTGCTCAAAGTCTATAAGATTGAAGAGTTTAGCAGGCTTGTGAGGGTTCTTGCTCGTGAAATAGGAAGACCGATCAAACTATCTGAACTTTCAAATACCTTAGGAATATCAATTAGCACCTTAAGGAATTATCTATGGTATCTTGAAAAGACCTTTATAATCCAAGTGGTTACTCCGTATTTTACCAATCTTCGTAAGGAGCTAACCAAGGCTCCTGTATACTATTTTTATGACTTGGGTTTATTAAATTTTGCAGGAGGGGTCTTTGGAAGGTTGAAGGAGCCTGGTTTTGTTTTCCAGAATTTTGTGTACAACTTATTAAAAGAAAACCTAAATAACTCCTCATCAAAGGTTTACTATTGGAGAACTAAAGACGGTGCAGAGATAGATTTTGTTGTGGACGAAGGCATCAGAGTTATACCGATTGAAGTAAAATATAGCAGCCTCAAATCCTCTCAAGTCACAAGATCTATGAAAAGTTTTATTGAAAAATATAAGCCTGAGGTTGCTTTAGTAGTTAATTTAACCTTAGAAAATGAGTTAATAATTGGTTCTACAAGGATTGTTTTCATTCCTTACTATAAGCTTCTAAAGGGTTTACCATAGATCCTCAAATATTTTGAATTATAAGTCAACTAATTAAACATATATGAGGATTTAAAAGACCCTGTCGAAAAATTGGTATGAATTTTAATATGGTATAGAGAAATGGTTTTGAAAAGTGTTATAATTAAAAACTATGATACTTTTTGTGGTTGAGTCACCAACTAAAATTAAAACTCTAAAAAAATTTTTAAAAGATGGTTTTGTTTTTAGGGCTACCCTTGGACACGTAAAAGATCTTCCCAAGGTTAAACTTGGTATTGATCTAAAAACCTTTAAACCAACCTTGTATTGGCTTCCTAATAAGAGAAAGGTTCTTTCAGAAATAAAAAAGATAAGTTCAAAAGCGAGAGAAATATATCTTGCTACTGATCCTGATAGAGAAGGAGAAGCTATTGCCTATCATCTTTATGAATACCTTTATAAAGCCAATCCTGAGCTTAAGTTTAGAAGGCTTGATTTAATAGAAATTACAGAAAAGGGTTTAAATTTAGCTCTTTCTAATTTAAGAGAAATTAATCTAAATCTTTATCAGTCTTGGCTTACAAGAAGGGTTCTTGATAGACTTATAGGTTATTTAATTTCTCCGAAGCTTTCAAAAACTTTTAAAAAGAGCCTTTCAGCTGGAAGGGTTCAGAGTATAGCTTTAAGACTAATTGTGGAAAGAGAAAAAGAAATAGAAAATTTTATCCCTGAAAAAAGTTATTCCTTAGAAATTAAACTAAAAAAGGATTCTCTAACAATTTTATCTGAGCTTTATTATAAAAACAAATTTTATAAAACGAAAAACAGAGAGGAACTTATAAAATTTTATAAAGAAAAACTTCTAAATAGCTTAGTTAGTCTTGAAAAAATAGAGGAAAAAACAGAAAAGAAAAATCCACCTTTACCTCTTAAAACAACTACACTTATTGAAATTTCTCAAAAAATGTTGGGCTATGAACCAAAACAAATTATGTATTATGCTCAAAGACTTTATGAGAATGGATATATTACTTATATGAGAACTGATTCTGTCAGAGTAAGTGAATATGCTCAAAGAATGGCAAAAGAATTTATAAAGCTTTATTTTGGAGAGGAATTTGTAGGTAAGGGAAGAAAGATTAGGCAAAGTAAATTTGTTCAAGATGCTCATGAATGTATTAGACCAACTGATGTATATAGAGAAGAAGTTCCGCTTTCTGAGCAAGAAAAGAGACTTTATCAACTTATAAGAACTTATTTTATTGCAAGCCAAATGGCTCCTGCAGAATATCTTGTTAGGACTTACACTTTTACTAACGAAAATTTGGGAAAAGATTACCTTTTGAAAACCTCATTTAAAAAACTCCTTTTTGAGGGTTTTTTAAAGATTCTTAAAAAAGAAAAAGAAGAGAAGGAATTTATAAATCTAAAAATTGGGGAAATCTTTGAAATTTTAGACTGGGAAATTAAAGAGCATATAACAGAACCACCAACTCCTTATACTTCCTCAACTTTAATTAAAAAACTTGAATCTCTTGGCATTGGAAGACCTTCTACTTATGCAACTTTGCTTGATATTCTTTATAAGAGAAAATACGTAATAAAAGAAAGAGGTTATTTAAGACCTACAGAACTTGGTAAAGGGGTTTGTGAATTTTTAATAAAGAGTTTCCCTGAATTTTTAGATTATAAATTTACTTCAAAAATGGAAGAGGATCTGGAAAGGGTAGTTGAAAATAAAAAGACTTATCAAGAAATTGTTAGTTTTAATTATGAAATTTTAAAAAATTATTTATAATATTTAAGTATTCGCCCACAAAATATATAGAGCCAGTAACTAAGATCTTTTCAAGAGGGTTTTCTAAACTCATCTTAACTGCTCTTTCACAATTTTCTAAAAATTTTATTTTATTAAAATCTAATGGTAAATTTTTTAAAACCAGTTTCCAATCTTCTAAAGTAACTATTTTTCTTGGGGAATTAAATTGGCATAAATAGATTTCTTTTGCTAAAGGAATTAATATTTCAAACATTTTGCCAATGGGTTTTTCTCCGTCATCATTGGTAATACCTAAAACTAACAAAAAATCTTTAAAATTGTCTTTTATTAGTGAAGATTTAAGTGCAATAAAACCATCCAAATTATGAGCTGTATCAATTAAAATAGTTTTATCTTTTATTTTTAAAGTTTCGTAACGTCCAGGCATTTTGACTTTGGCTAAAGCTATCTTAAGTTTTTCTTCTGAGATTTTTAAAAATTCCTTTTTTTCAAGGATCTCCAAAGCTTTTAAAGCACAAGAAAGATTGTTTCCCTGATAAAAACCTTTAAGATTTAATTCTAAATCTTTGAAATTGTAATCGCCTTTATAATTCCAATTTCCTTTTTTATTAAGCTTTATACTAAAATCCTTTCCCCATACATAAAGAGGAGCTTTTAGCAGGGCTTCCTTTTTTTGAAAAATAGGAATTAAATTCTCTGAAAGGTTTCCTAAAACACAAGGAGTTTCTTTTTTTATTATTCCTGCTTTTTCTAAAGCAATTTTTTCAAGGGAATTTCCTAAATATTTAGTATGATCTAAGCCAATACTTGTAATTATAGAAACTTCTGGTTTTATAATATTAGTAGCATCAAGTCTTCCTCCAAGTCCGCATTCAATAACCGCTATATCTACTTTTTCTTCAAAGAAATATAAAAAAGCCAAAGCAGTTGTAATTTCAAAATAGGTTGCTGGATAGTTTTTAAGCTCTAATTTAATGCGTTTTAAATATTCATTTAATTTGCTATCCCCTATTTCTTTTCCGTTAATTTTAAATCTTTCATTTATCCGAAATAGATGTGGAGAGGTGTAAAGTCCTACTTTTAATCCATGTTGAGAAAGAACCTCACTTAAAATAGCTGAGGTAGAACCTTTTCCGTTTGTTCCTGCAATATGAATAGTTGCGATATTTTGGTGGGGATTTCCAAGCCTTTTAAGAATTTCTTTAATTCTTTTTAAACCAGGTTTTATTTCGTGGAATTGATAGGAATTAAGCCAATCTAAATAAATTCTTCTCATTTTAGGAATAAATTGTTTTTATAACCAAATTAACATAAACTAAATAGGCACACCCAGAAAGGATAAAAATATAAGGAGGTAGCTTTTTAAAAAGTTTTAAAAATAAAAGATAAAATATTCCTAAAAATAAGGCAATTAATGCAGAAGCTAAAGCTAATCCCTTAACTTCCCAAGAAGTAAAGAGAAGTCCAATACTTACAGGAAAGGTTGATTGAAAGACCATTGCTCCTGTCATATTTCCAAGGGCAAGAATATCTCTCTTTCTTAAAGTCCAAAGAAAGCTATTACTTTTTTCAGGCAATTCTGTAGCTACAGGAGCTAAAAGAAGAGAAAAAAGAAGAGGGTCTATTCCCCAATTTTTTGCGAGTATTTCTAAATTTTCTACAAAAATATGAGCTCCCTTTACCATAAATAAAAGGGCAAGAATTATTTGAAAGAAAGAAAGGAAAGTAGAAAGGATTTTCTTTTCGAAATTGATATTTAATCTTAGCAATCTTGCAAGATATAATTCTTTTGAGGGCTCAATTTTTAAACTCTCAGCTCTAAAAGTAAGAAATAAATAGAGAATATAATTAAAAAGTAAGAAAATGGCAATAAAATAATGGAGTAAGCGGGTATTTGGGAAGATTAAAGGGGAAAAAATAGCTAAAGAATAGCTTAGGAGGAAAAAGCTGAAATCTCTTATAAAGGTGTTAGGTTCTAAATATACTTCTAATTTTTTTCTTTTTTTAAAAAAATAACTTATAAATATACCTAAACCTACTAAAAAAAGTCCTAAAGTTGTTAGCATAAAAGGAGCTCCTAAAATAGCTCCTATTCCTATATGAGCTCCACTTTCTCCTTTATATAAAAGAATAGCAACCAGAGGGATTATAGTTTCAGGAAGAGCAGTTCCTACAGCTGCTAAAATACTTCCCACCACTGCTTGAGATAGAGAAAGTCTTTCTCCAAATGTTTCAATCCCATTGGTGAAAAGCTCTGCACAAATTAATATGAGTACAAGAGAAAAAAATAAAAGTATTATTTCCATAAAGTTTAGATGTTTTCAACTATTAAAATAGGGATAGGAACTTTTTTTAACAATTCCTTAGTTATAGAACCGAGTCCAAATTCTACTATTTTTCCAGTTTTTCCAATTATTAATAAATCAGGCCAAAATTCATTTATAGTTTTAAGAATTTCGTTTGTTTTCTCTCCATATTTTATTTGAAAATTAAGCTCCTCTTTTTTAGCTTCATCTAAGGAGTTTAATAAGTTATTCCATAGCTCATTTCTTTTAGCTATTTCTTCTTCTAATATTTCTTTTTTCAATTTATTATTTTTTATTTTAATTTCAGGAACTACATTTAAAACCAATAACTGAGCATCTAATTTTTTACGGATAAAATTCGCTAATTTCAAAGAAGGTAAAGAATTTTCAGAAAAGTCAACACAACATAATACTTTTTTAATTTTTTGTAATGGAGAATCTTTTACTATTAAAAAATTACTTTTCAATCTTTCTAATATCTTTTCAGCTGTTGAAATTTTAAATTTATAAGGTTGATAGCCTAAAACTAATAAATGGGGATTTAAATTTTTTACAAAATTTTTTAGAGCTTCCCAAAAATTTCCAAAAATAACTTCAGTTTCTACAGGGATATTTTTATTTTTAAATTTTTGGGCATGATTTAAAAGTTCTATTTTTAATCTATTTTCTTCTTTTTTTAAATAAGAAAAAAGATAATGGGGAGGTGTGAAAAAAAATTCAATTATATGAAAGAGAACTATTTTACTTTCAGGATAAAGATTTTCCTTTAAAAATAAACCTGTTTCTAAAATGGAATGAGTAAATTTTTTAAAATCTATAGCTAAGGCTATAGGTTGAGACATTTATCTTGACCAATAAACTCTAACTAATTTATTTCTTTTTGACCATTTAAACTCAAGATCCCCTTTATAAGCTTTATACAAAGATCTTCCTAATCTTTGAGCAAGCTGATCAGTTGTTGTTTCTATAACAGTTTTACCTTCTTCTTCATAAATTTTAATTATTTGATGAAGAGGGTTTAAACCTCTTGCTCTTTCAACTTCATTATTTATAAGTCTCATTATATCTTCTTTATGGGTTTTCCAAAATTCTCCAGAGATGTAAAGATATCCCATAGCATATTTTTCAAGAGCCTTTCTACAAGCAGGGCAAATAATTTGTGGAACAGTATCTATATCTTTTAATTCTTCATATAGAGTTTCATCTAAAAGCCATCTTTTATCTTTAAAAATAGCTTTACATCTGGGGCAAATTGCTTCTCCTGCAGGAGCAGCTTTTATTGCATAAGGATCTTCTGAGGTTTCAAATTCCCAAGTATATTTAATCCATTTATCCCCCTTTTTACCCATTTCCACCTCCTCTATTTTGGGATTTTCTAATTTTTAAATATAAGATTTGGAAAGCTATTTTTCAATTTAAAAGCCCTGCCTTAGAAGAATTATAGGATCAACTTTTGTAGCTTTATAGGCTGGATAAATTCCTGCAATAATTCCGAAAATGATAGTTAAAAAAGCAGAAATAAGAATGGGACTCCATGGGAAAACCAAGGGATATTTAAAAAGAGGTAGAAATATTAAAGAACCAGCAATACCTATTAAAATTCCAATTATACCACCTAAAAGAGTAATAAATACACTTTCTACTAAAAATTGAAAAAGGATATCCCTATCTTCTGCTCCGATAGCCTTTCTTATACCTATTTCCTTTTTTCTCTCATTTACAGAAAGGGTCATAATAGCTGTAACTCCAAGTGCGCCTACTAAAAGGCATAAAATAGAAATACTTTTTATCAAAGAAGAAAAAAGTTCTGTGGTTTGAGTTTTTACCTCTAATATATCTTCAGCCTTAACTATTTGAAAATCCTTATTTCTTTCACTAACTTTATGTAGTTTTAAGAGAATCTCATCAATTTGTTTTTCAACAAGAGATATTTCTTCAAGATTTTCTATATTTAAATAGACACTTCTTATATAATCTACATTATAAAGAGCTGAAATAGCTACACTCCAAGGAATTAATATTTGATCATCTTGATCAGCATTACTGGCATCAATTCCTATAGGAGCAAGAACCCCTATTACCCTAAAAGGAAGCTTATTTATAAGGATAATTTTTCCAATGGGATTTTCATTTCCAAATAATTCGTTTTTTATTTTATATCCTAAAATAGCAACCTTTTTATATCCTAAAACTTCATCTTTTAAAAGATTTCTTCCTTCAGATAAGGGAAATTTTCTTAATAACAGATATTCTTCATTTACACCGTTAATAATAGTAGTTAAATTTTTTCCAAAATATCTAACAATTGCATCTCCATTGAAAACAGGAGAAAGATATTTTATTCCTTTAATTTTTCGCAGAGCTTCTGCATCATTAGGTTTAAGAGTAGTTGTAATTTCAGTTTGTATAGCCCTTCCTCCATGCACTCTTACACTTCCTGCAACGACCATCATTACATCTGGACCAAAGGTTTCAATTTCTTTTAAAGTTTTAATTTTTGCTGATTCTCCAAAAGCATTCATAAGAAGAAGGGATGCAACGCCAATAATTATCCCAATTACAGAAAGAAGTAGTCTAAGCTTTTTATGAAAAAGTCCTCCCCAGAGTAATTTATATTTTATAAACATATTAAAGACTCTTTAATAAAATGGCAGGCTCAATTTGAGAAGCTCTTATAGCTGGAATTAAAGTAAAGCTTATACTAGTAAAAGAGGCAAAGGAAAAACTAAGTAAAAAAACCCACCAAGAAAAAAGGGGTTTTAAAGGGGTAAAAAAAGAAATAATTTCCATCAAAATTAGACTTAATATCCATCCAGTAAAACCACTTATAGAAGCAATAAAAAAAGACATTATTAGATAATGTTCTATTATCTTTCTTGGATTTGCTCCGAGAGCAATTCTTAAAGCTATAATGGGTGCCTTCTCTTCGATATTAGCATACATAAGATTCATAATGATAACACCACTTATAACTAAACTTATTAAAGCTATGACCAAAAGAAAAACATTTATGGTTCTTAAAGTTTTTGTAAATACAGAAATAGCAAGTTCAGGAGTAATGAGTCTAAAATCATCTGGTTCTATTCCATAAAGATTGTGTCTTTTTCTTAAAATTTCTCTTATTTTCTTTTCAGCAAGTTTCATATCTATTCCTTCTCTAAAAAGAAGTTTAACTGCATCAATATAATCTTTATTGAAAACTCTTCTTTGTGCAGTGGTAAAAGGAATAATAATTCTTTCATCTCTTCTAAAATGTCCGTAAGATGGTTTAGACTCCAATATGCCTATTATTTCAAAATACTCTCCTGCAATTTTTATTTTTTCTCCTAAAATATTTTTTTTATTAAGTTTTTCAGGTATATCAGCTCCCAATACACAAACTTTAGCCATGTTTTTAAAATCTCTTTCATTAATAAATCTTCCTATTTTGGGATACCAATTATTGGCAACAGTATAATTGGGGAAAACACCCTCAACCCTTATTTTTTCTGCAAAATCTTTGTAAGAAACTTCAAGGTTTCCTCTTACCATAGGAGAAGCTAATTTAACAAAATCAAGTTTTTCTAATTCTTCTACATCCTCTAATTTAAGAGTGTCTGTTCTTGTAGTAGTTAATCCTATTATTCTTCCACCACCAGCTATAATAAGCATAGCATCTTTTCCAAATTGAACACTTGCTAAAGAATCTAAAACTTGTTTTTTAGCAGAAAGTCCCAAGGAATAAATAGTATTTAAAGCAATAAGACTTATAGTTAAGGCTAAAAACATAAAAAAGAAGTTAACTTTATTAGAAAAAAGTTCTTTAAGAATGTCTTTTAAAAATTGTAAAAATGAGTTTTTCATCTTTCTATAAACACACCATCTTTTATTATTTTAATCTTTTGGGCAAATTTGGCAATTTCTGGATTATGAGTAACCATAATAATGGTAAGTCCTTCCTCATTAAGTTCTTTAAAAATTTTCATTACTTCTTGGGAACTTTTACTATCAAGATTTCCTGTAGGCTCATCAGCTAAAAGAAGTTTTGGTTTAGTAATAAGAGCTCTTACAATGGCTACCCTTTGTTGTTCTCCACCTGAAAGTTCGCTTGGTTTTGCATTTATCCCTTTTTCAAGTCCTAAACGAGTTAAAAGTTGTAAAGCTCTTTCTTCATCCTCTTTTTTTAAAACCCCTCTATATAAAAGAGGCATTAAAACATTTTCAAAAGCTGTAGCCCAGGGAACTAAATGGAAAGCTTGAAATACAAAGCCAATTTTTCTATTTCTTATATAAGCAAGCTCATTTTTACTTAATTTACTTACTTCTTGCCCCTCAAGTATATAAGTGCCGGAGTCAGGTTTATCAAGAAGACCTATAATATTTAAAAGGGTAGATTTTCCACTTCCAGAAGCGCCCATTATAGCTAAAAACTCTTTTTCTTCTACTTCTAAATCAATTCCTTTTAAAACTTGATGAGCTATGTTACCGGTTTTATAAATTTTAGTAATATTTTTAAGAATTACAAGTTTTTCTACCACAAACCTATTTCCTCACCCTCTTTAAGACCAGAAATAATCTCAGTTTTTCCTTCAGATTCCCACCCCACTTTTATTATTCTTTTTTCCCATTTATCTTTCTTTTTGACCATTACATAATAATTGCCTTGAGGGTCTATTTTTACAGCTTGAGAAGGCACCGTTAAAACATTTTCCTTTTTTCCTGCAATTATAGTAACATGGGCTGTCATTTCAGGACGAAGAATGTTTTCATAGGGATCTAAAATATCTAAAACTACATCATAAAAAACTACATTATTTTTTATAATAGCACCTGGATAAATGGTTCTAACTTTTGCTCTAAAAATTTTATCAGGATAAGAATCAACTGTAAAAGTAGCCTCTTGTCCTTCTTTTATTTTTCCTATATCTGTCTCATCAACATAACATTCTACTTGAAGTTTTGAGAGATCAATAACAGTTATAAAGGTAGGAGCATTAAGTCCCGCAACTACTGTTTCTCCTTGTTGAGTTGTTACTTGAGAAACTACCCCTGAAATAGGTGCATAGACAAAGGCGTAACTAAGTTTTACTTTTGCTTCTTCCCATGCATTTTTGGCTGCAGAAATTTGTGCTTCGGTTCTTTCAAGCTCTTTTTCGTATTCAGAAATTAAAGCAGAAAGAGTTGACTTTTCAGATTCAAGCTCAGCTTTTTTTACCTTATAGTCTCTTTCCATTCTTTCCAAATCCGTTAAAGAAATTAACCCATCTTTATATAAGGTTTCATATCTTTTTAGTTCTCTTTCTATTTGTTCTAATTGTATTTTAATAGCTTCCACTCTTTTTTTCTGAGCAGAAATCTTATCTGGATACACTTTTTTAATTTTTTCCATATTAGCTAAAGTATCTCTATAATTTGCATAGGTTCTATCTACTTCATCTTGTAGGTCCTTATGTTCAATGACAGCAATTAGTTGTCCAGCCTTGACCCTATCTCCTTGAGTTACAAAAAGTTTCTCAACTTTTCCTGAAATCCTTGCTCCTACTTTAACCTCAGCTCCAACTTGTGGTTTAATTGCACCTGTTGCGCTAACTTCTAAATATATAATCCCTCTTTTTACTTTAACAAAATCTTTAGGTAGAGGATTTTTATCCTCTTTTTTCTTACATCCTGTAAAAAGGAAAAAAAGAAAAAGAAAAAGGAAAAGAAATTTTTTCATTTTTCTATTTCAGGAATAAGACCTATAGATTTTTGAAGTTTATAATAGTGATATATCCAATCATGTTTAGATACTGCTACTTTAGCTCTTGCTTGAGAGAGCCTTGCAAGAAGAGTGGTTACATCAACTATGCTTGCTAAACCTTCTTCATACTTTTTTTGAATAATTCTATAATCTTCTTCTATACTTTTTAACCAGGCAAGTGCAGATTCATAGTTTTCTTTTGTTGTTTGCCAATTTTTGTAATTGGTAAAGATTTCCTGTTTTATGTTAAGTTCTGTAGAAATTTTTTCAAAATTTTTCTGTTCCAGAAAGGCTCTTTCTTTCCCCAGTTTAGCAATTCTTGAAAAGCCTAAAAAGATAGGAAGAGTTATTTTTACTCCTGCTACAAATTCTTCATCTATATTAGGCAAATTTTCATATTCATAGTAACTACTAAAGACATCTATATATGGATAAAATTCACCTTTTACACTTTTTATTCTTTCTTGTTGAGCAAGTATTTCTTTTTCCTTTGCTTTTAGTTCTGGTCTCTTAATAAGTCCTATTTTTATACATTCTGTTAGTTCTTTAACTTCAAAAGTTTTTTCTTCCACTGGTAAAAATTCAAACTCACCTATTCTTGTAAGGTCATAATTTATTAAAGTAAGAACATTTGCTTTAGCAATTTCAGCCGTGTATTTATAATTAGTTACATTAAACTCAGCCTCTTTAACCTTTGCTTGAGCGTCAAGAACATCTGCATAAGGAGAAAGTCCTACTTCATATCTTTTTTGAGCAAGTTTAAGTAAAGTTTTTGCATCTTCTAAATCTGCTAAAGCTGACTCATAGAGTGCTTTTTGTTTAAAATATTCTAAATAGGCTTGTATGATATTAAGAGATATATTTAAAATAGTAGCTTTAATATTCTCATCTTGAGAGGAGATTAGCAAAAGTGCCTCTTTATAGCTATGCCAAGTTGAAAATCCTGAAAATATATTCCAATATAAGTAAGGTCCCCATCTTTGGTAGTCTACAGTAGGTTCATCTTTTCCAGGGTCCCATCTTTGAAAACTATATTCAAAATATAAATAAGGGAAAAATTCAGATCTAACTATATTTTTTTGATAGTAATATTGTTCCTTTATTTTTCCTGCAATGTTAATTTGGGGATTATTTTTAATTCCTATTAAAATGACATCTTCTAAAGAAAGAGTTTGGATTCCCCAAAGATTAGAATAAAAACCCCAGAGGGAAACAATAAAAAAGCTTATTAAATATTTTTTCATATAAACCTTTATGTAAGTACTTACTTAGTTTATTTTCTTTTTAAATATTTGTCAAGATAAATTTATTTCAAGGTTCAAGTTTAAGTAAACTATGTTTATATCCATAAAGTAAGTAAATTAAAATTCCAATTACAGTCCATATACCAAATCTAATCCAAGTTTCAATAGGAAGCCCAAGCATTATAAATAAAAGAAAAAATAAATTTATAGGGAGGAAAAGTGTAGGGAAAGGAACTTTAAAAGCAGGATTATACTCCTTATTTTTTCTTACTAATATTACAACCACCCCTATAATAAAATAAGCAAAAAGTGTTCCAATATTTATCAATTCTGCAAGTATTTTCAAAGGTAAAAACCCTGCAAATAAGGATAAAAATAAACCACCAAAAAGTGAAGCCTTATAAGGAGTAAAGTATTTGTAATGTACCTCAGAAAAAGTTTTAAAAATTAGCCCATCTCTTGCAAGAGCATATAGAACTCTTGTAAATCCTATAGCCATAACAAGCATTACCGAGGTAATAGTTATAACTGCTCCTAAGGAAATAAAGTTTGCTACCCATTTTTCGTTAACTTTATACATAGCATAAGCAAGAGCATCAGGTTTTCCTTCATACTCCCAATAAGGAAGCATTCCTACTAAGGTAAAAGAAACTATTATATAAAGAAAGGTTATAATAATTAAAGAAAGAATAAGTCCCTGAGGAAGATTCTTTTTAACTTCTCTTGTTTCTTCAGCAAGGGTAGCAAGGGCATCAAAGCCAAGATAGGCAAAAACTATAAGTGAGGCTCCGCTCCAAACACCTTTCCATCCATAGGGTATAAAATTTTTAAAATTCCCCCAATTTATATATTTGGTTCCCACAATTATAAAAAGGAGAAGAACAATTAGTTTTAAAATTACAATAAAATTATTTACTAAAGCACTTCTTCTTATTCCTATAGTTACAAGTAAAAATATTAGAATAACTCCTAAAAAAGCAAAAAGATCTATAAAGGTACCTTGCTCAAAATTTATTGGACCTGAAAAAGCATTTGGTAGAACAAAATTAAAATTATTTTTTAAAAAAGCTCTTAAATATCCTGACCAACCAGTTGCAACTGCAGCTGTAGCAACTCCGTATTCAAGAAGTATATTCCACCCTACTAACCAAGCAAAAAATTCTCCCAAAACAAAGTAAGTATAATTATAAGCACCACCTGCAAGGGGGAAGGCAGAACAAAGTTCAGCATAAACAAGAGCAGTTATTCCTATTCCAATACCTGCCAATATAAAGGAAAGCACAATAGCAGGACCAGCATAGGAAGCTGCTGCTTGTCCTGTAATAACAAAAATTCCTGCTCCAACAACTGCTCCAATTCCTATAAAAACTACGTCCCATAAACGAAGCTCTCTTTTTAATTGAGAAGTTATTTTTTCAGCAAGATTTAAAGGTTTTTTCCTAAAAAGCTCCATAATTAAGCCATAATTATACTAAAAAATTTCTTTTAATCCAGTAGTAATATACTCAATAGCTATGCTTGCAAGAATAAGTCCAAGAATTCTAACGATAGCCTTTGTTCCTAATTCCCCTAAGATTTTGGAAATCTTAGAAGAATGGCTAAAAATTAAAAAAGTGATTAATAAAACCAAAAAAATTATTAAAGATAACCCCATTTTAGTATATAGAGTGGAAAATTCACCTAATATAATAGTAGTAGTAATAGCACCAGGACCAGCTAAATAGGGAATACCAAGAGGAACAATAGATATATCTTCCTTTTCTTTCACTTTTAGAGTTTCCCTTTCGGTTGTTTTTACTTGAGTAATTTTTCCAAAAAGCATCTCCATAGATATAAGAAAAAGAAGTATACCTCCAGCTATTTTAAAAGAAGAAACAGAAATTTGAAAAAAGGACAGTAAATATTTCCCTATCCATAAGAAAAGCAATAAAGTTAAAAAAGCTGTTAAAGAAGCTTTTAAAGCTATTTTTTTTCTCTCTTCTTCAGAATATCCTGCAGAAATACTTAAAAAGAAAGGAACACCACCTACAGGATCAATAATAGTAAAAAGGGTTAGAAAACTTTTTATTAAAAAGCCTGTTTCCATAAATATTTTCCCCTTAAATAAAAATAAAGCCCTGGTAAAGAGGAAATCAAAATAAGTGAATATCCTAAAAGTCCTAAAGAAATTCCATATTCTAAAGAATAATTTAAAAAAGAGAGAAAATAACTTAAAGTTCCTTCTCTTACTCCCAATCCTGAAATACTTAGGGGTAAAGCTGCAAGAAAGCTCACTACAGGTATAATTACAAAAAGGTAAAAAAATTTTAAATTTAGATGCAAAGCTTTACTTAAAAAAATAAACTGAAGCACAAAAAAGATTTGTATAGTAAAACCTAAAAATAAAGGTTTTATGTTATAAGGAAAAAGAATAGGTTTTAAATATTCTGGAGAATAATATTTTTTAACTACTATATTTCCTAAAATTGCTGTTAATAAGGCTCCATAAACTAAATATATAAGAAAAAAATAAAATTTATGAGGTAAAAAATTTCCAAAAAGAGGCAAAGACCAAAAAAGAATTAAGAAAATACCTGATAGACCAAATATTCTGTCAAAAAAGACACTCAAACTTGCCTTTTTCCAATTTAAACCCTCTTTAGTAAGAAAAAAAGCTCTTAAAATGTCACTTCCTATAATTCCAGGAAATATAGTATTTAAAGAAAAGCCCATTAGGTAAGTTTTTAAAAAAAATAAATATTTAGTTTTAAAACCCCAGCTTTCACATATAATTTTCCATCTGAGAGCTACTAATACTTGAAAAGTGTTGAAGCTTAGTAAAGCTAAAAGATAATAAGGGAAAGTAATTTCTTTAAAAATGTTTTTTAACTTCTCAAAATCGCTCTTTTTAAAAAGGATATAAAGTATAGAAACTGTAATAAAAATTCTAATAAAAAGAAAAAGATAGGGTTTAAATTTTTTCATTTTTAGTCCTTAAATACTCGAAAGTATTTAATGTGAGTAGCTGTAGGATTAAGGAACGGATTTTCTATAATAGCTACCAATTTCCCTCTTGTAGTAACAATTTTTATCCATTTTTCTGTAGGAGAAATTACAAGTTTTTGAAATTTTATAAAAGAAAGAAAAGAGGAAGTATAAATCTGTTGACCATCTTTTATCCTTTGGGAAAGATCTTCACTCACAATAATCTTGGGTAAAAAATCAAGAGCAGATTCTAAAGGAATAATAAAAGGTACAATTTTATCCAATCCTTGAGAGCAAAGATCTTTTAGTTTTTCTAAAGTTATAGCTTTATCTATGGTGAAAATGCCCTTTTTTAACCTTTTTAAATTTACCAGAACAGCTCCACAATTTAGCTTTTTTCCAAGATCATGGATTAAGGATCTTACATAGGTTCCTTTAGAACAATGAAGATAAAAAAGAACTTTAGAATTATCTTTTTCAAGAATTTTAAATTCGTCAATTTTAATTTTTTTTGGCTTCATAGGAATAAATATTCCGTTTCTAGCATATTTATAAAGTGGTCTACCTTTATATTTAGTAGCAGAAAAAGGTGGTGGAATTTGCTCAAGCTCTCCCAAAAAGGAATTAGCTATTTTCTGAAGTTCCTCTATGCTTATCTCTGGAACCTTTTCTTTAGTTAATATTTCTCCTGTAATATCATAGGTATCGGTAGTTACACCAAGTTCAAATTCGCCCTCATATACTTTATCTCCCTCTAAAAAAATCTCTGCAAGTTTAGTGGTATTATTTAAAAAAATAGGTAAAACTCCTGTTGCAATAGGATCAAGTGTCCCTCCGTGTCCAGCTTTTTTAACCTTTAAAATTTTTTTAACTTTTTCTAAGGTTTCGGTAGAGGTTAATCCCTGAGGTTTATCTATTACTAAAATTCCATTTAATAAAAAAGATTTAGTTTCCATAGTAGTTTTTTAGAATTTCTTTAAATTTTTTTAAAAACTCATAAAAATTTTCAATTTTTATTTTAAAACCGCAGGCATACTTATGTCCTCCACCACCAAAGGTTTTAGCTAAATCTAGTACCTCAACAGGGGCTCTACTTCTGAGGCTTATACTAACCATGTTTTTTTCAACTTCTTTTATAAGAACAGAAATTTTAACTCCCTTTATACTTCTTAAAAAATTAGAAAAATCATTTAAATTTTTAATACCTAATTTTTGAATATCCTCATAAGTTAAATAAGAAATTGCTATAATTCCATTTTCAAGAAATTCAAGTCTATTTAAAATTACTTTAAGAGTTTCTATTTCTTTGAGAGACATATTTTCAAAAAGATTAGAAGCTATTAAATGGGGTTTTGCTCCTAATTTACAAAGTTCACTAGCTGTTAAAAAAGTTTTTTCATCTACATTTTCATATTTAAAACAACCAGTATCAAAATAAAGACCAGCTAATAAATTTTGTGCCATCTCTGGGGTAATAATAAAATTTTTATTTTTTAGAATTTTATATATTAAAAAAGTAGTAGAAGGGGCTGAAGGGTCAATTATTGTAATTTCTTTTTCAGAAAAAGGTTTTTTATTTTTTTCAATCTGGTGATGATCTATAATAACAAAAATTTTAGAAGCTAAGATTTTTTTGTAAATCTTTTCAGATATTCTTTCTGGACTATGGGCATCTAAGATAATAGTAGCAAAATTTTTAAGCTCTTTATTAAAATTATCTACTAAAATAAGATCTTCTGAATAAGGTAAAAATTCTAAATTTTCTGGAATATTTTCCAAAAGGGGAAAAGAATTTTTATTAAATATTTTTAAAAGATTGTGTAAAGTAAGCATAGAGGATATTCCATCTATGTCTGGATTTAAATGGGTAATTAATACAAAATTTTCAAAAGATTCAAAAATATGAAAAAATTTTTCTAAATTTTGATCCATTTTTAAGATTCCTTAGAAATTTTAGCAAATAGTTCATCAAGCCTTTTTTCTTTTTCTATTTTATCATCTTGGCGAAATTCAATGTCTGGTAAGTATTTAAGGGTTATTTTTTTTCCTAAAAGTTTTTTAATGTAACCTTTTGCTCTATTTAAAGCCTTTTCTACTTCTTTTGTATCTCCCTCATAAACTGTAAAATAAATGGTTGCTTTTTTTAAATCCTCTCCGATTTTTACCTCACTAATGGTGATAAATTGTTTTAATGCAGGGTCATTTAATTCATGCATAATTATTTCTGAGAGAACTTCTTGTAAAAGACTGGCTACTTTTTTAGATCTATAAGACATTGAAGTTTTTAATAGGAAATAAAATCTATCTCAGCTTTAATAATCTCGATGCTTCCATCTTTTTTTATAAAATTTAAAATGGAAGTAAGTTTACTGTCCACAAATTTTTGATCTTTTCCAACTACGCTTAAACCAAGAGTTGTTTTTTGCCAAAGATTATGCCCATCAACTTCAGCTAAGGATATTTTTTTAAATTGCGACTCTAATTTATGAATAAGAGCTTTTAGTATCCTTCTTTTTGACTTTAAAGAATTGGTTTCAGGAAAAAATATTTCTATTTTTGCTATACCTACCACCATTTTAAAGCTCTGGAGAAACTTCTTTTATTTCAAAAGTTTCAATTATATCTCCTTCTTTTATATCTTGAAAGTTTTCTATTCTCAATCCGCATTCATATCCTGCTGAAACATCTTTCACATCTTCTTTAAAGCGCTTTAAGGAAGCAATATTTCCTGTGAAAATTACTACCCCATCTCTAATAACTCTTACTTTGTTGTTTCTATTAATTGTTCCTTCCTTAACATAACAACCAGCAACAATACCGATTTTAGGAATTCTGAAAGTAGCTCTTACTTCAGCAGTACCTGTAATGTGTTCTTCAAGTTTAGGTTCAAGAAGACCTGTCATGGCTTTTTTAATCTCATCAATAAGCTGATAAATTACCTCGTAAAATTTTATTTCAACTCTTTCCTCCTTAGCAACAATTTTGGCATTGGAAGTAGGCTTCACATTAAAACCAACTACTATAGCGTTAGAAGCTGAAGCAAGCATTACATCACTTTCTGAAATTGCTCCAATTCCAGCACGTATAATATTAATTTTTACTTTATCAGTAGAAAGTTTTGTTAAAGAGCTTTTCAGTGCTTCTAAAGTTCCTTGAGTATCTGCTTTTAATACGATGTTTAATTCTTTTATTTCTCCTTCTTTAAGTTTTTCAAAGAGTTTTTCTAGAGATATTTTAACCTCTTTAGCAGTTTCAGCTTCACGAGCTTTTCTTTGA
Organism: uncultured Thermodesulfatator sp.; assembly: GCA_964464535.1. GTDB lineage: Bacteria > Desulfobacterota > Thermodesulfobacteria > Thermodesulfobacteriales > Thermodesulfobacteriaceae > Thermodesulfobacterium. Next base: position 6,043 of record CAYXGJ010000005.1, on the reverse strand, counting down.
CGATATTCTGCGATTTTTTTTGCTTTTTCTTCTTCATCAACTACTATAAAATCATCTCCAGCTTGAGGAACATCTTCAAATCCAAGTATTTCAACAGGGATAGAAGGAGTTGCTATCTTAATTCTATTTCCATAGCTATCAAACATAGCTCTTACTCTTCCATATGTAAGTCCAGCTACAAAAATATCTCCCTCTTTTAAAGTTCCCTCTTGAATAATAACTGTTGCTATAGGTCCTCTACCTTTGTCCAATCTACTTTCAATAATTCTTCCCCTTGAAGGTCTATCATAAGCAGCCTTTAATTCAAGCATTTCTGCCTGTAAAAGAACAAGCTCTAAGAGCGTCTCTATTCCTATTCTTTTTTTAGCAGAAATATTAGCTACTAATGTATCTCCTCCCCATTCTTCAGGAACAAGTCCTAATTCTGCTAATTGAGATTTAACTCTTTCAGGATTGGCATCAGGTTTATCAATTTTATTTATAGCAATTACAATTGGAACTTTAGCAGCCCTTGCATGTTCTATAGCCTCTTTAGTTTGTTCCATAACTCCATCATCAGCAGCAACTACAAGAATTACTATATCAGTTACTTGAGCTCCTCTTGCTCTCATAGAAGTAAAAGCTTCATGTCCAGGGGTATCAATGAAAGTTATAATTCTTCCATCTTCCAATTTTACTGTATAAGCACCTATATGCTGAGTAATTCCTCCCGCTTCTTTACTTGCTACATCAGTTTTTCTTATAGCATCAAGAAGTGTTGTTTTCCCATGGTCAACATGCCCCATAACTGTAACAACAGGTGGTCTTGGTTTTAGCTCTTCTGGAGAGGGAGGAGTGTATTGTAAAAGAATTTCTTCTTCAATAGGTGCTTTTTCTACTTGATAGCCAAATTCATCAGCTAAAATTGCTGCAGTATCAGCATCTACAGATTGATTAGCAGTTATAGGCATACCCATTTGTAAAGATTTTTTAATAAGTTCACCTATCTTTACCCCCATTAATTTTGCAAGTTCACTAACTTGAATAGTTTCATAAACTTTAATTTTCCTTTCTTTTGGAGGGAGGGTAGGAGGTCTTTCTGGAACTTTTTCTATCTTTTCTTTTACCTTTTTGGGTTTTTCCTCTACAACTACTTTTTCTTCAAAAAGAACTTCTGGTTCCTCTAAAAAGAGTTCTTCCAAAATTTCTAACTCTCTCCTTTGTTTTTTAAATATTCCAGGTTTTTTCTTACCTTTTTTCTTTTCTTTTAATTCAAGTTCTTTTTCTTTTTTCTTTCGCTTTATTTCTTCTTTTTCTGGTTTTGGTAATGTTTCAGGCTCCTCTTTAGGAATAGGTACTAAAGGAGCTTCTCTTGGCTTAAAAGGTCTTTCTTTTCTTGGCCTAAAATCAGTAACTATTCTTTTTTCAGGTGAAATTTTTACTTCTTTTTCTGGTTCCTCTAAAAGCTTTTCTTCTTTAATTATTTCTTCAAGTTTAATGCTTTCTTTCTCTAAAACCTCCTTTTCTGGGGTAATTAAAGTTTCAGGTTTTTCAACCTCAGGTTCTTCTTTTTTTACCTTTTTTATAACCAATTTTTTCTTCTTTGGTGCTTCCAAAACCTCAGGACCTAAAATTTCTGCAAAAGCACTTTCTGAAAGGTCAGCCTGATGCATTTCCAATTCTTCTTTTTTTATAATGATAAAATTAGACTTTACATTATAAAATTCTCTTATTTTTTGAGCCTCTTCTTCATTAAGAAAGGAGGCTATTGTTTTTACAGTATATCCCTTTTCTCGGAGTTCCTTAAGAAGTTCCTTGGGATCTAAATTTAATTCTTTAGCTAATTCTGCAACTTTTATTTTTGCCATTAAACACCTGGTTTAAAGATTTTTTAATTTTTTAAAAAGTTTTAAATTAAGTTTAAATAAGTTTAATCTTAAAGCAAGAAAATTCAAGTGCTTCTTTTATTTTGAAAAATTTAGATTAAATTAAAATATAATGAGGAAGGTAATTATTATCCCTGCAAGATATGGATCTACGAGGTTTCCCGGGAAACCTTTAGCTTTACTCTGGGGTAAAACCGTAATTCGTCATGTCTATGAAAGAGCTTTAGCTTCAGAAATTAAAGAGATATATGTTGCAACTGATGATGAAAGAATTTTTAATGAAGTAATAAGTTTTGGAGGAAAGTCGATTTTAACAAGTAAAGAACATACTTGTGGCACTGAAAGAGTTGCTGAAGCAGTTAATATTTTAGGACTTGAAGAAGAAGACCTAATAATAAATTTACAAGGTGATCAGCCACTTTTTCCTTCTGAATATTTTTCCTTATTAATAAAACCTTTATTATTTTCTTCTGATATTCATATAAGTACTCTTGCAACACCTATAAAAAATTTAAAAGATCTTGAAAATCCTAATAAGGTAAAAGTAGTTTTAGATAAAGAGGGTAGAGCACTTTATTTTTCAAGATCTCCTATTCCTTATTTTGCTCCCTCAGGTAAAGAACCTCTTTATTTAAAACATATAGGAGTTTATGCCTATATAAAAGGTTTTTTGGATAAATTTATAAGTCTTCCACCTGGAGATTTAGAAAGCTCTGAAAAACTTGAACAATTAAGGGCTTTAGAATATGGCTATAAAATAGCTGTAACAGTAGTTCCTAAGGAAATTCCAGAAATTGATACTCCAGAAGATTTAGAATATATAAAAACTTTAAAAGAGGGATAAAGCTATGAAAAGAGAACCAGCAGTTGCAGGATATTTTTATAGTGATAATCCAAGAGAACTTAGGTTTCATCTATCAACCCTTATCAAATTTAAAGAAGATAAAATTAAGGCTAAAGGAATAATAGTTCCTCATGCAGGATATATGTATTCTGGATGGGTAGCAGGAAAAGTCTATGGAAGTATAATACCTCCTGATATCGCTATAATAATAGGAACAAATCATACAGGATTGGGAGAGAGGATATCTCTATTTCCTGGAGAAGCATTTATTACACCCTTGGGTGAAACCTTGGTTGATAGAGAGCTTACAGAAGATCTAATAAAATCAGTTCCTCTCTTATCAAAAGATGTTATGGCACATCTTCATGAACACTCCATAGAAGTTCAGGTTCCCTTTTTACAATACATAAATCCTAAAGTAAAGATTGTTCCTCTATGTTTAAGCAAACTAAGTTTAGAAGAAGTTATAGAATTAGGAAAAGATATTGCTGAGGTTATAAAAAAGCATCCTGATAAATATATTTTAATAGTTGGGAGTAGTGATTTTAGTCATTATGTACCCCATGAAGTTGCAAAGAAAAAGGATCTTATGGCTATAAAAGAAATATTAAATCTTTCAGAAGAAAATTTTCTTAAAATTATTTATGAGGAAAAAATAAGTGCCTGTGGCTATATTCCAATAGCTGTTACTATTAATGCTTGCAAAAATCTTGGAGCAAGTAAAGCTGAACTTATAGAATATCAAACTTCAGGAGATATAATAAAAGATTATTCTTCTGTAGTTGGGTATGGAGGAATAGCGATTTATTAAAAAGGGAGAATTTAAAATGATTATTACTAGGTTTCCTCCAAGTCCAACTGGACATTTACATCTTGGAGGAGCAAGAACAGCACTTTTTAATTGGCTTTTTGCAAGACACAATAAGGGTAAATTTATTCTTCGTTTTGAAGATACAGATAAAGAACGATCAAAACCTGAATATGTAGATTCCATAATATCTGCTTTAAAATGGCTTGGGCTAGAATGGGATGAAGGTCCTTATTTTCAAAGTGAAAGAATAGAAATTTATCAAGGCTATGCGAAAAAACTTTTTGAAGAAGGTAAAGCATATTATTGCGAATGTTCTAAGGATGTTTTAGAAAAAAAGAAAGAAGAGATGTTAAAAAGGGGACTTAAACCAAGATATGATGGAACTTGCAAAAATAAAAAATTGGGTCCAGGTGAGGGTAGGGCATTAAGAATTAAAGTGCCAGAAATTAAAGAGATTATTTTTGAAGACCTTTTAAGAGGAAAGATTGCTTTTCCTGCAGAAGAAATAGATGATTTTATAATAATGCGCTCAGATGGAACACCTACCTATCATTTTGCAGTAGTAATAGATGATATAACTATGGGAATAACCCATGTAATAAGAGGAGATGACCATATTTCTAATACCCCTAAACAAATTATTATTTATGATGCCCTTAGAGCTACACCTCCAGAATTTGCACATATTCCTATGGTTCTTGGATCCGATGGAGCAAGACTATCTAAAAGACATGGAGCTAAATCTATTCTTGAATATAAAGAAGCTGGCTTTTTACCTAAGGCACTTATTAATTACTTGGCTCGTCTTGGCTGGGGATATGGAGATCAGGAATATTTTACAGTAGAAGAATTAATTGAAAAATTTGATCTTCAAAGCGTAAATCTTTCTCCTGCAAGATTTGATCAAGATAAACTTTTAGCTATAAACGCTTATTGGATTAAAAATAGCGATAATAAACATCTTTTAGGGCATCTTAAATTCTTTCTTAGTTCTTATGATTTAAATAAATTTTCTGAGGAATATCTTCTTTCTGCTATAGAAACAGTAAAAACAAGAAGTAAAACCTTAGTTGAGATGGCTGAAATGATAGACTTTTACTTAGTAGAGAAAGTAAATTATGAAGTAGACGGAGCTAAAAAGTTTTTAGTTTCAGAAATCAAACCTTTACTTCAAAAAATAATTGAGGATCTAAAGGATTTTCCTTTAGAAGAGGGAAAGAAACTTGGGGAGTATTTTAGAGAACTTTCTGAAAAATCAGGTATTAATTTAAAAAATATTGCTCAAGCTGTAAGAATTGCTTTAACAGGAAAAACGGTAAGCCCTCCTCTTTTTGAAATAATGAGGGTTTTAGGAAAAGAAAGGGTTGAAAAAAGGTTAAAAAGAGCATTAGATTTTATAGAAAGTCAAGGATAATTTTAGAGGAGATAGTTGTAAAATAATAAGGAAAGATTATAATTATAAAAGTTACGGGGCGTAGCGCAGCCTGGAAGCGCACCTGCCTTGGGAGCAGGGGGTCGGAGGTTCAAATCCTCTCGCCCCGATTGTATTTTCAAGGGTTTTTAAAAATTTAACTACTTTTACCGTGATAAATTGTGATAGAATTGTGATAAATCTCTTCTGAAACTATCTTCTCTATTGCTCTTACAGCTTCGCTTTTGTGTGCTTGACTTAGATGAGCGTATCTTATAGTCATTGAAGGACTTTTATGTCCTAAAAGTTCTTGAACGGTTCTTAAGTCAACCCCATTCATAACAAGATGGCTTGCAAAGGTATGCCTCAGGTCGTGAAATCTAAAATCTTTTATTCCCGCTTTTTTGCAAGCAGTAGCAAAACTTCTTTTTATGTTGGCATATCTTTTTCCTGTTGCAGGATTAACAAACACATACTCAGTATCAAGCCTTCTATTTACAAATAAGTCCAGAAGAACTCTTTTCAGTGCCTGATTGATTGGTACTTCTCTTCTTTCTCCATTTTTTGTTTTTTCAAGCAAGATGAGGTTATTCTTTAGGTCAACATTTGACCACTTCAGACCTAAAATTTCAGATTTTCTCATACCAGTATTTAAAGCAGTAAAAACTATTGGGTAAAGATGAGGTTCACAATTAGCAAGGAGAGCTCTAATTTCTTCTTCAGTCAAATACCTTAGCCTTTTTACTTCTCCTTTTAATTTTTTTACCTTTCTTATAGTCTTGAGCCTTTCTTCAGGGATAAATTCCCATTCATAAGCTTTAGTGAAAGAGGCTTTAATTACTGAAAGATACCTATTGCAAGTAGCTATTGATTTCCCTTCATTTAAAAGTTGGGTCTGAAGAAGTTCAAGTTCTCTAATCCCGATTTCATTTAGTTTAAGCTTTTTAAACCAATCAGGAATTCTATTCAGAAGGTATTTTTTTAAGCTTTTGTAGTAAACTTGTCTACCTTTGCACCATTCAAGGTAATATTCTTTGTAAAAAGTTTCAAAGGTAAAGTCATTTTTAGGTTTTTCCTCTAATGGTTTTGCCTCTAAAGGGGTTCTCTGAGGG
>CAYXGJ010000004.1:24643-116987 GCA_964464535.1 uncultured Thermodesulfatator sp. | reverse complement strand
ATTCAAGTTGAAGATCATGCTTTAGAGTATGGCAATTTTGAAGGTATTATTCCTGAAGGACAATATGGAGCAGGAGAGGTTTATTTTAAATCCTTTTCATTTATTCTTAACTTTTTTAAAACAAACTCTTTTACTTTAGTTGCTGCATCAAAAGCTTCTTTAGCTTCCTCTACAGAAGGAATATAAAATTCCTCAGGATATCTTACCTCTACAGCATATTCTGTTAGACCTTCGGTAATTTCATATAATCTTTCAAAATCTTTGTCAATTTTACTACAAAGTTTAATCAAATATTCAATGGAATGGGTTCTACCAAACTCAATATCATAATTAATTAAAAAGGCTTTTAACATTTTTTCTACTGCTTGCTGACAGTGAAAGCACGCAGTATCAGTAATTATTTCTTCTTCAGGTTGAGATAAAAGTTTTTGAGCACTTTTATAATCATTTATAGCCTTAATTAACCATTTTTTAGCCTCATTATTAATCACAATATTACTCCCTCTTTTACTGCGCTTTTTATTATGCTCCCAATAACATCTTTTCTTTTTTGAATCTCTTCTTCAGACTTAATTATAATATCTCCATCAATAAAATATTCTGCAAGTTCTTTTCGAATTAAATGAGCTAATTTTTGTTTCTCTTTTCTTGAAAGTCCCTTTTTAGTAATAATTAGTAAATCCCAATCACTATATTTTTTATAATCTCCTCTTGCTCTTGAGCCAAAAAGAATAAGTTTATCAATTTCAACATCAGCGGATTTAAAAACCCTTTCTATAACCTCTTTTATAATCTTCCTTTCCATTTCTTTTCTCAAAGAGATTTTTTTATTTCTAAAATTATATCATATATTAGGAAAATATTAATTTAATTATTATAAAAATTTAATTTAAACAATCTGTGAGAGATACAAAACTATACATTAGGTAACCATTGCAGGACCACCAAAAGCAGTAAGCCCAAGCTTTAAAAAGTAAATTAAAAAGTAAATTTTATCAAAAATTGAAAATTATTTGTAAACAATACCAGTTGGCTGTTTTAGCAGGACCTGTATTTTTAATAAACTCACCTGGTATAAAAACACTATATGCAAAAAGAAGGTCTAAATTATTGCCGAACTTTTTATTTAAAATTAAATCTACTTCATGTCCTAACTCTTTTCCTGATGAGCCTGTTTTATCCCTTCTTTGCATATTTCCAGGAAAATACCATCCGTCTTTTGCATTCTCAAGCATAAAATAATGATATTCACTACGGAAAGTAAGATCTCTTTTTGGTGTAAGAATAAAATTTATTCTATAAAGGATTAAATTTTGCCAAAAAAACATACTTGTCCAGCTATACAAATCTGTATCTGCTCCACTAAATATAGCGCTAAATGTATTACGTTTCCCATCTTTTGGATCTTTATCTCCTGAGCCAATTATATATTGAAAAATTATTTGTGGTTTCCATTGAATATCAAAAGTATATCCTAAAGTAAATAAACCTCCATAAGCATCTATTTTATCCTTTGCCCATTTACCAAATTCTTTTACAAAAATTATTTCATAATTCCATGGTCCTTTTTTATCATCTATTCTAAAACCAATATTATGAGAAATTAAATTTCCTATATCATTGGGACCTTTTTCGCCTCTTATTATCCCACGATTGTCATATTTATACACATAAAATAGCTCAAGAGGGAGGGGCAGTTTTTTAATATAATTATATGTAGCAAAAGTTCCTACTTTATCTAACGCTTTATCAGGCCATATATAAGGATCATGAAGAATATATCTACCAGTAAAAATATTGGTATCAAAAAGATCATTTTTATATATTAAACGAATAGCATCCCATCTATAACGCCCTGTATTTCCCCAATCACCAGGACCAAAAATTCTTCTGCCACCAAACAAAAATTTTTGTCTTCCCAATATAACACTCAAATTATTAGAAGGCCAGTATTCAAGATAAAGTTCGTTTATATCTGTAGGATCATAAAAAGGATTATTTTTACCTTTAAATTTTTCATTCTTTATAGGTTGATTTACAATTTCTGCATCCTGTATTTGAGTATGAAATTTAAGATTTTTAGCTAACTTAAGATCCATCTCCAGTCTAAATCTGGATATAACAAAACTTTCCTCTTTATTTGTGCCATAAGAATTTACATTAAAATTGTCAATTATTTCATAACGCACGCGATAGCTTCCACCTATAGTTAACCAATCGTTCTCAAATAGATGTCTGAATTTTGTTTCTTCTGCAAAGCATTGAAAACAAAAGAATATAAAAAATAAGAAAGAAATCCCCAGTTTAAAAAAAAAATCATTTCTTAAGTAAATCCCAAATTATTTTTATAGCTATGATATATAAAACGATACCAATCACATTTCTTACTTGTGGGGCGGACAATTTTTTTCTCATAAGATAGTTTCCCAGTAAAGCACCAGTTACTGAACCAATAGCACATAAAAGAAGTAAGTTGTGGTCGATGTTGCCCACAGAAATATGTCCTAAGAATCCCGAAAAAGAGGAAAAAATAACTATAAAAGAAGTAGTAGCTGAGGCTTTTTTTGGATCAAATCCAAGCCATACAAGTGCCGGGACAATCAAATTTCCTCCTCCTACACCTAAAAGTCCTCCGATATACCCTGCAAAGGCACCAACTCCAGTTCCATAGGTAATAAGTTTTTTATGGTCAGAAATTTCTCTTTTTTTAGGTGTATACCATAGCATCATTGATCCTGCAAAAATAAGAAAGGCAACAAAAAGCCATAAAAGAAGAGTTCTTGAGAGATGTTCTGCTGTAATAGCACCAAGAGGAGAAAGTAGTGTAGCAAATATTAAAATTGGCAGGGCTGTTTTATAAACAATCAACCCTGCCTTAGCATTATAAAAAGAGGCAACAGCCATGGCAATACTATTTAGAAGTAAAGCAGTTGACATGGCTGTAAGAAGGGGAACACCTAAAGCTACAAATACAGGGATCAAAATAAAAGCAGCACCAACCCCTGCAATAGTTAATACTGTTGTAAAGATAAAGGTAATAACAGTAGCTATAAAATAGGTCATTTTTCAAAACCTTCCGGATATCCTGAACAATCGACACAAACTTTTTTAATATCCTGCCCAGTTCCGATTATTCTAACATAAGCTTTAGCTACCGGTTCCCCACATATTTCACAAACTTCTAAGCCCATAACTTCAACCGGAGGCTCAAAATGAGATTCTTCAACCTCTCCTATTAAAAGCACATCTTCTATCGGAGAATCGAGCACTAAATTTATTACTTCCATCACCTCTTCTTCAGGAATTTCATGAGGTGGTACTCCTGCTTTTCTTTTTTTCATAAAACTTGAGGCTAAAATTTTTCCCCTTATTTTGGGATTAAAACAAAGTCTGATTTGTTTCTTCTGTTTCGGATCAATCAAAATAAAAGCAAGCTTACCTCTTGGTTTTCTAATAAGAATACCCTTACCAAGAGTACAACCTGTGGCAAACTGAACTTCATCTCCAAAACATCCTGCTGCATGATGATATCCTGTCTCAAGGATTACATAAAGTTCCTTAGCCTTTGCCCTTTTAACTCCTAATTTTTCAAGTGCAAGTAAACCTGCCCTAAGACCTAAGGCTGAAGCCCAACATTTATATCCGTGAAACTCAAACATTTTGTTTAATAGTTCCCTTTCCATAGTAACCACCTCCTATATTGTAGCTAATTTATTATTGAGCCTAAATTATATAGCCAAATAGCTATATAATCAAGAAGGAATATTAAAATTTTTAAAAAATGAAGATTACTTTTTAGTTAGAAATTTATTTTTTTATCAAGGGATGAAGTTGTTAAGGATTGTTCTTTCATCACTTCAAGTAAGTTTTTCAAAATCTTAGCTATAAACTCGTCTTTAGGAGAAAGTTGGTAGATGACGAAAAATTTGCTTTTCGTATAATTTATTATACCTGCTTCGGTTAATACTTTTAAATGTTTTGAGATTGTAGGCTGAGAAAAACCTATAATATTTGCTAATTCACATACGCAATGAGGTTTTATAGCTAATAGTCTTATTATTTCAAGTCTTGTAGGATCGGAAAGGGCTTTAAAAATTTTGGAAATTTTATATTTTTGTTCCATTTATATTTTTTTAACTTTAATATTTAATTAATATAAATATATAGTTAAATAGCTATATGTCAAGAAGAATATACATACCAAATCACTTTTTTATAGGGATCTAAAAAACTCTTGTTTAGTCTAACTTGATTTAATCTTTCTTCAGAAATAATCTTATATCCTTGGTTTAAAAAGATCAAAAGCTCTTCTTCCTTTGTTAAAACTTTAACGGGAGTTGGAGCATAAAAGACAATTATAGGGTTTTCTTTTTGCCAAAAAACTAAGTGATCGCTTATTATTTCTTTTTTAATATTTTGGAGCTTATCAGAAAAGGTGGTTGAGTTTTTATAATTTATCACTCCAAGAATTATCAGGTTTGTCAAAAAGAGGATTAAAAAAAGCTTTTTCAAAAGATGAGAATTAGAAAAATTTTTGATTATTATTTTAGAAAAAAGTAAGCCCCAAAATGGATAAATCCAAAGCAAATACTTATCATATTTTTTTCCGGTAAAGCTTAACAAAACTATAGGAGTAAAAGAAATAGTTAGCAAAAATAAAAGTTCCTTATCTTCTTTAAGCTTAGAAAAAAGATAAAAAACTCTTTCCTTTAAATAACTTTTTTTCTTGTAAAAGAGGTAAAAAAGAATAAGAAAACAAAACCAAAAGTTAAGAAAAAGGTACTTAAAATAGAAATACCAAGGGTCTTTAATTTCTGAAACCAAACGGGCTTTTACATCTATATTAAGAAATTCCTGAAAAATTTCTTTTCCAAAAACTAAATATCCATAGCCATACCAACTAAGACATATTACTATAAAGATAAGCCAACCAAAAGGATTTAAGATTAGTTTAAAAATTCGTTTATCTTTAGTAAAAAAGCCGTAAACCAAAAGTCCAAAAAGATAAAAAAGGTTTAACGGACCTCTTGTAAAAACGCTTGCAGTTAAAAAAAAGTAAAAAAGATATTGATAAAGTCTTCTTGGAGATTTAAATAAATAAAGATAAGAAGACCAAAACATCAAGAAAGAAAAAAGTACAAACAAAGGTTCTAAGTCTATCCTATTAATAAAAGAAAAAAACCGAAAATTAGTAAGTAAAATTATTATAGAAAAAAAAGCACTCTGCCAATCTTTCTGATAAAATCTAATAAGGCTTAAAAAAAGTAAAATATAACAAAAGATTGAAAAAACTCTCAGAGGAAATATTATCCCTTCTGGAGTAGAAGAGAAGGGTTTAACAAAGACAGAAGCTAACCAAGTATAAAGAGGAGGTTTAGTAAAGTAGGGTTCTCCATTATAAGTTTGAAAAAACTTGAAATTTTCTATATTTTCCTTTACTAATGTAGCTCTTCTTAATTCTTGATAGGAAGACGGGGGTTCAAAAAAAGAAAACATTAAAGTAGCTAAAATGGTTAAATTTAGTACTAAAAAAATCCAAAATTTAAAGTTCATAATAACTTTACAAGAAAAATTTTAGGTATATTTTAGTATGGATTTAAACATTTTAAAGAGTGGTACATATTGTGAGACTTAGAATAGCTATTATTGGCTGTGGTAAAGCAGCTGAAAGACATCAAAAAATCTATCAAGCTTTAAAAGATGAAGTAGAAGTAGTTTGTGTTTGTGATTTGATGGTAGAAAAGGCTCAAAAATTTGCAGAAGCTCTTTCTGCAAAGTCATATACTAATTATAAAGAAATGCTTACTAAAGAAGATATAGAAGTAGTTGATCTTTGTCTTCCCTCAGGAATACATGCTGAGGTTGGGAAAATAATACTTAAGGACTTTAAAAAACATCTTCTCGTAGAAAAGCCTCTTGCCCTCACTTTAAAAGATGCAGAACAATTGGTAAGCCTTGCTCAAAAATACCAACTTAAATTAGTTACTGTATTCCAAAACAGAGCTAACCTTCCTGTGAAAAAATTAAAAGAAGCCTTATCTCAAGGTCTTTTAGGAAAACCAATTTTATTTTCAGCAAAGTTCTATTGGAGTAGAGACCAAAGGTATTATGATTCTGCTTCCTGGAGAGGAACTTGGGCTTTTGACGGAGGAGCCTTAGCACAGCAAGGATGTCATTTTGTAGACATGCTTTATTATTTAGGCGGCCCTGTTGAGAGTGTCTTTGCAAAAATGGGCACATATCTTGCAAATATAGAAGCAGAAGACCTCTTAGTGGGGACATTTAAATTTAAAAACGGGGCTTTAGGGACAATAGAAGCTACAACCTGTTCCCGCCCCAAAGATTTAAAAGCTGAACTTGTGGTTTTGGCAGAAAAGGGATCTGCTATACTTGGTGGTTTTGCAATGAATAGGTTAGACTATTTAGCAATAGATGGAATTGAAAATATAAATGAATTCATCTCAGGATTTGAAAAGAATCCTGACCACCCCTTAGGATACTCTCATTATACCTATCTAAGATCTGCGATAAAATATTTTAAAACTTCAGAAAAAGACCCATGGCTTGTGGTTAGTGAAGAAGCTATTCCATCTTTAGAAATTATTATAGGACTTTATGAATCAGCAGAGACAGGGAAAGAAATAAAGTTTCCTTTTAAACCCAAAGCCTGTAGATTAGGTAAAAGATAAAAATTTCTTATAAAAGGAGCTTGAAATGAAAAAAATTCCGCTTTTAGATTTAAAAAGGTCTTGGGAAGATATTAGAGAGGAAGTATATAAAGGTTGGGAAGAAGTATTTAGCACAATGAAAGTTTTAAACGGAAAATATTTACAAGAGTTTGAAAAAAACTGGGCTGAATACTTGGAGGTTAAATATGCCTTTGGTTGTAGTTGCGGAACAAGCGCTTTACTTATGGCTCTTATAGCTTGTGGGATAGGGAAAGGAGATGAAGTGTTACTTCAAACTAATGCCTTTATTGCTGATTTAGAAGTTATCCATTGGGTAGGAGCAACTCCTGTGTTGGTAGAAGTAGATCCTAACACTTTTGGTCCTGACTTAGAAGATCTCTATCAGAAGGTAACCTCAAAAACTAAAGCTTTAATACTTGTTCATATGTATGGACATCCTGCAGAGATGGATGAAATAATTAAATTTTGTGAAAAATATGGGATTATCCTTATAGAAGATGCCTCTCATGCTCATGGAGCAACTTATAAAGGCAAAAAAATAGGAAGTTTTGGGAAAGTAGGATGTTTTAGCTGTGGACCAGTTAAAAATCTTAATTGTATAGGAGATGGAGGAGTAATAGTAACTAATGATGACGAAATAGCTTTTAAGATAAAATTTTTAAGGGTTCATGGACAGGTAGAGAAAAATCATTCCTATTTTTTTGGGTTTAACTCAAGGCTTGATGAACTTCAAGCAGTTATCCTTAATGTAAGACTAAAAACTTTAGATCAAAAAAACGAAAAGAGAAGAGAAATAGCCAAAAAATACTATAAAGAATTTTCTGACATAAAAGATTTAACCTTACCCCCTCTTGACCCTGAGTATAAACAAAGCGTTTATCATAGATATGTAATAAGAACTCCTTATAGAGACGAATTGGTTACTTTTTTAAAAGAACACGGAATAGGAACAGGTTATTATTATCCTATACCTTTACATTTACAAAAAAGTTACCTTGCTTTTTACCAAAATTCTGTAAGCTTTCCTGTAGCAGAAAAGCTTGCTAAGGAGTCGGTTGCAATTCCTATTTATCCTGAACTTACTGATGAAGAAATAGAATATATTATTACTTGTGTAAGAGATTTTTATAAACAAAAGTTTTAGTTTTATTATCTTTAGATTATATTCTACTAAAAAATTTTAGGTTACTAGTTTATGATATTAGAGTCTTGATAGCTTCTGGAATAAAGTTAATAATTTCTGAGATCTGAGTTGCAGGGGTAGGGGAAGCTAAAGAGCCTGCTAATCTATTTGCTTTAGCTGCAATAACACAAGCCTTTTCTGGTGGATATCCAGCATAAATTAAAGCTGAAACTATACCGGTTAAAGTATCACCTGTACCACCTATCGCTTCAAGCTCTGGAATAAAAGGCTCTTCTATAGTTGCTAAAATCTCTTGATTAAACACGATTCTATCTTTTTCACCTTTAACAAGGAGGTAAGGAGGAGCATTTTTATGTTTATAAGCTCTTGTTATCAAGGAGTCTACATCTTTTTCTTCAGCCAAAAGAAAGCCTCTGGTATAAAAAGGATGAGGTGCTTTTTCATCTGCTAAAAAGGCTAACTCTCCTGCATCAGGGGTAAAAAGATCAAAAAAATTAGCATATCCAGCCATTTTAACTACATACATAAATCCTGCATCAGCTATTAAAAAAGGTTTTTTAGGAAGTTTTTCTATAGCTAAAATTACTTTTAAACAATTGTCTATTTCTGGAAGAATATAATGAAAGGTAAGCACTTTAAAATTATGTTTATGGAGATTTTCACTTAGAAATTCATAAAGTTTTTTACTTCCTTTGCCCTTTCCTGTATCTCCTACAAGAAACGCAAAAGGATTGGGTTTACTTAAGACTTCAAGCACTTTTATTGCAGAGGCAATAAGAGCAGAAGTACCACGTTTTATAGGAATTTGCCATGAGTTTATAATTAAAAAATCTTTTTCCAAAATTGGTGTTCCATAAATTAAAGGGAAGCTTTCATCTGGGATAGTACCTATGATTCCGAGCATAATAATTTTTTCGCTTTTTCAAAAGCTAAATGTAAGGCATACCCGCAGAGTGTATGAGCTAATTCCTTAGGAGAAAAATTATCATTTAAATTCACTCCTACCAAAATTGAGGCTAAATAAGGAACATCTGGACATCCACCACCAGAAATATTAACGATAACCAAAGTTTTCTTATCCACCGTTATTTTCATATTAGCAGCTCTAACCATAAGATAATTTCCAAAATCCTTTACTTGAAAAAGGTCTACAGGTTTTAAAATTTCATTTTCAGAAAAAGGAATAAAATCTAAAGGCTCTATCCCTTGTGATTTAAGAAGGTTTAAAATTCCAATTACCTCTACTAGCGGAATTTCTATAGCAAGATCACATCCCTTTCTTATCTCAGGTGGGGGACCGACTACCTTTATCTTATAACCCTCTTTCTGTAAAATTTTTTCAGCTCTTATGACTTCAGAAGTATTTTCAAAAAGTAAAAGTCCTGACTTTAACTTTTTAGGTAGTTTATCCTTTTTAGGTAGAAAGATTTTATTTAGCCACTTCATGATTTTTTAATAACTACTCTAAAACTATCAGGAAGTTCTTTGATTTCAGTCACTTCCCAGCCTAAAGCTTTTGCAGCTCTAATTACATTTTCTCTTGAGGTTGGATTATCAACCCATATTTCTAACTCACCTTTTCCTAAAGCCTTGATAGCTTCTAAAGTACGCAATACTGGTTCTGGGCAGGAAAGCCCTCTTGCATCAACTACTTCTGCCATAATCTAACCTCCTTTATTTTAAGCTTTTTTAGCTCTCATGGATAATCCTATAATCAAACACACTACAAAACCTAAAATAATAGCCTCTGGAGTATGAGGTCCTATGCCTTTTGGAGAAGAAGCTAAACCAAAATTATGAGCTATAGCTGCTCCTATAATCATACCAGTAGCAAAGATAGCAGCATCTCCGTCCCCTTCTCCAGAAAGAAAAAGCTGTCTCCCTGGGCATCCACCTGCTAAAGCAAAACAAAGTCCAGCTAAAGTCATACCTAAGAAATTCCATAATTGCATAGTATGAGCAATAGGTTGGTTTTCAAATCCTGGATTGAATTGCCCTAAAATGAAGTTAGTAATTAAAGCAAATACAAAAAAGGAAGCTATACCTAAGAAAAGATGAAAATCTCTAAAAAGAATTACATCTCTAAAGGCTCCCATAGTACAAAATCTACTTCTTTGAGCAAGCATACCGATAAAAAGCCCCACTAAAAGGGAGATAAAAATAGGGGCATGTTGTGAGCCAGGGCCTTTAATACTAAAAAATAAAAATTCACCCTTGCTAGTCCCAGAAGTTGGAATATCTATCAAAAGTAATATTAAGCAAATTAACATCAACAAGGGGAATCCCAAACCAGCAGCTTTATAAGGAAAACTCTGAGATCTTCCGAGAGAATATCCCATTCTGAAAAAGATGGTTCCAATAAATACACCAAAAATTAATCCTAACAATCCAAAAATTGCATTTCCATCTCCACCGGCAAGTCTAAGAATAGTTCTCCAAGGACACCCTAAAAAAGTTAAAGCACCTATCATGGCAAATATTCCTAAGATAAACCTAATAAACGGAGCAGAACCACCCCTAGGACGATATTCCTTAAACAAAAGAGCACTTAAAAAAGATCCTAAAACAAAACCTATAATTTCTGGTCTCATATACTGAACTACATCTACTCTGTGAAAACCAAGAGCTCCAGCTATATCTCTTTCCATACAAGCTACACAGATTCCCATATTAGGAGGATTACCCAATTTTTGAAGAAGCGGAGCTAAGACTCCAATAAAAGCACCTACTAAAATAATACCCCATTTAGTGGCAAAAAAATTCTTCAGGTAATTCATACCCTCCTCCCTTTTTGCAAGATATTTGGAATTTTTAAATAAAAATATGGGGAATTTTTTTTTAAGTCAAATAGAAAAAATATATTAATCATAAAATAATTTATTGAAAAATTTTATAAATTTAAATCAAAAATAGGCTAAGGAGATGAACAGAGAGTTAAAAGAGGTTTCAGAGAAGGAATATATAATTACTTTTAAATTATGACTATTCAGGTCAGTTGAAGAATGTAAAGTCTTAGCTTCTTAGATTTTAGGCATTGATTGTGCAACTCTTTGGAGAAAGCTTTAAAAATATTTTTTAAGAAAATGAATAGTATTTAAATCTTAAGAAATTCTAACAGCCTTTTTATCTCAAGAGGAAATCGCTCAAAAACTAATATCACATTTTTTAAAAAATATTATTTAGTTAAAAAGATCTTGACATTAAAATATTTTTATATATATATTATATTATAAATAAAAAATGATTGTAAAGAATAAGTTTAAAAAATATGGAATTTATGGAATTGCAATATTATTTATTTTATTTGTATCGGTTCTTTTATCTTCTAGGATTATTGCTAAAACAAATACTCCTGAATATTGTGCAAGTTGCCATGTTGTGCAAGAACAGTACTTGAGTTTAATTAAAGGAGGATTGCATAATTCTCTAAAATGTGTGGACTGTCATCTTCCAAGGGAACCAAAAGTAAGTTTTTATTTTTGGAAAATAATTGATGGTAGTAAAGATTTTATTATATTTTACTCTGGAAGAGTTCCCGATCCTATAAAAGCCTCTTCCCATTCAAAGAAAATAGTTCAAAAAAACTGTATTAAGTGCCATGAGGGAATGGTTTCAAGAATTACAGTAGCTGATAGAAAATGCTGGGATTGTCATAGAAGAATATCTCATAAACAAGCAGGACTAAGAGAAACAATTTAAAGGAGGGTTTTATGAAAAAATATAGGTTATTATTAATCATAATTATAAATTTTATTTTAGTCTTTTTTATAATTGGGTGTAAACCAGAAAAACCTAAAGAATTCAAAGCAGTACCTCTTTCAGAAAATGAAGTAGACCCAGAAGTATGGGGGAAAGTCTATCCTATACATTATGAAATGTATAAGCAATCACAAGAGCCAACACCTGCAGGTAAAAGCAAATATAAAAGAGGATGGGATACAGATAAAATTATCTATGATAAACTTTCAGAGTATCCTTTTATGGCACTGCTTTACAATGGTTGGGGATTTGGGATAGAATATAATGAACCAAGAGCTCACTTTTATAGAATTATTGACCAACTTGAAATTGACCCATCAAGATTAAAACCAGGTGGAGTATGTCTAACTTGTAAGACAACTTACGCACCAGAACTTGAAGCAAAATATGGGCTTGCCTATTATAATAGACCTTACAAAGAGGTCTGGAGCTGGATACCTGAAAAACATAGAAAACTTGGAGATTCTTGTCTTGACTGTCATAATCCCAAAGATGCCTCTTTACATATTAGAAGGGGATTCACTCTTGTTAAAGCTTTGCAAACAATGGGGGTTGATACAAAAAATATTCCTCATCAGCTGATGCGTAGTATTGTGTGTGCTCAGTGTCATGTTACTTATGTTATTCCGAGAGACAAAGATATGAAACCAACAGGTCTTTTTTTCCCATGGCAGGGAAGTAAACTTGGTGCAATAACTATAGAAAATATAATAAAAGTTTTTAAAAGTGATCCTTCCTATGCGGAATGGAAACAAGCTGTAACTGGGTTTAAACTTTCTTATATAAGACATCCAGAGTTTGAACTTTTCTCAAATAATTCAACTCACTGGAATGCTGGTGTAGCTTGCGCTGATTGTCATATGCCTTATAAAAAAGTAGGAGGCTTTAAAGTTTCTGAACATAGAATAATGAGCCCTCTTAAAAATGATATGAAACCCTGTTTGCAATGTCATAGTGAAACCCCTGAATGGTTAAAAGAGCAAGTAATTGGTATTCAAGATAGAACAATGAGTCTACTTCTTAGAGCAGGTTATCAAACAGCTGTTTCTGCTAAATTATTTGAACTTGCAAACAAAGCTCAAGAAAATGGGAAAAAGCTTGACCAAGTTCTTTATAATAAAGCAAAAGACCTATATACTGAAGCTCTTTATAGAGTTATTTTTATAGGAGCTGAGAATTCAATAGGATTCCATAATCCAACTGAAGCACAAAGAGTTCTTGGGGATGCTATCGCCTATGCCTCAAAATCTGAGGCAGTTTTAAGGACAATGCTTGCAAAAGCTGGAGTAGAAGTTCCTGTCAATATTAACCTTGAACTTGATAAATATCTTAATAATCGTGGTGAAAAGAAACTAAAATTTAAACCAGAACAAGAATTTAAAGATCCCTTTGGAACCCAGCAAAATATAGAGGTTTTACTCAAATAGTATATTTAAGTATATTTAAAAATAGAAATTTAAAACCTGTTAAATTTTTATATAAAAAGTAAAGAAACTTGCGAAGATAACAAACTTTTTTAAAAATTTTTATATAATTTCTGCAAGCTTTTTCATTTGTTTACAAGCTCATTTTTATAATTTATAATAAAGCATAACTCAATAATAAAATGAAAAAAGAGTATATTTTTAAACCTATTGGGTATATAAGAACTTCAGCTACCTCTATCCCGAGACATTGGAGTTATTCAGATGTAGAGGGAGAAATAATTATAGATCCTGAATATAAAGAAGGACTAAAAGATATAAAATCAGGAGATAAAATAGTTGTTCTTTTTTGTTTTCATAAATCTCCCTCTTTTACCAAAGACAAATTAATTCAAAAACCTCCTCATAAAGATAAACCTACAGGGGTATTTAATACTTGTTCTCCTATAAGGCCAAATCCTATTGGACTTTCTGTATTAGAAGTTTTAAATGTCAAAGATAATATCATCAAAGTTAAAAGAATAGATATGTTTGATGGGACTCCCATTTTTGATATAAAGCCATATAAAGCTTATTCAGAAGTTATTGAGAAGGAAGAAAATTAAAAGGGGAGGGAAGGGTGGAAAGTAAAATAGCAAAAGCTTTGAAAATGGTATTAAATCCAGTAGCAATAATATGGTCAGATAAAAGACCAGAAAATGCCTTGCAATTTAAAGAAGGTAAATGGGGTTGTGTAATGTGGCTTTTTACTAATGTAACTAAAGGAAGAACTGCTGTATTTGATAGAAAAACTTATGGATGCTGGGGAGGAGGTGTGGGATTAGGTTTTGGAAATAAATATCTTGATTTTCCAGGAGGTCTTGAGTGCTTTTACTATTTTTTATCTATAGGAAACAAAAACTGGGGAAGAGGTAAGGAGGTAGCAGAAAAAATTAAACCTTACATTACAAAAGAATTTTTTGATGATTTTTTAGAAGGAGAAAGATATTTAAAAAATCCTGATTTAGTAAAAAAATTTGTAGAAAATTTACCCATGATGGATGTACTATCAGAATATATAATCTTTAAACCTTTAAAAGAGATTAACCTTGATGAAGAAAAACCTATTTTAATTGTTTTTCCTGTTAATCCCCACCAACTTTCAGCTCTTATTGTACTTGCAAATTATGGAAGAGAAAGTTTTGATAATGTTATTATTCCTTGGGCTGCAGGATGCCAAACAATCGGGATATGTGCTTATAAGGAATGTTACTCAAAACCCCAAAAAGCAGTAGTAGGGCTAACGGATCTTTCAGCAAGAAAAAATGTTAGAAAACAACTGGGAGATAATATTTTTACCTTTGCTATTCCTTTTGAGATGTTTTTGGAAATGGAAGAAAATGTAGAAAGTAGTTTTTTATATAGAAACATATGGAAACATCTTTCTAAATTTTTATAAAATTTCAAAAAAATATTCTTTTACCTCTGTTTTTATTAAAATTTAATGTTAAAATATGGCAATTTTAGAAATTTTTTGAAAGGGGTTTAAAAAATGGAGGAGAAAAAAATATTGCTTTCAGAAAGAGAAATGCCTACTGAATGGTATAATATTTTACCTGATTTACCTGAACAACTACCCCCACCAATAAACCCAGCAACAGGAGAACCTATTAAACCAGAAGACTTACTTCTTATTTTCCCCATGGCCCTTATTAAACAAGAAATATCTCAAGATAGGTGGATTCCTATACCTGATGAAGTTTTAGAGGTATATAAATTATGGAGACCTACACCACTAGTTAGAGCATATGAGCTTGAAAAATACCTAAATACACCTGCAAGAATATACTATAAAAATGAGAGTATATCTCCTACAGGTAGTCACAAACCTAATACTGCGGTTGCTCAGGCATATTATAATAAAATTGAAGGAGTAAAGAGATTAACTACTGAAACTGGTGCGGGACAATGGGGTTCAGCATTGGCATTTGCATGTAATATTTTTGGTCTTAAATGTAGAGTTTATATGGTAAAAGTTAGTTATAATCAAAAACCTTTTAGAAAATCATTAATGCATGTATGGGGTGCTGAAGTTTTTCCTTCTCCTACAAATTTAACTAATGCAGGAAGAAAGATTTTAGCAGAGGATCCTGATTCTCCAGGTTCCTTAGGTATTGCTATTTCTGAAGCAATTGAAGATGCTGTAACTAATGAGGATACTAAATATTCCTTAGGGAGCGTTCTTAATCATGTATTGCTTCATCAAACAATTGTAGGTCTTGAAACTAAAAAACAATTAGAACTTATTGGGGAAAAACCTGATATTTTAATTGGATGTGTAGGTGGAGGAAGCAATTTTGGAGGATTTTTTTTGCCTTTTGTTCCCGAAAAACTTAAAGGCAAAAGGGAGATTAAATTTTTAGCAGTTGAACCTACTGCATGTCCTACCCTTACAAAAGGTTTATATCTTTACGATTTTGGAGATACTGTAGGGCTTACTCCTCTTATTAAGATGTATACTTTAGGACACAACTTTGTGCCTCCTAAAATTCACGCAGGTGGATTAAGATATCATGGAGATGCACCAATCCTTTGTTACCTTGTTTATAAAAAATTAGTTGAAGCAGTTGCATATACACAAAAAGCTGTGTTTGAGGCAGCAACTATTTTCGCTAGAACCGAGGGTATATTACCAGCTCCTGAGACTGCACATGCTATAAAAGCTGTTATTGATGAAGCTATAAAATGTAAAGAGGCTAAAGAGGAAAAATGTATAGTATTTAATTTCAGTGGTCACGGATATTTTGATATAAGTGCATATGATCAATATTTGGAAAATAAACTTGAGGATATTGATTATGCAGAAGAAATGATAAAGAAAACCTTAGAGGAAATTAAAAAATTACCTGGTAATGTTTAATAATTTTTATATAGAATCAAGATAAAGCATTATATAGAATCCTAAGAAAAATCCTGCAGTAATTAACAATTCATTATTTTCACCTTTATATATTTCTGGAATTAATTCTTTTATGGTAACATAAAGCATAGCTCCTCCTGCTAAACTCAATCCATAGGGAAGAAGTAAGAAAAATTCTTTAAAGAATAAAGCGCCTATAATAACGGTAATAAATTCTGCAACTCCACTTAATATTCCCAAAAAAATAGGCATAAATCTCTTTTGTTGAAGACTTGCTAAGGGTAAAGCAACTACTGCTCCTTCAGGAGTATCCTGTATACCTATAGCTATAGTTGTAATAAGTCCATCTTTAGTATCAAAAGCTAAACTAGTTCCTACAGCTAATCCTTCTGGAAGATTGTGTACAATCATAGTAAATATAAGAAGCCAGGCTAATTTAAATTTAGTCTTTAGTTCTTGAGGACCTTCATACCCTTTAATTAAATGTTCATGGGGAACTAATCTATCAATTATTAAAATTAAAATAATTCCAAAGAACATCCCTATTGCTGTAGGAAAGAAACTATTTGTTATTTTTAGGGAAGGTAAAATTAAACTTGTAAAACTTGCAGTAAGCATTATTCCTGCAGCAAAGGAAAGGTTTAGATTTATACCCCAAGAAGGAATATTTTTAAAAAATATAGCTATTAAAGCACCTAAGGAAGTCGTAAGAGTTAGAAATAAACCTGCAATAAGCATAATAATTATTAAGTTATTATCAGAAATAATTAGAAACCAATTGATTAAGACTCTAAGATATTCTTCTATCATAGCTTACTCCATTTTTAAAATTTCAGTTTTTTTAATTTTTTATAATAAAAATCAGAAACAAATTAAATTCATATGTAAATTTTAATACTAAAATAAAATTATTAATAATTATTACTATTTTAAAAAATTTAATAAAAAATACTTGATTTTTCTTTAAAGTTCTTAAAAATTATAATAAATGAAAATAAATTTAAAGCAAGAGAAATTTGTTAATGATCCAATTATTTTTCATTTAGTAGTAACTGCTAGATGTCAGGGGAAATGTAAAGGTTGTATAAATACCTTAGGGGAGAAAAATAGAAAAGAGCTTTTATCTTTGTGGGAGTTAAATCCCTATAGAGATTCAAAAATTATTTTAGAGTTAATTAAATCTCTAAAGATAAAAAACGGTAAATCTATTTATATTGCTTTTTATGGAGGAGAACCTTTATTAGAGCTGGATAAAATTTTGACAGTAAAAAAGATTTTAGATAATTATTATAAATTTAACTATATTATTTATACTAATGGATTATTATTAAGAAATCTTATAAAATTTAAAGAAGAAGTTCTTGATTTTAAGTTTATAATTGTTTCAATTGATGGTAGAGAAAAACAGCATAATCTGGTTAGACCAAAAATTGATTATAAAAAAATTTATCATAATTTAAAGTACTTTAAACAAAAATTTGATAAAAATTCTATAATAATGTGGTCAACTTTAAGAGAAGGTCAAAGTTTTAGGGATTGTGTGGAAGCTTTTTTAGAGCTTTATAAAGAGGGTTTAGTAGATTACTTTTTTTGGCATTTTTTAGAAACTGAGGAGCCTTTTATAGATTTTAAAAAGTTTTTTCAAATGTATAAGAGTGATCTAAAATTTTTGTTAGAACTTTATATTCATTATCTTAGGGAAGGGGAGATTTTACCAATTTTACCTTTAAATGAGTTAGTTTATTTTAATATGGTTCAAAAGAAAAGAGAGACCACTGCTTGTAAAGTGGAACTTATGAAAAATTTTGATATTGTAAACGGAAAAGTGGTGCCATGTATAGATTTACCTATTAACTTTTATATTGCTGAAGTTGACGAAAAGGAGAATCTTAATTTCAAAAATAAAAAATTTATAAAGGCTTTTTTAAATGATTTAGTGAAGTATAAAAGAATTTTAAACTGTTTTAATTGTGAAGCTTATTATTATTGTGGCGGAAGATGTCCGGTACAAGCTATAAGTTCCTTAGAAAGAACAAGAAATTATTGTGAGTTAACTAAACTATTTATAAGAGAGGTTGAAAGTCATTTAAAAAAAATAGAACCAATTATTAAGCCAATATGTTCTTTAGAGAATTTTTATCAAAAATTTGTTTTTCCTATATACTTTACTGATGTAGTTCCTTAACTAATAAGATTTATTCTTAAAATTTAAATTTAAGTTTTTGATTTTAAGTAATAAATTTTGATTTTAATAGACAACTATTGAAAAGACTTTTCCATTTTTTTTATCAAAAAGGTAATGAACTTATTAATAGGAGCTTTTAAGCCTTTTTGTTCAGCAAGATTAACTATAGCTCCATTTAAAGCGTCTATTTCGGTTGGTTTACCATTTTTAAGGTCATAATACATAGAAGGGTAATGGCCCGCAGTTGGAGGTATAAGGTTTTGATAAAAATAATTTTTATAAGCTTCTGAAGTTTTCCATCTAAGCTTAATTTCGTGAGCTTTTAAAGTTTCAAAAATTTCATCTATGATTTTATCAATAAGAAACTTTGTTTCATAGTTTTCCGCAAGCTCTCCATAGGTTCTTTCTAAAAGAGCTCCCAAAGGATTTAAGGCAGAATTATAAATAATTTTTTCCCAGAGTATGGCGTATACTTCATCAGATACTTTAGTAGGAATTCCTGCTTGATTAAAAATTTCTGCAATATTTTCTAAAGTTTTTTTAGAAATAGCATTTTCTGGTTGCCCAATAACTACATCATCTCCAAAAACTGTAACCTCAGTTAATCCTGGTTCTATAATTCTTGCTCCAAAAATTATCCTTGAAAGTATTATTTGATTTTTAGGCAAAACTTGAGTAGCTTTTTCATAATTTCCATAACCATTTTGAGCTATTAAAAGAAAGGTTTTAGGTTGAATAAACTTTTTAATCTGAGAAATGGCTTTTTCTGTATCAAAAGCTTTTACGGTAAGTATTATCAAATCCAGATCAAGTAATTTCAATTCTTCAGGTTGGGTAAAATACCCGTCTATCTCCGCTTGTTTATTACCAAAAAGTCCTATCATTTGAAGAGATTTTCCTTTTAGTAAGGGAAGGTGAGTCTCTTTAATAAAGGCATATACCTGATGTTCAGCATTTTTCAAAGCTACAGCAAATACTGTACCAAGCGCGCCTAAGCCAAAAACAAGAATTTTCATAAAATTTATTTGAAATTTTTTGTTAATTATAACATTTTTCTAAAATAAATGGAGTTTTAAGTTGACTTCCGATAATATATATTATGTAAAATAATTTTAAAATTAAGATTAAATGCCTTTAATTTTAATTTAATTATTTTCACAAAAATTAAAAAAATTAAGGACTTATCCTTTTATGAAAAAATGAATGATTAACCTTCTCCTCCAGCTTCTTTAATTTCTAATACGTGTTTATGATATTGCTCTAATGGAATAATTTTAAAAAATTTATTTAAATAAGTCTCAAAATTATTAAGAATATGTTTTGCCCACAAACTTTGAGTATAAGTATAATGCTTTGTTATAAGTTCTTTTAGTTCTCTTACTTCAGCTTCTATTAAAAGTTCTCTTAGAGTTACATAAGAATAATTGACTCTATTTTCTAATTTACCATCAAGATTTAACACATAGGCATATCCTCCAGTCATTCCAGCTCCAAAATTAAATCCTACATTTCCAAGAACCACTACTATTCCTCCGGTCATATATTCACAACAATGGAGACCTGCACCCTCTATAACTGCAATAGCTCCACTATTTCTTATAGCGAATCTTTCTCCTGCCTTCCCAGCTGCATAAAGTTCACCACCTGTAGCACCATAAAGACAAGTATTCCCCATTATTACATGGTTTTGCGAATCTTCAATTCCTACAGGTTTTATAATAATTTTTCCTCCATACATGCCCTTTCCTACATAATCATTAGCTTCTCCAATTAAAGTTAAAGTCATTCCTTTATGATTAAAAGCTCCAAAACTCTGTCCAGCAGTTCCAACAAAAGTTAAATTTATAGTATCTTCTGGTAACCCTTTGTCTTTATATTTAACAGCTATATAATAATTAAGTCTGGTAGGAATACTTCTATCTACATTTCTTATAGAATATTCTTTAAAAACTTTTTCCCCCTTCTCTATATAAGGAATTATTTCTTTTTCAAGTCTTTTGGCAAGTTCTGATCTTCTTGGATTATCATTTCTTTTTACTAAACATTTTAAAGGTTTATCTTTAGGGTAATCTTCTATAAGAAATTCTCTTAATTTAATTCGCTTAGAACCAGGATATTCTTCAAAAATTTTTATTTCCAAAAGATCTCTTCTTCCAATGATTTCATCTAAACTTTTAACTCCCATTTCGGAAAGAATTTCTCTCACTTCTTGAGCCACTGCTCTAAAATAAGCCATTACTTCTTCCACTTTGCCTTTAAATTTTTTTCTGTGTTCACTATCTTGAGTTGCAATTCCTGTAGGACATTTATTAGTATGACAGCTACGGCACATTATACATCCAAGTGCAACCATAGCTGCTGTTCCGAAACCAAATTCTTCTGCTCCAAAAAGTGCAGCTATAACTATATCCTTTCCGGTTCTAATAGCTCCGTCAGTTTTAATAATTACTTTATCTCTAAGATCGTTTTCCATTAAAATTTTTTGTGTCTCTGCAAGCCCAATTTCCCAATAATTACCAGCATATTTGATAGAGGAATAAGGACTGGCGCCTGTTCCACCTTCCCCTCCACTAATTTGAACCAAATCAGCATATCCTTTAGCTACCCCAGCTGCAATTGTTCCTACTCCTGTTTCTGCTACCAATTTTACACATACTTTAGCTTTTGGATTAGCCTCTTTTAGATCATTAATTAACTGAGCAAGGTCTTCAATTGAATATATATCATGATGTGGGGGAGGAGAAATTAAAGTAACTCCTGGTTGGGAATGTCTTAATTGTGCCACATATTCGTTAACTTTACGCCCTGGAAGTTGTCCTCCTTCTCCTGGTTTTGCTCCTTGAGCTATTTTTATTTCTATCTCTTGAGCTGAAGCTAAATAAGTTGGGGTAACTCCAAATCTACCAGAAGCAACTTGTTTAATAGCAGAATTTTTAAGAGTCCAATATCTTTTAGGATCCTCTCCTCCTTCCCCACAGTTACTTCTCATACCTAATCTATTAGCAGCTTCAGCTAAGGTCTCATGAGCCTCAGGAGAAAGAGCACCTAATGACATAGCACTTATTACAAATTTTTTTAAAATATTTTCAAGAGGCTCAATTTCCTCTATGGGTAAAGGTTTTTCTGCTTTTTTATAAGTTAAAAGATCTCTTATAAATACAGGACGAGTATCGTTAGCAATTTTAGAAAATTCCTTATAATCTTTATATTCTTTTGTTTTTAAAAATTTATGAAGTGCTTTAATTAAATAAGGTGACCAAGCATGCCATTCCCCTTCTTTTTTAAATCGCATCTCTCCCCCAATGGGGAGTTCACTTTCTTCAAGTTCAAAAGCCCATTTATGTCTTTTTCTTACACTTTCTTCTATTTCTTGAATTCCATCAGCTTCTAAGGTTGCAGGAGTATCAGGAAAATATTTATCAACAAAATCTTTATTTAAACAAATTGTTTCAAAAATTTTTCCTCCGTGATAAGAATTTAAAGTAGAAATACCCATTTTTGAGAGAATTTTTAAAATTCCCGCCTCTAAAGCCTTTTTATAATTTAAAATTGCAGTCTCAACACTATCTTTGATTTCTCCTTTTTCGCAAAGCTCACGAATAATTTCGTAGGCTAAATAAGGAAATACAGCACAGGCTCCATAGCTTATAAGACAACAAATTTGATGAGTATCTCTTGCTTCTCCTGTTTCAATTATTATAGAAGTTTTCGTAGCTAGACTTTTTTTCAATAAATAATGAAAAATACCTGAAACAGCAAGTAAACTTGGAATAGCTATTTTATCAGGAGAAACATCTCTATCTGAAAGTACAAGTATTTCAGTACCATCTTTTACTAATTTTTCAGCTTCTTTAAAAAGGTCTTCTAGACCATCTTTTAAAGTTTTGTCTTTAGAAAAAAGAATAGGAATTTTCTTAACTTTAAATTGTTTTTGTTTTAATATAGCTAAAAATTCTGAAGGAAGTAAAATAGGGCTATTTATTTGAAGCTTTTTGGCATGAAAAGCCTCTTCTTTTAAAAAATTGCCCTTACAACCTAATGCCATATATAAAGACATTATCTTTTTTTCTCTAATAGGATCTATAGGAGGATTAGTAACTTGAGCAAATTTTTGTTTAAAATATTTGAAAAGTAAAACAGGTTTTTCAGAAAGAGGAGGAATGGGTGTATCGTTACCTGTAGAAAAGGTAAGTTCACTTCCATTTTCAGCCATGTATTTAATAACTTCATTTATATCCTCTTTAGTATAACCAAAAGCTATAAGCTTTTTTAAAAAATTTTCTTCTCTTTTAAAAAATTCTTCTTTTTCAAAAAAGAAAATATTATTTTTAGGAACAAGTCTAGAAAGTCTTACAAGATTTTTTTCAATCCAATCTTTATACGGTTTAAAAGAAGCAAGTTCATCTAAAATTTTTTCAGTTTTTTTAATAACCCCCTTTCTAAGATCTACTAAAATACTATCTCCAGGGCCTAACCTACCCTTTTCTTTAATTTTTTTATTTCCGAGATCAATCATCCCCGTTTCGGAACCTAACACTACAATTCCATCCTCAGTTATAATATATCTACAAGGACGTAACCCATTTCTATCTAAATGTGCCCCAATGGTTTCTCCATCAGTAAAAGCTATTGCTGCTGGCCCATCCCAGGGTTGCATCATAAAAGATTGAAATTCAAAAAATAAGCGGACTTTTTCTGAAATATCAGGAACGTTTTCCCAAGCAGGAGGAATTAACATATTAATAGCATGAATAGGAGAATATCCAGCTAAACAAAGCAGTTCAAAAACTCTATCTAAGGAGGCAGAATCACTTTCTTCAAGAGATACAAGAGGGTTTATTAATTTTATATTTTCTCCAAAAAATTCATGCTCCAATTCATTTTGTAAAGCTAAAATCCAATTTCTATTTCCTTGTAAAGTATTTATTTCTCCATTATGAGCTAAATACCTTAAAGGTTGAGCAAGTTTCCAATTAGGTAAAGTATTTGTAGAATAACGCTGATGAAATAGACATAAACTTGATTCAATAGATTCATCTTTAAGTTCAGGATAAAATTTATCTAATTGAGGAGCAACAAACATTCCTTTGTATACTATTGTTTTAGAAGAGAAAGAAGCTATATATACATCTTTGGCTAATTTTGGATCTTTCTCAATTTTTCTTCTTAAAATATAAAGTTCTATCTCAACTTTCTTTTTTTCTAATTTTCCAATATCAAGTAGTAAATGATAAATTTTGGGCATGGTTTTTAAAGCTGATTCACCCACTGCTGAGGTATCAATCGGGACCTCTCTCCAGGCAATAAATTTAATAGGTGTAGTTTTAATATGCTTTTCGATTTTTCTTTTTAAATCTTCTTTATATAAAAACAAAACACCAACAGCTAAATTATTTATGTGGGAAATTTGAAGTTTATTTCTTTCTAAGTATTTTAAGAAAAATTTACGTGGAATTTTTATAAGAATACCCGCTCCATCACCTGTTTTCCCATCTCCTCCAATAGCCCCACGATGAGTTAAATTTTTAACTGCTTCTAATCCCCATTTTACAATTTGATGACTTTCCTTATTTTTTATATCACATACAAACCCAACTCCGCAGGAAGAATGACCCAAAAATTTCACCCTCTATAATCCTCCTGTAACTTTATAAGAAAAAATATTTGAAATTATAAAATTAAATTTTAATAAAACAATATTTCTCATAAAATTTAAATTTTAGGGAATGGTGGTAAATTACGCTTATGTTTACTTTTTTTTACTAATTTTTCTACATATAAAATTTTTTCTAAATGAATATTCAAATCCTTAGCTATATCTTCTTTTCCCATTTTTAAATCTATTAATCTATAAAGGATTTTATCAAGAAGATCGTATTCTATTCCCAATTCATCTTCATCTGTTTGTCCTTCCCATAAGCCTGCAGTAGGTTTTTTTGAAATGATTTTTTCAGGAACTCCCAATATTTTAGCTAACTTTTTTACTTCTGTTTTATATAGACCTAAGAGCGGAGCTATATCACTTACTCCATCACCCCATTTGGTAAAATACCCTACTAAGAATTCAGTTTTATTTGAGGTCCCCAAAACTAAATATTTTTTCGCATTAGCAATTCCGTAAAGAATAACCATTCTACTCCTAACCATTAAATTACCTTTAGTTATTTTATCTATTTCAAACTCTAAAACTTTTTCAAATTCATTAACTATATTTTCGATATTTATTATTTTATAATCAATTCCTAAACTTTTACATACAAATATTGCGTCCTCTAGTTCTTGGTTTTGATAATAAGGCATTATTACTCCTAAAACTTTTTCTTTACCTAAGGATTTAACAGCAAGATAAGAAGCTGTTGTACTATCAAGACCCCCACTAACTCCTAAAACAACCCCATTAGCTTTACTTTCCTTTATCTTTTTTCTTATAAAATTAACGATTTTTTCAATGGTAAAATTATAATCAAGTTTTCGCATAAACATTTTCAAAATTTTTTTATTTTTCAAAATCTTATAACAAAATTTATGCCTGTCAAATTTATATTTTAATTTTCTCTCTAAAATCTTTTATTTTTAGACAAAAAGGGTTTTTATAATAAATATTTTCATTAAACCAATTTTGTAGTAAAGTTTGAATAGACTAAATAAAATTTAAAAATATTGAAAAAAATTTAGAGGCATATATTTTTTATTTAAAAAATCCAAAATTTTTAAAATTCAAAGGAGGGTTACATGTTAATGAAAAAGCCAAGGGATAAAAAGGATGTGATGGAACTCGTGAAACAATATGATGTGAAGTTTATAAGATTGTGGTTTACAGATGTTCTTGGACAATTAAAGAGTTTTGCTGTACCTGTAGAGGAATTAGAAATGGCTTTTGAAGAAGGAATGGGATTTGATGGTTCATCTATTAAGGGATTTACAAGAATTGAAGAATCAGATATGATTGCCCGTCCTGATCCTACTACTTTTACTATACTTCCATGGAGACCTAAAGAAAAAGCTGTAGCAAGGATGTTTTGTGATATCTATAACCCTGATGGGAAGCCTTATGAAGGGGATCCAAGATATGTTTTGAAAAAAAATTTAGAAAAAATGGAAAAAATGGGATTTACCCATTTTTATATTGGCCCTGAACTTGAATTTTTTTATTTTAAAAGTGATAAGGCTCCAGAAATTTTAGATAAAGGTGGATACTTTGATTATCCTATGGATGCAGCCGAAGATCTAAGAAGAGAAACTATTTTCTGTTTAGAACAAATGGGAATAAGAGTTGAATATTCTCATCATGAAGTAGCTCCATCTCAACACGAAATAGATTTAAGATACACTGATGCTTTAGAAATGGCAGATATTGTAATGACTTATAGGGTAGTAGTAAAAGAAGTTGCTAAAAAGTACGGTCTTTACGCTACTTTTATGCCTAAACCAATTTTTGGAGTAAATGGAAGCGGAATGCATACTCATCAATCTTTATTTATAGGAGATAAAAATGCCTTTTTTGATCTTAATGACCCCTTTCATCTCTCTGATATAGCAAAAAAATATATTGCAGGGTTATTAACCCATATCAAAGAGATAACCTTGGTATTAAATCAATGGGTAAATTCTTATAAAAGGCTTGTTCCTGGGTATGAAGCTCCTGTTTATATTTCTTGGGCAAGAAAAAATCGTTCAGCCCTTATAAGAGTTCCTATGTATAAACCCGGAAAAGAAAAAGCAACACGTATTGAATTAAGAAGCCCTGATCCAGCTTGTAATCCATATTTAGCTTTTGCTTGTATGCTTGCTGCAGGACTTGAAGGTATTAAAAAAGGATATAAATTACCTGATCCTATTGAAAAAGATATTTATCATTTAAGTGAAGAAGAAAGAAAAATTTTAGGAATAGATAATCTTCCTGGAAGTCTTGGTGAAGCTATACAATATGCTGAAAAAAGTGAATTATTAAAAGAAACTTTAGGAGAACATATTTTTAGAGAACTTTTAAATAATAAAAAAATTGAATGGAATGAATATAGAATTCAAGTTTTTCCTTATGAAATAGAAAAATATTTACCTATTTTATAAATATTATTTTTGGGAAATGTACTCTTCTAAATCTTATTTTTTCCTTGAGGTTGTATTATACTTTCTCTCAGAAGATAAAGTTACTCTGGATTATGCTGTAAGCAGACCTTTTAAGTTTTAAATAAAGTTAAGGACAATGCAACTTCATGAAAAGTTTATTTATACTGCTAAAAACTATCCTAACAAAATAGCTATTGTAGATAAGCTGGTTGAAAAAAGGATTACCTACCAGCAAACTTTAATTGCTAGTCTCATTTTTTCTCGAAAAATAAGAAGATTTAGAGAGCTGCTGATAGGGATTATGCTTCCAAACTCTGCAGTTGCTGTTTTTACTGTTATAGGGACCCTTATGGCAAGAAAAATTCCTGTGATGCTTAATTACTCTACTGGTGCTGAGCATAATATAAAATATGCAAGAAGAAAATGTAATTTTAGCACTGTGATTACTTCCCAAAAATTGCTTGAAAGAGTAAACTGCCCAGTATTAGAAAATATGGCCTTTGTAGAAAAATGGATAGAAGAAATAGACTTAAAAGAGAAAGTTATAGCTTATGTAATATCAAAACTTCCTTTAAAGTTTTTAATGACCTATTGTGGTGTTGATGGAGATCCTGAAAAAACAGCAGTTATCTTGTTTACTAGCGGAACCGAAAAAGATCCTAAGGCAGTGGAACTAAGCCATAAAAATATCCTTAGCAACATAGAAGGCTTTAGCCAATTGGCTAAACTTACTGAAAAAGATATTATCATGTCTATTTTACCCTACTTTCATGTATTTGGGATTACAGTAAATCTCTGGACCCCTCTTTATCACGGTATGACCTTAATTACCTATCCAACGCCGCTTGATTACCAAAAAATCTGTCAGATTATTAAAGAAGAGAAACCTACGCTTATGGCAGCTACCCCCAGTTTTTGGTGGGGATACCTTAGAAAATCAGAGCCAGGTACATTTGATAGCTTAAAGCTTATAGTAAGCGGGGCAGATAAATGTCCTCAATCCCTTAAGGACGCATTTTTGGAAAAACATGGAAAACTTCTTTTGGAAGGCTATGGAACTACCGAGACTTCTCCTGTCATTTCAGCCAATATGCCTGATGCTTACAAACCTGGGAGTGTGGGAAAACCCCTTCCTAACCTTGAAGTGATGATAGAAAACTACAAAACCGGAGAAAGGTGCGGGCCTTATGAGATAGGAAAGATATTAGTAAGAGGTCCTAATGTAATGAAGGGATATTTTAATAATTTAGAAGAGACCTCTATGAGAATAAGACACGGATGGTACGACACAGGAGATATGGGATATTTAGACGAAGATGGATACTTATGGTATGTAGGAAGACTTAAAAGATTTGTCAAAATAGGTGGAGAGATGATTTCTCTGGTAAAGGTAGAAGAAGAATTAGAAAAGGTTTTACCTAAGGATATAGAGTGTTGCGTGGTAGAAATACCTGATGAAGTCAAAGGGGCTAAAATTGTTGCCGTAGTAAACCAAAAGGTAGATGAAAAGGCAGTTTTAAAACGACTTGTTAAGGTTCTCCCTAACTTAGCTATTCCCAAATACTTTGTGATAATGGAAGAGCTTCCTAAGATGGGGAGCGGAAAGATAGACCTTCGAAAGGTTCAAGAGCTGGTAATAGAAAAATTAGGTTTTAAAACCTAATCTTTCCTGCCCTATTCAAGTTCATATAAGATACTAACCTTTATGTCTTTGTGCTTTTTATAAAAATTTTTATTCCTCTTTCCAAGAAATTGCTCCAACAGGACAGCTATTTATAACTTCTTCGCAATCACACTGAGAACAACCATCTTGATTTTTTACAAAAGCCTTTTCAATTGTTTCGTTAAGCTCAAAAACCTCAGGACACATTTCTGAACAGGTTCCACATCCTATACAAAGTTCCTCGTCAATAGTTAAAATTTTACCCATTTTACCCTCCGAAGTTTTTTAAATTAAAATAAATCATAATTTTTAAAAATCAATAAATTTAGTAAATAAATTTTAAGAGTATTAAATTTTTATTTCTTTGTAAATTCCTGAATCCCAGAGTTTCTTCTTGATAAAGATTATTTTAATTTCCTGAGCTATTTTTGAAGCGAGTTTGTAATATAAACGATAATAAGATTTTTCTCCCCAACCCTTATAACTTATTATCATAATAAGGGTTTTAAATTGTTTATTTTTAAGCTTTTTTAGAAAGTAAGTTACAGGTGGACAATTAAAAGTCCATTTAGGAAAGCAAAGAATTATTGTATCACTTGAAGGGTATTCAAAATTTGCTTTAAGAGATAAATAAGGGATAAAAGAAAGGATAAGCCAAATAAAATAAGGCAATTTATAAGTTTTTATTTCTTTTGATTTTATTTTTAATTTTTTGCCTAAATAATTTGCTATCTCCTTTGAAGTTCCTGTATAGGTAAAATAATAAATATCCAATTTTAAGTACTTTTTTATTAATGAAGTTGCTTTTCTTTTAGATATTCTTCGATTAAAATATCTGGAGGTTCAGTTGAAGTATCTGTAACTAACACTTTTATTTCATTTTGGGAAAGAAAGTCTGCTAATTCCTTTGGAGGATCAAAAAGGAGGATATGAGTAACTACTTGTTCCTTTAAAAAATCAATTAATCCTTGATTTTCTGCCTTTTTTATTACATCTTTTACCAGGATTTTATTATTTTCTATATCGTAGAGGGCAAAAAGTTCAAATTTTTCTGAGTCAGTTTCAATTTTAGAAGGTGTGCTTATAGGAATAGCTACTCTCATAAATTTTTCTTCTAAAATGTCTTTTTTCATCTCCTCTGTGGCAACAACTATATTTCTAACTAATTCTTCAAAAGCTTTAGCTGTTACACTTTCTGAATAAGTAGCTATTAATGGTTTACCCGCATCTCCAGTATCTACTATACGTGGATCTATAGGAATTCTACCCAAAAATCTAATTCCTAATTCATCTGCTAATTTTTGTCCCCCACCCTTTTTAAAGATGTCTATTGGTTTTCCACAATGGGGGCAAATAAAACCGCTCATATTTTCAACTACACCAAGAATTCTCAATTTTATTTTTTGGCAAAATCTTATCGCTTTTTTAACATCTATTAAAGATACTTCTTGGGGGGTTGTTACTATAAGAGCATAGGCATCAGGTATAGTTTTAGCAACTGTTAAAGGTTCATCACCTGTTCCAGGAGGTGAATCAATTACTAAATAATCCAATTCTCCCCAGTCTATATCTCCTATAAACTGCCTTATAGCAGAATGTTTAATAGGTCCTCTCCAGATAATAGCTGTATCTTCAGAAGGTAACAAAGGCTCAATAGAGAGAAATTTTAAATTAGGAGAATATTTAATAGCACCTAATCTTCCATCAGGTTTTCTTGAAAGCTTTAAATCTCTTGCACCAAGCATTTTGGGAACATTGGGACCATGTAAATCTACATCCAGAAGTCCTACCATAAAATCTTGTAAAGATAAACCTATAGCTATATTTACTGCTACAGTGCTTTTCCCTACCCCACCCTTTCCAGAGATAACAAGTATTTTATGTTTTATTTTTGCAAGTTGTTCTCTTAATTTTTTATCTTGTTGTTCCATAATAAAACTTTTTTCTTTTTTAATCATTCATTTCACCCCCAACAAAAATTGATCAAATTCAGCTTGAGTATTTTAATACTAAGTTATCTTTTGTCAAATTTCTAGATACAAGAAAAATTAAAGATCTCTTGAAATTATTTTAAATTCAATTATTATTTAAATAACTCAAAAAATCAAATAATTTAATAAAAAGGTGAAATTTAATGGATTTAGAAAATGTAAAAGAAGAAGTTGTTACTAAAGAACTTGTTTTTGAAGAATACCCTATATTGCGTTCTCTTTATGGAGAAAGAGGTGCTCATTTTAAAATTTTGGAAAACTTTTTTAGAGTTCAACTAAGTCTTAAAGGAAATCATGTTTTTATTACAGGAGAACCTATGGATTCTGAATTGGCAGAAAAAACTATAGAGGAATTATATTTTCTTATTAAATCAGGTTATAATCTTTATCCTTCAGATGTAGAATATGCATCAAGAATTATTTTAGAAAATCCTCAGGCTAAATTGAAAGATATATTTTTAGATACTATATTTGTAACTTCTGGAAGGAAGATAATAACCCCTAAGGGTGTAACTCAAAAGAAATATATAGAGGCTATAAGAAAGTCTGAAATAGTTTTTGGAATAGGACCTGCTGGAACAGGAAAGACTTATCTTGCTGTAGCTATGGCTATTTCTTCTCTTATGAAAGGGGAGATAAACAGAATAATTTTAGTAAGACCTGCTGTTGAGGCTGGAGAAAAACTTGGGTTTTTACCAGGAGATATTGCAGAAAAGGTAAATCCTTATTTAAGACCTCTTTATGATGCACTTTATGATATGCTTGCTTTTGATAAAGTAGTTAGACTTTTTCAAAAAGGAGCTATAGAAATTGCGCCTCTTGCTTTTATGAGAGGAAGAACTTTAAATGAAGCTTTTATTATTCTTGATGAGGCTCAGAATACTACTTCAGAACAAATGAAAATGTTTCTTACTCGTTTAGGACAAGATTCAAAAGCTGTGATTACAGGAGATATAACCCAGATAGACCTTCCAGATCCTAAAAAATCAGGACTTCTTGAAGCTATAGAAATATTAGAAGGTATACCAGGAATTAGCTTTGTTTACTTTACTAAAAATGACGTAGTAAGGCATCCCATAGTGCAAAAAATTATAGAAGCTTACGAAAGCAAAGGAAAATCCTTTGGTGCTTAAAAATAATGAAAATTCTTCTAAACTCATTTATCCAGTTGATAGATTTACTCTTAACTATTTATATATGGATAATAATAGCACGTGCTATTATTTCTTGGGTCAATCCATCTCCTTATCATCCTTTAGTTAGGTTTCTCTATAGAGTTACAGAACCTGTTTTAGCTCCTATACGTAAAATAATTCCTCCGATTGGAGGAATAGATATAAGCCCTATTATTGTAATTTTTATTATATTTGTTATTCAAAATCTTTTACACCGTCTTTTAATAAATTTATAATATTTTAAATGCTTTTAGAAATAAAAGTAAAACCAGGATCTTCAAAAGATAAAATTATTCAGTTTAAAGAACCCAATTTTTTAGAAATTTCCTTAAAGGCACTACCTCAAAAGAACGAAGCTAATGAAAGTTTATGTCAATTTTTGGGTAATATTTTTAAAATTTCTAAAAAGGAGATTAAAATTTTAAAAGGGAAAACTTCCAGAAATAAAATTGTAAAAATTGAAGGAATTTCAGAAGAAAAAGCTATTAAAGCAATTAAAGAAGCAATTAAAAAAATTTAAAGTTGTGAATGGAAAAAAGAAGACTTTTAATTATGAAGAATATTTTAATAAATATGAAGATTTAATTCCTGATTATAAGAATTTTCTTTTCTCTTTAAAATTCCCTATTCCTCAATATTTTAGAATAAATACTTTAAAAGTTTCAACTAAGGAAGAGCAAGATTATTTGTTGAAGGTGCTAAAGGAAAAAGGAGTTATTTTTGAAAAAATTGAAGAAATTCCTTATTTTTATAGAGTTCTTAATAATGAAGAGATTTCTTTAGGAAATTTGGAAGAGTATAGTTTAGGGCTTATCCATTCTATGACCCTTACAAGTAGTTTACCTGTAATTGCTCTTGATCCTAAGCCGGAAGACCTAATTTTAGATATGTGTGCAGCTCCTGGAGGTAAAACAAGTCTTATAGCTATGATAACAGAAGATAAGGCAATAATTGTTTCTAATGATAAAAGAATTGATAGGTTAACAGCTCTTGTAGCAAATATTAAAAGACTAGGAATCACTTGCACCATTACTACAAGATATAGAGGAGAACATTTTCCTTTTGGAATACCTTTTAATAAAATTTTAGTTGATGCTCCTTGCACAGGAGAAGGAAGATATAGAGTAGGATTGGAAGGAGAAATTTTGTATCAAAAAGGAAGAGGTAAAACCAATTTACCCTCTATTCAAAAAGGGTTGCTTGTTAGAGCTTTTGATCTTGTTAAGCCTGGAGGAATAATAGTTTATAGCACCTGTACCATTAATCCTAAAGAAAATGAAGAAGTGGTTGATTATTTACTTAGAAAAAGACAAGCAGAGCTATTGGATTGGAAATCACCCTTGCCTTTTCATCCTGGTATTACTGAATGGGAAGGGAAACCTTATCATCCTTCATTAAAATTATCTAAACGTTATTACACTCATGAAATTCATGCAGTTGGATTTTTTATAGCAAAAATAAAAAGAGTTAGTTAAAATATCTTTGTAATCTTAAAACTTATGTTATAATACCTTCTGGAATGGTAAGGGGGAAATATGTCTATATTAGTTATTGTAGGAACACAATGGGGAGATGAGGGGAAAGGTAAAATAATAGATGTTCTTACAAAGAAAGCAGATTTAGTAGTTCGTTTTCAGGGTGGGAGTAATGCTGGACATACTATAGTTATAAATCAAAAAAAATATATTTTTCATTTAATTCCCTCAGGGATCTTATGGCCTCAAACTACTTGTATAATAGGAAATGGTGTAGTAGTAGATCCAGAAGTATTAATTTATGAAATAGAAAAACTTGAAAAAGAAGGCTTTAAAATAGGTCCTGATAAACTTCTTATAAGTGAAAAAGCCCATACTATAATGCCCTATCATAAAGCTCTTGATTTAGCAAGAGAAAAGAAAGCTAAAAAAAATAAAATAGGAACAACTGGTAGAGGAATCGGTCCTTGTTATGAAGATAAAGTTGCAAGAAAAGGTTTTAGATTAATAGACCTAACTTATCCAGAATTTTTTAAAGAAAAATTAAAAACTATACTTGAAGAAAAAAATTTTATTTTGAAATATTTTAATGTTGAACCTATAAAATTTGAAGAGACATATGAAAAATATATAAAATATGGAGAATATTTAAAACCCTACCTTACAGATATTTCTAAGGTTCTTTGGGAAGCAAAAAGAGAGAATAAAAAAATTTTGTTTGAAGGAGCCCAAGGTACATTTTTAGATATAGATCATGGAACTTTTCCTTATGTAACTTCTTCAAATACTTTAGCTGGAAATGCATGTTGTGGAGCTGGAATTGGTCCATTAGAAATAGACATGGTTTTAGGAGTGGTAAAGGCTTATACTACAAGAGTTGGAGAGGGTCCCTTTCCAACAGAATTAAAAGATGAATTAGGGGAGCGTTTAAGAAATGGGGGAATTGAATTTGGTTCTACCACTGGAAGACCAAGAAGATGTGGATGGTTAGATCTTGTTTTGGTAAAAACAGCAATTAGGCTAAATAGTATCAAAGCCCTTGCTCTTACTAAACTTGATGTATTATCAGGATTTGAAAAATTAAAAATATGTATAGCCTATGAATATGAAGGAAAAACAATAGATTATTTACCTACAAGTTTGATAGAAATGGCTAAACTAAAACCTATATACAAAGAGTTACCAGGATGGAAAAAAGATATTAAAAATGTTAAAAAGTTTGAAGACCTTCCCAATGAAACCAAAAATTATATAAAAACTATAGAGGAATATTTAGGAATCCCCTTCTATTTAATCTCTACTGGTCCAGAAAGAGAAAATTGTTTTATTTTAAAAAATCCATTTGAAAATTAATCTAAAACTTTATGAAAGAAAGAGTCCTTATAGCAAATAGAGGAGAAATTGCATTAAGAATAATGGAGGCTTGCAAAGATTTAGGTATAGACTGTGTAGCAGTTTATACTAAAGAAGATCAAGATTCTCTTCATGTTAGACTAGCAAATAAAAAATATAGAATTTCAGACTACAAAGATATGAATGACCTTTTAGCAGTAGCTGATGAAGCTAAATGTACAGCAATCCATCCTGGATATGGCTTTCTTTCAGAAAACTATAAATTTGCAAGAAGAGTAGTAAAAAGGGAGCGGCCTTTAATTTTTATAGGTCCTTCTTGGGAAGCTATAAAGAATTTGGGAAATAAACTTTTTTTAAAAAAAGTTGCTAAAAATTTAGGTATACCTGTTATTCCTGGAACTACAGAACCTATTTATAACGAAATCGAAGCAGAACTAAAAGCTGAAGAACTTTATGAAAGTTTAAATTTTGAAGGGATTGAAAATTTGGCACTTTTAATTAAAGCTGCTGCTGGTGGTGGTGGAATGGGAATTGCAGAAGTAAAAGATTTGGAAGAACTTCGCCCTACTTTTAGAAAAATAAGAGCTTACGCTAAAAGGTTTTTTGGAGATGAAGGAATTATTATAGAGGCAAAAATCCCATTTATACAGCATATAGAAGTTCAAATCCTTGGAAACAAACATGGAGAATATGTTTATTTTGGAACGAGAAATTGCACTATTCAAAGCATTTACAAACAAAAAAGAATAGAAATTGCTCCAGGTTTTAATGAGGATGCTTCTTATGCTTTTAATTATAAAGAAGTAGAAAAGAAAATAATAAAGTATTCTTTAGAATTAGCTAAATATTTTAATTATGATAATGTTGGAACATGGGAATGGTTGATTACCCCAGAAGGAAATTACTATCTTATGGAGGTTAATACAAGAACTCAGGTAGAAAATGAAATCTCTGCAAAAATTTCTTTTGTTAAAAATAAGCAAATAAATTTGATAAAAGAACAAATAAGAGTCGCTTTTGGAGAAAAATTGGGATATTCTCAACAGGATATTCATTTTAAAGGTGTAAGTATTGAATTAAGACTAATTGCTGAGGATACAAAAAGAGGATTTTTCCCTCTT
This sequence comes from uncultured Thermodesulfatator sp., assembly GCA_964464535.1. Lineage (GTDB taxonomy): Bacteria > Desulfobacterota > Thermodesulfobacteria > Thermodesulfobacteriales > Thermodesulfobacteriaceae > Thermodesulfobacterium. The sequence goes on along the minus strand of CAYXGJ010000004.1, from coordinate 82,039 downwards.
AGTGGAACTATTACTAAATTTTCCTGGACTCCTAAGCCTTGGCTTACTGTAAGAACTCACGTGCCTCAAAATCAACACTACACTATCCCTACTCAATTTGATCCTAATTTAGCTTTAGCTATAATCTATGGAGAAACTTTTGAGGAAGCAAAAAAAAGAAGCTTAGAATTTTTAGATGATGTTATAATAGAGGGACATACTCTAAAGGGAGATAAACTAATTACTAATATAGAATTTTTGAAAGAAAAATTAGAACAACTTTATAAATTTATAAAAACCTAAAGCCCATGAAACTTGAATGGCATAGAAAAATTAAAGACCTATTAGATACAGCTATTTATATAAAAGATATAAAAGGCGAAGATTTTTTAAATATCTCCTTTCTAATTGAGGATATATCAAAGGTTTATGAAGATTTCTATCAATATGATGAAAATTTTATAAAAAATTTTATTGTTCAAGTGGAAAATAGGCTCAAATTTATAATTGATGAAGGAGAAAAAACTCTTACCCCTTATGAAATTGTCAAAATTACAAGGCATCCTCAAAGATTTACTCTTCAAGATATTTTAGAAAATGTTTATGATTCTTATATGGAATTGGGAGGAGAGGGGGAATTAAATATAGATCCTGCTGTGGTATGCGCTAAAGCCACCATAGTTAGAAAGGTGGGAAATGATCTTTATTTTCATCAAGTAATGGTTATCGGACATGAGAAAGGACACGGAGAAGATTTTCGTCAAGGAGGTAGTGCAAAGCCTTGGGGTAATGAAAAAGCTCTTCGTTATATGAAAATGGCAGAAACAGAAGGAGTACCAATACATTTTTTTATTTTTACTCCTGGAGCTTATCCTATTGAGGATTATCCCGGTTCAACTCAACAGATAGCAAGAAATCTATATTATATGGCAAAACTTAAAGTTCCTACTATAGCTTTTATTTCTGAAGGTGGCTCTGGGGGAGCAGAAGCTATAGGACTTACTGATAAGAGATTAATGGCTGAAAAAGGATATTATTCAGTTATCAGTCCTGAAGGAGCTGCAGCTATTGAAGCTAAACTAAAAGAAGGTAGACCACCAAGAGAATTGGTGGAAAAATGTGCTAAAGCTTTAAAATTAACTGCTAAAGATAATTTAGAATTTGGAATCATAGATAAAATTATACCTGAACCTCCCCTTGGAGCAAGAAGAAAGGATTACGAATTCTTTAAAAAATTGAGGTTTGAATTAATAAAAGCAACTGATGAAATAATTTTGCAAACGCGCAGTTTAAAATTTTTGAGAAAATATGTTCTTTCAAAACAGAATACTGAGGAATTTAAATTTTTTGTAAATTGGGATTTAGATGAAGATGAAACAGAAATTTTAATAGAAAATAGATATAAAAAATATAGAAAAATGAGTCAATGGGCGGTTTGTGAACCCAAAAGTGTATTTAAAACCTTTTTTGATTTTGGACATACTTTTAGTTTAAAATTTAAAAATGAAATAAAATATAGAATCCTTAAACCTAGTCATAAAACTTTTAAAAAATTTCTTGATGAATTAACAACTGAATCTTCTTTACTTTTAAAACCAGTCTCAGATCCTGTAAAAACAGTTTACAATCTTGTAGTGGGTAAGAAAATTAAAGCTAAAATCCCCCCTCCTATTTTAACTGAAGAAGAAATTACTCCTTATACAAGTCCTTTAGCTTTGGAGGATAAAACAGTAACTTGTCCTGAGGCTGAAAAATATGGATGTCCTGATATATGGGTTCCTGATTTGTATGGAGAATTTTGCGGAGTTTGTCCTAATTGTGGATATCATTTTCCATTAGAATATAAATGGTATCTAAATAATATTTTTGATAAAAATAGTGTAAAAACCTTTAATGATGATATAGCTTCAGGTAATCCTTTAGAATATGAGGGTTATGCTGAAAAATTAAAAGAGGCAAGAGAAAGAACTAATTTAAAATCCGCCCTTTTATCTTTCGAAGCAAAAATTGGAGGAATTTCTTTAGTTGCAGTTATGCTAATAGGGGATTTTAGACAAGGTACTGTGGGAGTTGCTGAAGGAGAAAAATTTATAAGAGCTATTGAACTTGCTAAAGTAACCCGTCGCCCCTTTTTAGCTCTTGTTCATACCACAGGTGGGATAAGAATACATGAAGGAACCTTGGGATTAATCCAAATGCCAAGATGTACAATGGCTGTAAGAGATTATGTTGATGCTGGAGGCTTATATATCGTAATATATGATAATAATTCCTATGCCGGACCAATTGCAAGTTTTTTAGGTTCAGCACCCTATCAATTTGCTCTTAAATCTACCAGATTGGGCTTTGCAGGACCAAGAGTAATAAGAGAAACAACGGGTCAGGATGTCCCTCCTGATTATCATAGTGCAGAAAATGCCTTAAAAAGAGGACATATTCAGGGTATTTGGGATAGAAGAGAACTTAGAAAAAATTTATTTATAGCTTTACTTACTATGGGGGGAAAAAACCTCTATTATAGGTAAAAAATATTATGAAAATAGAATATCAAGATCTAAATTTGATATTACAAAAATTCAGAGCTAATCCATATAAAATTTATCCAGTTTTAACACCTCATACAGGATATATAAGGGAGTTTAAAGTTAAAGAAGGAGATTTTGTTAAAGGCCCTTTTGGTAATTGGCTTGAAAAACCGGGCACTCCACTTTTTATTTTAGAAAGAGAAAGAAATCAAAAGATTATTAGAGCCAAAATAAATGGAGAAGTTCAAAAGTTAAGAATAGATCTCTTAAATAAATTTGTAGAAGCTGAAGAAAAAATCTTAGAAATAAAACATGCTCTTTCTCAAGAAGAGGTTATTTCAGAAATTTTACTTTCAGCCCTTTATATTATAAAAGCTCCTGAAACAGCAAGGTATATTTTAAGTCCCTCCCTTACTTCAAAACTTGAAAAACAGGGTTTAAGAAAAGCTAAAGTTAAAAAAGGAGAAGAAATTTTAATAATGGCTTTTATGAAAAGAGAAACCCCTATTTATTTTCCAGAAGAAGGAGAATTTGTAGTATATCATATTTATTTTGCACCTTTTCAATTAGTAGAAAGAGACCAACCTTTGATTGGTTTTTGCTTAGAGGAAAGTCTTTCATATCTGCAAAAAATTATAGAAAGAATAAAAGAAGAATGGCCTAAACCTTAAAATTGGACTACTCTAAATATTTTCCTGAAATAGGTCAAGAAATCTGGCATTTTAAAAAACTTCCCAGAGCAATGGCTCTTGCTAAAGAATTAATTTATCTCTTGCCAGAAAAAGCTAACGGAAGAATTATTAGAGCTGATTTTTTATCCAAAGCTAAAGGTAGATTTGATAGAGAATGGTACGCTTTAAAAGGTGGACTTTGGATAGCAATTAGTATCTATGATGAATTTTTAATAGAACATTCTCCCCTTGTTTCTTTAATCTTTGGTTTAGCTATGTATAGATGCGCAAATCACTTTGGTATAAATAAAGCCAAAATTAAATGGATTAATGATCTCCATTTAAATGGAAAAAAAATTGGAGGAGTATTAATTGAAAAATATGATCATTGGTATATTGCTGGTATAGGACTAAATGTTAACAATCCCATACCACCTAATATTTCTGCAACAAGCTTTAAAGAAATATTGGGTAAAAAATTACCCATTTTTCAAGTTTTAGAAAGTATTCTTTATTGGTTAAGATATTATTTTGGTTTTTTAAGATTTTATGAGAGAAAAAAACTTGAAGAAGAAAATCTGGCCAATTTAATAGTGGCAGATTTTAAAATATTTTCAGATACAATAGGAAGATGTGTAGTTTATACTCCTAATCTTGATAAAGAAGAAATTTTAGCCATAGGAAAAGTTTTAGATATTACAGAAAAAGGAACTCTCTTAATAAAAGATACTTCTTCAAAAGAAATTTTAGAAATCTTTTCAGGAGAGATTTTTTATATTTTATAAAATCTATAACCAAGATAAGTATAATACTTTTGTAAGGGAGTAAAAGAAAAAGATTTTACTTTAAGTGTTTTAATACTTTCTACCATAGCTTTTGCACAAGAAAGAGTGGTAGCATAGGGTATATCTAATTCCATGTTATATCTTCTTATAAGATAGGCATCATCTTTACTTTCCTTACCTTTAGCAGTATTAATAGCTAAAGCTATTTCTTTGTTTTTTAATAAATCCAATACATTAGGTCTTATATGTTCAGATATTTTAGGAACTTCTGTTACTTCTATTTTAAAGGATCTTAAAAACTGAGCAGTTCCTTTAGTAGCAACTAATTTAAAACCAAGTTCTTCTAAAGTTTTAGCAATAGGAACTACTAAGGGTTTATCTTCATCTTTAACAGAGATAAAAACTTTTCCTTCGGTGGGTAATTTCATTCCCGCAGCTAATTGAGCTTTGGCATAGGCTAAAGCAGGATCCCAATCTATACCCATTACCTCACCTGTAGATTTCATCTCAGGTCCAAGCATTACATCAACCTGCGGAAATCTCTTAAATGGGAAAACTACTTCTTTTACTGAATAATAAGGGGGTGTAAATTCCTTTGTAAATCCTATATTTTTTAAGCTTTCTCCTATCATTATCCAGGTAGCAAGTTTTGCAAGAGGAACACCTATGGCTTTAGAAACAAAAGGAATAGTTCTTGAAGCTCTTGGATTTACCTCTAAAACATAAAGTTCATTATTTTTTATAGCATATTGTATATTAATAAGCCCTTTAACTTCTAACTCTTTGGCCAAAAGTTTGGTTGCCTCTTTTATTTCATCTATTAATTTAGGAGGAATGTGTAAGGGAGGTAAGATACATGCTGAATCTCCAGAATGAATTCCTGCTTCTTCAATATGTTCCATTATGCCTGCTACTACAACTATCTCTCCATCTGAAATTGCATCAACATCAATTTCTATCGCATCTTCTAAAAATTTATCTATTAAAATTGGGTATTCAGGATTAACCTTAACTGCGGTTTCTATAAAACTTTTAAGCTCTCCCTCTGTATAAACAATTTTCATTGCTCTCCCACCAAGTACATAAGAAGGGCGAACAAGTAGCGGATAACCTAATTTTTGAGCCACATTGATAGCTTCCTCCACACTTGAGGCAGTTCCTGCTTTTGGTCTTTTAAGTCCGAGTTTCTCTAAAAGTTTATCAAATTTTTCTCTATCCTCAGCCCTATCAATATTTTCAGGAGAGGTACCAAGAATTTTTACTCCAGCTTTATAAAGAGGAACAGCTAAATTTAAAGGAGTTTGTCCTCCAAACTGGACTATCACTCCTTCAGGATTTTCCTCTTCATAAATGTTTAATATATGTTCCAAAGTTAAAGGTTCAAAATAAAGTCTTGTAGAAATGTCATAATCAGTTGAAACAGTCTCAGGATTTGAATTTACCATAATAGATTCTATACCACGCTCTTTTAATGCTAAAGAAGCATGCACACAACAATAATCAAATTCTATCCCCTGCCCTATTCTATTTGGTCCTCCACCAATTATTAAAACTTTTCTATTTTTTGAAACCCTTGATTCATTCTCTGTCTCCCAAGAAGAATAATAATAAGGTGTATATGCCTCAAATTCTGCAGCACAAGTATCTATTAATTTAAAAGTAGCTTTTATTCCTAAAGATTTTCTATATTCCCTAACCTTAGATTCAGTTGTTCCTGTTAAAAAAGCTATTTGATAATCAGAAAAACCCATTTGTTTTAGTTCTCTCATTTCTTCTTCGCTAATTTCTTCTAAAGCTTTACCTTTTATTTCTTCACTTTTATCAAAGATTTCTTTTAAATGATATAAAAACCAAGGGTCAATGTAAGTTAAGTTATAAATTTCTTCAATAGTAAATCCTGCTTTGAAAGCTTCTCTTATATAAAACAATCTTTGACTATTTGGACGTACAAGTTTTTCTCTAATTAAATCCTTAGGCAAGATAATTTCTTGATCTGAAGGAGATTTACCATCAGCTCCAAATCCAAACCTACCAATTTCCAATCCTCTAATAGCTTTTTGTAAAGCTTCTTTAAAAGTTCTACCTATTGCCATTGTTTCACCAACTGATCTCATAGAAGTAGTTATTTCATCAGGACATTCTGGAAATTTTTCAAAGGTAAATCTGGGAATTTTTACCACTACATAGTCTATAGTTGGCTCAAAAGCTGCTTTAGTTTCTTTAGTTATATCGTTTGGCAATTCATCTAAGGTATAACCTACAGCTAATTTAGCTGCTATTTTTGCAATAGGATAACCTGTAGCTTTACTTGCAAGAGCTGAAGATCGAGAAACTCTTGGATTCATCTCTATAACTACCATATCTCCATTTTTAGGATTTATAGCAAATTGAATATTTGAACCTCCGGTTTCTACACCAATTTCTCTAATTATAGCTTGCGCAGCTTCTCTCATTCTTTGATATTCTTTATCTGAAAGAGTTTGAGCAGGTGCAACTGTAATAGAATCTCCAGTGTGAATTCCCATAGGATCAAAGTTTTCAATAGAGCAAATAATTACTACATTATCTTTAAAATCTCTCATTACTTCAAGTTCAAATTCTTTCCAGCCAATAACTGATTCTTCAAGCATTACTTGATGTATTAAAGACATTTCAAGACCCATTTCTACAATTTTTCTTAATTCTTCAATATTATAAGCTACCCCTCCTCCTGTTCCACCAAGTGTAAAACTTGGTCTAATTATTACAGGAAATCTAATTTCTTTGATAACTTTTTCAGCCTGAGAAACTGAATGTACAATTGCACTTTTTGGCACTTTTAAACCGATATTTTCCATAGCTTTTTTAAAACGTTCTCTATTTTCTGCTTTTTCAATAGCTTCTGCTTTAGCTCCTATAAGTTCAACTTTATATTTCTCAAGGATTCCTTTTTTAGCTAAAGCAAAAGCTATATTAAGACCTGTCTGACCACCAAGTGTTGGAAGCAAAGCATCAGGACGTTCTTCTTTTATTATATGCTCTAAAGTCTCTGGGGTTAGAGGCTCTATATAAGTTCTATCTGCCATTTCTGGATCAGTCATTATGGTTGCTGGATTGGAATTAACCAAAACAATTTCATATCCTTCTTCTTTAAGAGCTTTACAAGCTTGACTTCCAGAATAATCAAATTCACAAGCTTGTCCAATTATTATTGGACCAGAACCAATGATTAAAATTCTTTTTATGTCAGTTCTTTTAGGCATATTTATTTTGTTTGATAAATTTTCATTTTGGTTAATAAAATCTAAAATTAATTAGAAAGATTAAAGCTTCTCAAAAATGGGATAGATTTTAATTTTGGCTCTTTCTCTTAAAAGTTGATACCAGGTCTTAAAGCATATTTCTCTCTTTTCTCTTAAAAGATCAAAAAATGCTTCTGAAATTTCATTTTCTTTAATTTCTTCCTCAAAAGGTAAAATATTTTGTATATAAAAAACTTTTAAAGTATCTTTCTCCCAAAGAGGTTTTTCTATAAGTCCAATTTTACCCACATTAGTTAGTTCTTGAGATATTAAAGGGGAAAAAATTTCTTTTATTTCATATCTACTAATTCTAAAATTTTTGATATTGAAATCTTTGAAAATAGGATCATTTTGGGTTATTTTTTCTTTGCTTTTCAAATCTGAAATCAGAAGCTGAGCTTTATTTTCGCACAATTCTTTACCTTTATCACTTAGGAAATCATTTTTAATTCTTTCTTTTACTTCTTCAAAAGAAAGGGTTCTTTCTGGTTTTTTATCTTTTATTTCAACTAATAATAATCCCTGTGATGTATCAATAGGAGAAAAATATTCTCCTTTAGGAGAATTAAAGACTTTTTGAGCTAATTTAAAGTTATTAAATTTTTCACCTAATTCCTTTTGGGTAAGCCAATCAGTTTCTTTTAAGGTAACATCATTTTCCTTAGCCCAAAGGTTTAAGCCATTTACTTTAACTATTTCTGCATAAATCTTACTTGCTTTTTCCTTTGCAGAATTTATTATTTTCTCTTTTTCTAAAATTTTACGAATTTCTGATTCTACTTCAGAGAATTTTAAAACTCTCTGAGGTTGTATTTCTTCAACTCCTAAAATTAAATATCCTGAAGGTGTTTTAAGTGGTCCAATAATATCTTTAGAATGGGAAGCTTTAATAATTTCTCTAATTATTTCTGGAAGGGTAGATTCTTCAAACCATTCACCCTTTATTTCTTCAAATTTTGAAAAGTCAGAAAGGGATTTTAACTCAGATCTAATAGCTTTAGCTTTTTCAAAGGCATTAGGTTGATCAGCTGAGATAAAAATTCTTTTTAATTTAACTCTTAAGGGTGTTTTAAATTTTTCTATATTTTCTTCATAATATCTTTTAATTTCATCTTCTGTGACCTTTGCTTTTGACTCATAAGGAATTAAAAAATAACTTAATTTAATTTTTTCTCCTTCCTTATAAAGGTCTCTGTGAGCAAGATAATAATTTTCAAGATCCTTCTCAGAAAAAATTACTTTTTGCATACATGCTTTTATAGGAAGGTCAATTTCTAAGAGTTCCAAAGTTTGTTTATTATATTTAAGGGAATCTTTCACTTCTTCTTCTGAAATCATAATAGGTGCAGTAAGAAGAAGTTTTAACCTTTGATAAATCAAATCAGATTTAATTAATTTTTCAAAAAACTCAGGAGAAATTCCAAGCTCCCTTAAAATGTATTGGTATTTTGTAGGACTAAATTTTCCATTTTCTTGAAAAGAGGGTATCTGAGAAATAGCATAGGTAACTTCTACAGGAGTTATTTTTATTTTTAATTTTTCTGCTTGATCCTCTAGAAGCTTTAATTTTATTAGCTCTTCTAAAACCTGCTCTTTTAATCTAAGTGTAGCTATATCTTTAGTTGAAAGTTCCCCAAAAGTTTGCTTTAATTTTGAAACCTGAAAATTATAATATTCCTGAAATTCTTTTAAGCTAATAGGGATTCCGTTGACCTTTGCTACAAGATTTCTCCTTTCCGAGGTAAAGGAACCTATCCCCCAAAATATAAAAACAATAACGATAATTACAAGAAAAAGCTTGACATATAAAGAAGTTGCACCTTTCCTTAAGAATCTTAACATAAAAATTTGCCTTCAAAATTTTTCTAAGTATAACAAAAAGAATTAAATTGTCAAAAGATTTGTTAAAATAAATTTTTTAATTATAATAATTTACAATGACTTTAATAACTTTACAAAATGTAAGTAAAATTTATCCCCCTTTTTTTAAAGCTTTAATAAACATTAATTTAGAAATCTATAAAGGAGATTTTATAATTCTTACAGGTCCTACAGGAGCTGGTAAAACAACTTTACTTAAGCTTATTTATAGGGAAGAAAGACCCACCTCAGGTGAAATATTTTATGAAAATATTCCTTATTCTAAAATTAAATCAAAAGAATTAAGTTTTCTTAGACAAAATTTAGGAATTATTTTTCAGGATTATAAACTTTTCTCAGACTTAACAGTTTATGAAAATATTAAAATTTCTTTAGTTCTTTCTAAAAAATTTGTTAAAGATACAAAACTTCTTATTTATGAATATTTGGAAAGATTTAATATTTCTCAAAAAGCCCAAAAAAAGGTAAAAGAACTTTCCGGAGGGGAGCAACAAAAGGTGGGTATTATTAGAGCTATTATAAGAAACCCAGAAATTTTGATAGCTGATGAGCCAACCGGAAATTTAGATCCAGCAAGTATAAATGAAATATTAGAGATTTTCAAAGAATTTAACAAAGAAGGAAAAACTGTTATCCTTGCCACTCATGACCCTGTTATTTTAAATCAGAACTTAGGGAAAGTTGTTAAACTTAATAGAGGTGAATTATTAGAAGATGTTTAAGTATTTAAGTAAAATTGAGCTAAAACAAAGTATTTTTTACTATCTTTTTCTTTTTATATTTTTCTTTTTCTGGAATTTTTTCTCCTTATTTATTGTTTTCTTTTATTTAAATATTCAAAATCTTATACAAACTTATGAAGATAAATTGCCTATAAATTTGCTTATTTTTTCTGAGACTAATCCATTAAATATTTTAAACTTATCTTCAGAAATTAAAAAAATTCCTTATGTGAAAAATATAGTGGTAATTTCTCCGGAGGAATTATTAGAAAAATCAAAAAAAGATTTTCCTTCTGAAATATTAAAAGTTTTTTCTAAAGAGGAGTTAAAATCTCAATTTCCATATATTCTTAAAATTTATCCTTCATCTATAAAAGATTATCCTGCCTTAAAAGCTCAACTTAGTCTCTTAACCAAAACAAATTCAAATATAGAAATTTCAGAACCTGGATTTTTTAAATTAATATATTTTGCTTATTTTTTTAAACTGGGATTTTTAGTCCTTGCTATAACGTGGACTTTATTTTATCTAATTTTTCTTTATTTTTTAAATACTTTAATAAATTCTTATTTAAAAAGTCAAACTCAAATATTTCTCCTTTTGGGAGGAACCTTAAAAAAATTTAAATTTTTGAGATTTCTTTTTGTTGGTTTAGTTTTAATTGCAGCCTTTATATATTCAGCCCTTGTATATTTTTACATCTCAGATAGTCTATCTTCTATAATTCCTCTTTTTAAAACCTACCCTAATTTTTCTCAAGAATACCATCTTTTATATTTTGGGATTTATATATTTTTAACTATATTTCTTCTTCCCTGGTTAACCATAATTGTGAGTTACAAAAATTATGAAATTTAAACTAATTTTTTTAATTTCAATATTATCTGTTTTTATCTTTTTTAATTTGGTTATTTCTCAAGCTTTCAAACCGGATAAAAATCAAAGGATTGAAGAAAAAAAAATTCAATTAGCTGAAATTGAAAAAAAGATGGAATTGCTAAAAAATGAAAAAGAAAAATTTCTTAAGTTATACATAACTTTTTATACAAAAAGACTTTATAGCCAAGATTCTTCTGAATTTTTTAAAAATCCAGATTATTTAACACTCTTAAATGAAGAAGAAAGATTTAAGTTTATAGAAAAGGCTTTAATAAGAAAAATACTCACTATTGAAAAAGAAGAAAAGGCTACAGCAATTGCTTATAATAAAATTTTGAAAGAGATAGAAAAAGAAAAATCAAAAGTTCAAAAAGTTTATGCAGTAAATCCTTTAAATGGAAAACCTATAGAGCTTGGAAACCATGTTTTTAAAACAAAGGGACCTCTTTCTATTGTAGCACCAATTGCTGGCATTATTAAAGGTATAAGTTACAAACAAGGCAATATCTATATAATTATAGAAAACGAGCGTTGTAAAACTACAATTTCAGGATTTGATGAAGTTGTTGTTAATGTTGGGGATAGTGTATTAAGAAATCAGATCATTGGGAATATAAAAGGTGAGAAAGAGTTGTCTTTTTCTGTAAATTGTGAAAAATCTGTTTATTTAAGTCCTTTATAAATTTTTTAAAACCTTTGACTCTAAGTAAGAGAAAAGCTTACCGGGTAAATAAAGACCACAGCCAATTATCCAGTGTTTATTTTTTAAAATTACATAACCAGGCTCTAAATCAAGTTCTATTTCAACTTTATTTCTTTCTTTAAGAATTGAAATAATTTCCTCTGAAAGAGAGACTATATTTTTTTTAGCTAAATAACCGAATCTTTGAAGAAAAGCTGAAGTTGGTTTTAAATACCTAGAAACTTGTCTTAAAAATAAAAGTCCTACTGTTTGAACTTGTAGATTTCTGAGGTTTTCTAAATAAGGTGTCTTCGGAAAAAGCCAAAAATTAGAAACACCTCTTAAAATTTCATATTTTTCAAAATAAAAATTTTCTATACCAAATCTATCTTCTAAATATTTAAGAATTTCTTCTCTTTCTATTTCTGAAATTTTTTGAGGAAATCTTGCTTCCATTTGTCTTGTCTTAATATTTTATCTAAAATCTTGTTTTTAGCAAAATGTATTATAAAATTTAGGCATTTAAAATTATAAAAAGAGGGAAGCTATGGGGATAGCAGAGAAATATAAGTCTGCTGGTGTTGACTTAGAAAAAGCAAATCTTTTGGTAGAAATAGTAAAAAATTTTTCTGCTAATCTTCCTCAAAAAGGGGTTATATCAGAGATTGGTGGTTTTTCCGGCCTTTTTTCCTTAGATATTTCTTCTTATAAAAATCCTGTAATTACAGCCTCAACAGATGGGGTGGGAACAAAAATTAAGGTAGCCATTAAAGCCCGTAAACACAAAGGAATTGGATTAGATCTTGTTGCCATGTGTGTAAATGATATTATTACTTCCGGAGCAAAACCATTATTTTTCTTAGATTATTTAGCCTTTGGTAAATTTAATGAAAAGGTCTTTTCAGAATTAATAGAAGGTATGGTTGAAGGATGCAAAATTTCTGAATGTGCACTTTTAGGTGGAGAAACTGCTGAAATGCCAGGAATGTATACGGAAGAAGATTATGATTGTGCAGGTTTTGTGGTAGGTATTGTAGAAAGAGATAAAATTATAGATGGATCTAATATCTCTATAGGAGATATACTTTTAGGAATACCCTCAAGTGGTCTTCACAGTAATGGTTTTTCTTTGGTAAGAAAGATTTTGTTTGAGGAAAATAATTTCAGTTTAGATTATATTCCTGAAGATTTAGGAAAACCTCTTGGAGAGGAAATTTTAACTCCCACTAAAATTTATGCTCCTTTTATAAAAACTATTATCAGCAGAAACCTTACTATAAAAGGCTGTGTTCATATCACAGGTGGAGGGTTTATTGATAATATACCAAGAATATTACCTAAAAATTGTAAGGCAGTTATTGAAAAAAATTCATGGGAAATTCTACCTATTTTTAGTTTTATTCAAAAATTAGGGAATATTTCTGAAGAGGAGATGTTTAGAGTTTTTAATTGTGGAATAGGTTTTATTTTAATAATAAGCGAAGAAGTGTTAGAAGAAATTAAAAATCTTATTTTTGCCCTTGGTGAAAAATGTTATGTTATTGGTTATATTGATAAAAGGGATGAAAAAGAAAAGCAAGTAATCTTTGTTGAGAAAAGATAAATGTATTTTCAAGATGTAATAGCAACACTTAATAAATTCTGGGCAGAAAAAGGATGTGTAATTTTACAGCCCTATGATATAGAAGTAGGAGCTGGAACTTTTCATCCTGCTACCTTTTTAAGAGCTCTTGGTCCAAAACCGTTTTCAGCAGCATATGTAGAACCTTGTAGAAGACCAACAGACGGAAGATATGGAGAAAATCCAAATAGACTTCAATACTATTATCAGTATCAAGTTATTATAAAACCTTCTCCAGATGATATTCAGGATATTTATTTAGAAAGTTTAAAAGCCTTGGGTATAGATCCAAAAGAACATGATATAAGATTTGTAGAAGATGATTGGGAATCTCCTACTCTTGGAGCTTGGGGTCTTGGATGGGAAGTTTGGCTTGATGGGATGGAAATTACTCAATTTACCTATTTTCAACAAATTGGTGGTTTTGACTGTAATCCAGTTACAGTAGAAATTACTTACGGACTTGAAAGAATTACTATGTATCTTCAAGAAGTGGAAAATGTATTTGATATAAAATGGAATGAAAATATAACCTATAGAGATGTTCATTTTAGAGGAGAAGTAGAATATTCCATTTATAATTTTGAGGAAGCAGATGTTTCTCTTTTAAAAGATCTATTTAATAAATTTGAAAAGGAAGCAAATAGACTTTTAGATCATAGACTTGTTTTACCCGGATATGACTATGTTATAAAATGTTCACATATATTTAATCTTCTTGATGCCAGAGGAGTTCTTTCTCCTATAGAAAGAGCTAATTATATAGGTAGAGTAAGAAGCATAGCTAAAAAAACAGCTGAAAAGTGGCTTGAAACTGAGGGACATTAAATGGGTAAAAATTTACTTTGGGAAATAGGAACTGAAGAATTACCTGCAAGATTTATTATTCCAGCTTTAGAAAGCTTAAAAGTTCTAACAGAAAAAAAATTAAAGGAAAATCTTTTAACCTTTGGAGAAATAAAAACTGCAGGAACCTTAAGAAGGCTTGCTCTTTTTGTTAAAAATTTATCTGAAAAACAAGAAGAGAGAGAAGAAGAAATTCTTGGTCCTTCAATAAAAATAGGAATTGATAAAAAGGGGAATTATACTGAACAAATCTTAGGGTTTGCTAAAAAATATGGGGTTAGTCCTGAAGAACTAACTATAAAGAAAACTGAAAAGGGAGAATATTTTTGTCTAAAAAGGATTATTCCAGGTAAAAAAACTATAGAACTTCTTCCTCAAATCCTTTTAAATATTCTTCAAAATATTTATTTTCCAAAATCTATGAGATGGGGTTATTATGAAATAAAATTTGCAAGACCCATAAGATGGATGCTATGTTTATACGGAAAAGAAATAGTTCCAATAAAAATAGCAGGTATTGAGGCATCAAATATAACTTATGGACACCGGTTTTTATCAGAAAAATCTATCAAAATTTCCGAAGCAAATTGGGAAATTTATGAAAGGCTTTTAGAAAAAAATTATGTAATTGTAGATCCAGAAAAAAGAATTCTTAAAACAAGAGAAGAAATTTTAAAAGTTTCTAAAAAAATAGGCATTCCAGAAATGGAAAAAGATTTATTAGAAGAAAATGCTCATTTAATTGAATATCCCTTTCCTATAGTTGGAGAGTTTTCAAAGGAATTCTTAATGCTTCCTGAGCCACTTGTTATTACAGCTATGAAAGAACATCAAAGATATATATGTTTAAAAAATAAAAAAGGAAAACTTATAAACTATTTTATAGCAGTAAATAATAATTTTCCTAAAAATTTAGAGACACTTAAAAGAGGACATGAAAGAGTTACTAAGGCAAGGTTAGAAGATGCTAAATTTTATTTTGAAAAAGACTTAAAGGAATCCTTAGAAAGAAAGGTAGAGAAATTAAAAGGAATAGTTTACCATATAAAATGTGGAACCTTATGGGATAAAACTCAAAGACTTATTGAGCTTGGAATATATTTAGCTCAAAAAATAAATTCCCATATAGATTTAGAAAAGGTTAAAAAGGTTTGTTTTTATGCTAAAGCTGATCATGCCTCTGAAGTAGTTAAAGAATTTACTTCTCTTCAAGGAATTATGGGAAGTATATATGCAAATTATTTTGGGGGTAAAGATATAGCCTTAGCTTTATATGAACAATATCTTCCTTCTGCTCAAAATGAAACTTTACCTCAAACCTGGGAAGGAATTATCCTTTCTTTAGTAGATAAAATTGACCATATTGTTTCTCTTTTTGGAAGTGGTGAAAAACCTACAGGAGAGGCTGATCCTTATGGACTAAGAAGAGCAGCTTACGGAATTATTAAAATCCTTATAGGGAAAAATATTTTTCTTAATTTAGAAAACATCTTTGATTACAGCTTGAAAATTCTTAAAAAACAAGGCTTCTTTAAAGAAAGAGGAGCTTTGACTGAAATTTTAGAATTTTTTAGAAAAAGATTAGAAGGAGAATTTTTAAATTTAGGTTTTAATAAATTAATTATCGGGGTGGTCCTAAAACTTCCTCTTGATCCTTTTGATCAATTTTTAAGAATAAAAGCTTTAAAAGAATTTCAGGATAAAAAAGATTTTATAGATCTTATTACAGGATTTAAGAGAGCTTCTCAAATATTAAAAGGATTAGAAATAGAAAAACTTCCCAATTTGGACTCCTCTCTTTTTAAAGAAAAAGAAGAAAAAAAACTTTATTCTAAAATATTAGAACTACAACCAAAATTAGAAAAACTTTTAAATAAAAGAGAATATACACAATATTTGGAAACACTTCTTGAATTTAAGGAATTAATTGATCAATTTTTTGATAATGTATTTGTTATGGTTGAGGATAAAAAGATAAGAGAAAATAGACTTAAACTTCTGGCAGAAATTTCATCTTTTTTTAATTCTTTTGGAGATTTTACCTTTCTTATATAGAATTTTTAAAAATGCGTAGAATTATTATAGGAACTGCTGGTCATATAGATCATGGAAAAACTTCTTTAGTAAAGGCTCTCACTGGAATTGATACCGATCGTCTTAAGGAAGAAAAAGAAAGAGGTATAACTATTGATTTAGGTTTTGCCAATCTTTTACTTCCCTCCGGGACACTTGCTGGAATTGTTGATGTCCCTGGACATGAAAGATTCATAAGAAATATGGTTGCTGGAGCAACTGGCATAGATTTGGTTATTTTAGTTATAGCTGCAGATGAAGGGGTTATGCCTCAAACAAAAGAACATCTTGAAATCTGTGAACTTTTGGGAATAAAAGATGGAGTTGTAGTGATTACAAAAATAGATCTAGTTGATAAAGAATGGTTAGAGTTAGTAAAAGAAGAGGTAGAAAAATTTTTAAAGGATACTTTCTTAAAAAATGCACCTATAATTTATTTTTCTGCTGTTACAGAAGAAGGAAAAGAAGAACTTTTAAAAATATTAGATGGAAAGGCTTCTCAAATAATTATGAAACCTGAAGATCAGCCATTTAGATTACCTATTGATGGGGTTTTTACTATTAAAGGTTTTGGAACTGTAGTAAGAGGTACAGCTATTTCAGGGAAAATAAATCTCAATCAGATAGTTAAAATATATCCTAAGGAATTAGAAAGTAAAGTAAGAAATATACAAGTTCATGGTAAAAATGTAGAAACTGCCTATGCAGGGATGAGAGTGGCTTTAAACCTTCAAGGAGTAGAAAAAGAAAAATTAGAAAGAGGTGATGTAGTTGCTGAACCAGGTGTTTTAAAAACTTCACAATGGTTAGATATAAAGGTTACCTCATTAAAAGATGTTAAACCTTTTATAAGAAATTTTGAAAATCTTCTTTTTTATGTAGGTACCTCAGAGGTCCTTGGTAAGATTATTCTCTTTGGAAAAGATGACATAAAACCAGGAGAAACAGATATTGCTCAAATATTTTTACAAAAACCAGTTACTGTATGGAGGGGTGATAGATTTATTTTGAGAAGAGCATCTACTAATACCACTATTGGGGGGGGAGAAATAATAAACCCTGTTTCTTATAGAAGAAAAAGAACTAAACCTTGGGAAAGAAAAGAATTAGAGTTTATTTCTCGAGCTGATACATCGGAGCTTATTAAATATTATGTAGAAAAAAGGGGGTTTTTAGGTATAGAAGAAAAGGACTTACAACTTGCTGTTTCTGTTTTTGGTGAAAAATTTAAAGAATTAACAGATAACCTCTCTCAAGAAATAATAAAATTAAAAGAAAAAGAAAAGATTATTTATTTTTCAAAAAATGCTAAAGATAAACTTCAAAATAAAATAGTTGATACTTTAAGAGAATATCATGAAAATAATCCCTTTAGCCCAGGATTAACTAAAGAGCTTTTAAAAATGAGGATTGCTTCTTTTATCTCTGATCCCTTTTTTAATCATATAATAGATGAACTTATTCAAAAAGGGATTTTAAATAAAGAAAAAGAGATATTCTTTCTTTCTGAATTTAAAAAGTTAGATTTAACAGAGAAAGAGGAACTTAAAAAACAAATTGAAGAAAAATTATTAAAGGAAGGATTAACACCTAGAGATTTTGAAGAAATCCTTTTAGATTTTAAAGATAAATATAAAGTTGCAAAGGAACTCTCACAAACCCTTTTTAAAGAGGAAATTTTAGTTAAGATTTCTGAAAAATTAATCTATCATAAAAATGTACTTCAAGAAATTGAGAAAAAAGTAATAGATTTTTTAACTAAAAATAAGGAAATGACTTTATTTGATTTCAGAAAATTACTTGGTTCTGAAGTAAGTAGAAAATATTTAATTCCTTTAGCAGAATATCTTGATAAAAAGAAAATAACTTTAAGGGTTGGGGATAAAAGAATTTTAAGAAAAAGAAGTTAACTTTTGTGTTTTTTAGAAGCCTTTGTTTTCTTTTTAGTCTTTTTTTCTTTCTCTTTACTTAATTGATAAAGCTTTTTTAATCCTTTTATTACTTCCTTATGAAATTTTTCAGGTTTATATCCTGTAAGAATTTCTATAATATCATCTATAGTTTCTACTGTATATATATGAAATTTACCCTTTTTAATATCTTCTAATACATCCTCATCAAGAAGAATATTATCAAAATTTTTTGCAGGAACAATTACTCCTTGCTCACCTGTAAAATTAGTAAGTTTGCATACCCTGTAGAATCCTTCTATTTTTTCTTTTATTCCTCCTACTGGCTGTACATTACCAAACTGGTCAATAGAACCTGTTATTGCTATATCTTGTCTTACAGGAATTTTAGAAATAGCAGAAAGTATAGCTATAATTTCAGCAGCTGATGCACTATCTCCTTCTACAGGTTCATAAGCTTGTTCAAAAGTAAGGGTACAGGATAATTGAAGAGGGAAATCTGTACTATATTTATTATATAAATAAGAAGAGAGAATAAGGACCCCTTTTGAATGAATGGGGCCACTCATTTCTATTTCTCTTTCAATATTAATAATCCCTTTTGTTCCTGGAAAAACATTAGCCGTAATTCTTGAAGGTTTACCAAAACTATGATCACCCAAAACATAAACACTTAATCCATTAATTTGTCCTGCTTTTCTGCCTTCTATATCTATTATTATTTTCCCCTCTTTTATAAGTTCTCTTATTTTTTCTTCTAACAAATTAACTCTAAATATTTTTTCTCTTAAGGCTTGTTTTATTTCTTTTTCAGTTATGGTTTCGTTTTTGGAAAGGATATTTGCTTCTCTGAGCAAATCTATAATATTTCTTAAAATAATATTTAATTTTTTCCTATCTCCAGCTTGATAAATAGCATACTTAAGAACTTCAGAAAGTCCTGAGGCATCAAGGTCTTTTATTTTCTCTTCTTTAACAATTTTTTTAATAATTTTAGGAAAATCCTCTATTACCTTTTTATTTATCTCTATTATGGGGTTAAATTCTGCCTTTATTTTAAATAATTCAATAAATTCTTGGTCATACAAACTTAAAAGATAGTAGAGGAAAGTATCTCCTATTAAAAATACTTTTGCAGAAAAAGGAACTGCTTCTGGAAGAAGTCCTATATGAGGAACAGGGATTTCTTCTATCATTCCTCCCATAAGATATAGCTTCTTATGAAGAAGGGTTCTCTTAAGTAAAACCCAAACATAGGGATTTTTAAGAACCTCCCAAAGATCTAAAACGAGATATCCTCCATTAACTTTATGAAGAGTTCCTGGAGCAAGACTTAAATGATCAGCATAAAGTATTCCCATTTCAGCTCTATAATTAATCTGTCCAAAAAGCCCTTTTAAGGTTGGAATTTTTTCATATATTACAGGAGCTCCCTCAGTTTTCGTATTATCTACTAAAACATTTACTCTAAAAACATTAAGAGCTCTATTGATACTATTTTGAACAACCACATTGCCTTTAGCTTTTTCCCATTCAATAAAAAGGTGAATATTTTTAACCAATTCTTCTTTCACTTCAGAAATAAATTCTTTTACTTCTTCTATGTCTCTAAATTCAATTTCCAATTTTTCAAAAGCTTTGTTTACAATATTGGTAGCTATTTTTTTTCTTAAATTAACTAAATTTTCTCCTAAGGCACTATCAAGTTCACGAAGTCTTCTCATATATTGTCTAAAGGCAGGTTCAAAGGCATTCAAATTTTTTTGATATTCTTCCCTAAACTGTGGAGTTTCTAATAGTTTTTCTTGAGGTATAGGAGTTTCAATTTTAAAAACAGGAAGAAGTCTTACCCCTTCAGGACCAAAAAGAACCATTAAATTGTATTTTTTAGCTTCCTCTATCAGTTCATTTATTACTCTTTCTTTTTGAGAATCTATTTCTTTGGTAAGAGCACTTAGCTCTTCTTCATATTCTTTCCCCTCAAAGGCTTTAAAAGTTTCTCTTTTTAAAAATTCCAAAATTTCCTCAATATAATCTGCTAATTTTCTTCCATAACCTGTAGGCAATAACATGGCTTTTGGACGATAAAAATCCTTAAAATTATTTACATAACAAATATCTGGGGGTTTAGCTTTGGTTAAGGTTATTTCTTGAAGTCTTTTTAAAGTATATCTACTTCTTCCTATTCCATTTGGACCACATACATAAACATTGTAACCTTCTTTATCAAGTTGTAGGGCTAAATCAAAAGCTCTTTCCACTCTTTCTTGCTGAATAAAGATTTCTTCTTCTGGATATTCTAAAGTTCCAGAAGGATAATTGAAATCAATTATTAGATTCTCAAAATTTAGTTTTTTCCAAGCCATTATATTTAAAATTTTAAAAAAATATCTGTAAAATACAAGCCTTCTGTTGCAATTTTTTATAATAAAAGTAAAATTTTTCTTTTGAGCTTTCAAAAGGAGCTAAATTTATGAAAAAACGCCCCATGACTTTAGCAGAAAAAATTTTAGCAACTAAATTAAAAAGAGCTTATGTAGAACCTGGAGAATTGGTAGAAATTCCAGTTGATTTAACACTGGCTAATGATATTACAGGGCCTTTAGCTATAAAAATTTTTGAGTCTACAAATATTGGAAAGGTATTTGATCCAGAAAAAATAGTCCTGGTAATGGACCATTTTACTCCTAATAAAGATATTAAAAGCGCAGAGCAAGTTAGAATTTGTAGAGAATTTGCCAGAAAATATAAAATTTTACACTATTATGAAGGAGGAATTTGCGGTATTGAACATGCTTTACTTCCTGAATTGGGTCTTGTAGGACCAGGAGATATCGTAATTGGAGCTGATAGTCATACTTGTACCTATGGAGCTTTAGGAGCTTTTGCTACAGGTGTTGGCTCAACTGATCTCGCAGCTTCCTGGATCACTGGTAAAACTTGGTTTAAAGTTCCAGAAACTATTAAATTTGTTTATTATGGAAAACTAAAGCCTTGGATTACTGGAAAAGATCTTATTCTTTATACTATAGGAGATATAGGAGTTGATGGGGCACTTTATAAAGCAATGGAATTTACAGGAGAGGTAATTAAAAAACTTTCTATGGCTGAAAGATTTACTATGACAAATATGGCTATTGAGGCAGGAGGAAAAGTGGGTCTAATAGAACCTGATAAAATAACTTTGACTTATATAAAAAATCGTTTTAAAAGAAAACCAATTATTTTAAAAGCCGATAAAAATGCTCAATATGTAGAAATTAAAGAATATGATGTTTCTAAAATAGATCTTCTTGTTGCTCTACCTCATTTACCCTCCAAGATAAAACCAGTTAAAGATTTATCTAATAAAATTTATATTGATCAAGTTGTAATTGGTTCTTGTACTAATGGAAGAATTGAAGATTTAGCAATAGCTGCAAAAATTTTGAAAAATCATAAGGTAAATCCTAATGTAAGATGTATTATTATACCAGCAACACCAAACATTTATTATGAAGCTTTAAAAAGGGGCTACATTAAAATATTTATAGAGGCTGGAGCAATTGTATCTCCTCCTACCTGTGGACCTTGCCTTGGTGGACACATGGGAATTTTAGCTAAAGGAGAAAAAGCTGTTGCAACCACTAATAGAAATTTTATAGGAAGAATGGGGCATCCTGAAAGCGAAGTATATCTTTCTGGACCTGCTGTTGCAGCTTCAAGTGCAGTACTTGGATATATAGGAACTCCTGAAGAATTGAGACTTAGAGAGGAAGAGTAAGATGAATAAGATTAAAGGAAAAGCTTGGAAATTTGGAGACAATATAGATACAGATATAATAATCCCTGCAAGATATTTAAATACTACTGATCCTGAAGAATTAGCTAAACACTGTATGGAAAACGCAGATCCAGAATTTTCAAAAAAAGTCAATAAAGGTGATATTATTGTAGCAGGAAAGAATTTTGGGTGTGGCTCCTCTCGTGAACATGCACCTATCGCAATAAAAGCCTGTGGAATAGCCTGTGTCATAGCTGAAAGTTTTGCAAGAATTTTTTATAGAAATGCCTTTAATACAGGTCTTTTGATTTTAGAATGTCCTGAAGTAGTTAAAGAAATAGACTTAGGAGATGAATTGGAAGTTTATCCTGAGGAAGGAAAAATAATTAATTTAACCAAAAACAAAACCTTTTTCACAAAACCTTTGCCTTCTTTTATGAAAGAAATACTTGATGATGGTGGGTTAGTCCCCCATATTATGAAAAGATTTAAAACCCAATAATTATGAGAATAGAAAAAGAAAAGGCTGAATTTTATACACTCTGGGAGATTATTAAAGCTTTAAGAAGTGAAAATGGTTGTCCCTGGGATAAAAAACAAACTCCTCAAAGCTTAAAAAAATATCTTATAGAAGAGGTTTATGAGGTTTTAGAGGCTATAGATAAAGGGAATCCAGAAGAAATAAGAGAGGAGTTGGGAGATCTTTTATTTCTTCTCCTTTTTATTATATATCTTTATGAAGAAGAAAAATTTTTTAATTTAAAAGATCTTCTTTATTTAACAACTCAAAAAATGATACGTAGACACCCTCATGTTTTTGGGGAAGAGGTGGCTAAAAGTGCTGAAGAGGTAGTTAAGAGCTGGCAAAAAATTAAAAAGAAAGAAGGAAAAGAATCTTCAATACTTGGGAATATTCCCAAAAGTTTGCCAGCCTTACAAAGAGCTTTTAGATTAGGGGAAAGAGCTGGAAGAGTTGGATTTGATTGGAAAAAAGGAGAAGAGGTACTTGAGAAGATAAAAGAAGAAATAGAGGAAATTAAAGATTCTTTAAAAAATCTTCCTAAGGAAAAACTAAAAGAAGAAATAGGAGATCTTTTATTTAGTATAGCTAATTTTTCAAGAAAACTTGAAATTAATCCTGAGGAAGCTTTAAAACTTGCTTTAAATAAATTTGAAAATCGCTTTAAATTACTTGAAAAAGAAGTGGAAAAAAGAGGACTTTCTTGGGAAAAACTAAGTATTAAAGAGCTTGACCAAATATGGGAGGAAATAAAGAATTCTTATGAGCCAAACAATTATTGATATACAAAATCTCTACTTTTCTTACGAAGACCATCTTATTCTTGAAAATATTAATTTAAAAGTAGAAAAAGGGGACTTTTTAGCTTTAATTGGACCAAATGGAGGAGGAAAAACTACCCTTGCAAAATGCATACTTGGATTTTTAATCCCTTCTAAAGGAAAAGTCTTTCTTTGGGAAGAAGAAATTAAAAATTTTAAAAATTGGCATAAAATAGGTTATGTACCCCAAAGAGCAGGAGACTTAATAGATTCTCTAACACCCCTTTCTGTTAAAGAATTTCTTTTACTTCCTTTTAAATGGTATAAAGTTTCTTTAAAACCCTCTTTATTAGATAAATTAACAGAAAAATTTGGTATGAAAGACCTTCTTAATAAAAAAATTGGTGAATTATCTTATGGGCAACTTCAAAGATCTTACATAGTAAGAGCACTTATTTTAGACCCAGAAATTTTGATACTTGATGAACCCTCTGTAGGATTAGACTTTTTTACTCAAGAAGTTTTTTACGAAACTTTGGGAGAATTCCATAAAAAGGGACTTACTATTATCTTAATAACTCACGAGACCTGGCTTTTAACTAAATGGGTTAATAAAGTAGCTTGTATAAATCAGAAACTTTATTTTCACGGTGATCACGAAAGTTTTTGTGTTATAGCAAAAAGATTAGAATTCTTTCCAGAACACCATAAAATTGAGCACACCCATTGGTAAAAACATGGAACTTTTTTTTGATTCTATAAGCTTAATAAAATGGGGGCTTTTATCAGGAACGTTGTTAGGAATATCTATTTCATTTACTTCTCCTTTTCTTATTTTAAAAAGAAATGCTCTTTTCCCCCATGCTTTAACTCATATATATTTTTTAGCTGTAATTTTAACTTCCTTAATTTTATATAAATTCCCTTTATTTCTTTCTTTTCCTTTTGTAGTTATTTTTACCCTTTTTTTTACTTCTCTAATCTGGATTTTAAAAAGATACACTAAATTTTATGAAGACACTGCTACTTCTATAATTGCATATTTAGCTTTAGGATTAGCCTTGATAGTAGCTGCAAAAACTTATCAATATGATACAAGAATTCTTTCTTATCTTTTTGGAAGTTTAATTGGAATCACTTATAAAGATTTTTGCGAAAGCTTAATAGTATTTTTCTTTACCTTGTTTTTATTTTACAGATTTTATCCTCTGTGGATAGCACAAATCACTGATAAAGAACTTCCAGGGCTTGACTTTAAATTAGCTAATTTTTCATTTTTAATTTTAATAACCCTGCAAATTATAACAGGTGTAAAATTAATGGGAATTTTATTAGTTTCGGTTTTATTCATATTTTCAACTACTTTTGTTTTACAATTTATAAAAAGTTTTAAATTTTTAATAATACTTGTTAGTTTTTTGAATATTATTGGAATTTTAGGTGGAGCTATAATTTCTATTTTTTTTGATATTCCATTTTCCGGAGCAGTAGTTATATTTATGAGCTTGTATATTTTTATTTCTTTTGTCTGGGGCTTTTTGAGATGAAACTTATTGATACGCACACACATTTAAATTTTTCAGACTTTTTTAAAAAGGATTTAAAAGAAGTAATAAAAAGGGCAAAAGAAAATTATGTTATTCATGTTATAGTAGTAGGTATAGATATTACCACTAACAAAAGAGCCTTAGAATTATCTAAACTTTATCCTGATTTCATTACCCCTGCAATTGGTTTTCATCCTCATGAAGTAAGAAAGATTAAAGAACAAGATTATAAATTCTTAGAAGAAAATATAGAAAAAGTCTGCGCTATAGGAGAAACTGGGCTTGATTGGGTTAAAGAATACTCATCTAAGGAAGTCCAAATAGAGCATTTTTTGAGACATTTAGAATTGGCTAAAAAATATAATAAACCTGTAATTCTTCATTTAAGAGGAGATAATCTTTTTTGGGAAGAAGCTTTAAAAATTTTAAAAAATTACTCCAATTTAAAACTCCTTTTTCATTGCTATACCTCTAATAAATTTATTGCTTCTAAAATTCTTGATTTAGATGGTTTTATTTCTATTCCAGGAGTAGTAACTTTTGAAAAGGCTGAAAATTTAAAAGAAGCTGTTAAATTTATTCCTAAGGAAAAACTTATGTTAGAAACAGACAGCCCCTTTTTAACACCTCATCCTTTAAGGGGGAAAAGAAATGAACCGGCATTCTTAATCCATATAGCCCAAAAAATTGCAGAGATTAAAAATATGGATTTAGAAGAAATTTCAGAAAAAACTACAGAAAATGCAATTAAATTTTTCAACTTAAAAATTTAAAGGGGGTTTAGGTATTAAATGAAGTTGAAAAGGACTCATTACATAGGAGAAATTGATAATAATTTTATTGGTAAAGAAGTTATAGTTTCAGGCTGGGTTTTAAGAAGAAGGGATCACGGAGGGGTTATCTTTTTAGATGTAAGGGATAAAACTGGTCTTTTACAAGTAGTTTTTGAAGAAGAGATTGATCCTAAAACTCACGATTTAGCAGATTCCATAAGAATAGAATATGTAATAAGTGTTAAAGGTTTAATAAGAAGAAGACCTCCTGGGATGGAAAATCCTAAGATACCTACCGGAGAAATAGAACTTGTTGTAAATGAAGTGGAAATTTTAAATACTTCTAAAACACCTCCTTTTCCTATGGATGAAGACCTTTCTGAAATCTCAGAAACAGTTCGTTTAAAGTACCGATATTTAGAAATGAGAGCTTTAGATGGTTTAAAACCCTTTATTTTTAGACATAAGGTAAATCAAATTATTAGAGAATTTTTAAATAGTAAAGGATTTTTAGAAGTTGAAACCCCCTTTTTAACTAAAAGCACACCAGAAGGTGCAAGAGATTATTTAGTTCCAAGCAGGCTTTATCCAGGAAAATTTTATGCCCTTCCTCAATCTCCTCAGCTTTTCAAACAAATTCTAATGGTCGCAGGAGTAGATAAATATTATCAAATAGTAAGATGTTTTAGGGACGAAGATCTAAGAGCAGATCGTCAACCAGAATTTACTCAGCTTGATATAGAGATGTCTTTTGTAGAGGAAAGTGATATAATGACTGTTGTTGAAGAGTTGTTAGCTTATCTCTTTGAAAAAGCCTTAAATATTACCTTAGAAACTCCCTTCCCAAAATTTTCTTATGAAACTACCTTAAAAGAATACGGAACAGATAGACCAGATATTAGGTTCGATATGAAGTTGAAAGATTTTTCCTTTCTCTTTAAAGAAACTTCTTTTAAAGTTTTTAAAGAGGTTTTAGCCTCTGGTGGTATAATAAAAGGTTTTAAAGCTCCAGCTAATTTTTCCAGAAAAGAATTAGATGATCTAACTAAATTTGCTCAAGAATTAGGTGCCAAAGGTCTTGCCTGGATAAAATATAACAAAAATGCAAGCTCTTTTGAAGAAAAATGGAGTTCCCCTATTATTAAATTCTTTGAAAGCTCAATTTTAGAAAAAATTGAAGAAATTTTCAATCCTTTAGAAGATTTTGCTACCTTCTTTTTTGTAGCGGATAAAGAGGAAGTTGTAAATACTGTATTAGCTGAGTTAAGAATTCATTTAGCCAAAAAAATAAATCTTATTCCAGAAAATAAATTTAGTTTTGTTTGGATAACAGATTTCCCTCTTTTTGAATGGGACGAGGAAGAAAATCGTTTAGTTTCGGTACACCATCCCTTTACCCACCCTAAGGAAGAAGATATTCCTCTTCTTGATACTGACCCTTTAAAAGTAAAATCAAGAGCTTATGATATTGTTCTTAATGGAGTGGAAATAGGTGGAGGAAGTATTCGTATTCATAAAAGAGAACTTCAAGAAAAAATTTTTAAGCTTTTAAATATAACTTCTGAGGAAGCTCAAGAAAAATTTGGATTTTTACTTACAGCTTTAGAATATGGTGCTCCACCTCATGGAGGTATCGCCTTTGGACTTGATCGCTTAATTATGCTTATGTTTGGCAAAAAAAGTATAAGAGAAGTTATTCCCTTTCCAAAAACTCAAAGAGCTCAGTGTTTACTTACAGGAGCTCCCTCAGAAGCCAAAATTGAACAAATTTTAGAATTGCATTTACTGCCTGGCTGGAAAAAAGATAAAACTTAAACAGAATGGAATTTTTTCTTGAAGCAGGACTTAAAGGTTTAAGTAAATGGCTAAGATTTTTTGGTTATAAAACCCAAATTTGTGAAAGTAAGATAGATAAAAAAATAGTACTTAAATACAAAGATAAAATTTTTCTTATTACCAGTCCTTTTACTGCAAAATTACTGGAAAAAGCAGGAATTAAATATTTGTTATTGCCAAGAGAAAGTTTAAAGGCTCAATTAACTATTCTTGTGCATAAATTAAAGTTAAATACAGAACTAAAACTAAATTTATGTAGTATTTGCGGAGAAGAATTGGTACCAGCTAAAAAAGAAGATTTTAAAGAGCTTATTCCACCTAAGGTTTTTCAATTTTATAATGAATTTAACTATTGTCCTAAATGTAAAAAACTTTATTGGGAAGGTGATCACATTAAAAGATTAGAAGAGAGATTGAAAAAACTTATTAAAAAATGAAAGAAAAATTAGAAAAATTGAACGAGAAAATTAAAAATTGTAAAAATTGTAGTCTTTGGAAATTAAGAAATAATGTAGTTCCAGGAGAAGGTCCTGCTTCCGCAAAAATTATAATTATAGGCCAAGCTCCAGGTGTTCAAGAAGATAAAACAGGAAGACCTTTTGTTGGACCTGCTGGAAAATTTTTAAATTATCTCTTAAATCTTGCTGGTTTAAAAAGAGAAGAGGTTTTTATAACTTCTCCTTTAAAATGTTTGCCCCAACCTCCAATTAATAGAAAACCCAAAAAGAAAGAAATTGAAAGCTGTCTTCCCTGGTTAAAAAAACAAATAGAAATTATTAATCCTGAAAAATTTATTTTATTAGGTGAAGTAGCTTTCTCTGTATTTTTCCCGGGTGAGAATTTAAAGAATTTCAGAGGAAAAAAGATAAAAAAGGAGGATAAAGATTTCTTTGTTACTTATCATCCAGCAGCAGGTTTAAGATTTCCTAAAATTAGAGAAATTTTAGAAAGAGATTTTAAAAAATTAAAAGATTTACTTACCTAATTTTTTTAGCAACAAATCTAAAATTTTTTCTGCATCACCTATGAGAGCTAAATTTGCCATTTTAACCAAAGGTGCTTCTTTATCAGTATTTATAGCAATTATATATTCTGAATTTTCCATCCCCACAGTATGTTGTAAAGCTCCTGAAATGCCAAATCCAATATAAACCTTGGGTTTAACAGTTACTCCACTAATTCCTATCATTCTTTCTCCTTCTACCCAACCTTCATAACATACTGGACGGGTTGCTCCAACCTCAGCACCTAAAATTTCTGCAAGTTTAAAAAGTTTTTGAAAATTTTCTTTATTTTTTAAACCTCTTCCTCCTGCAACTATTACCTTTGCTGTAGAAAGTTTAGTAGGTTTTTTCTTGAAGGAAACAAAATTTCTTATCTTTAATTCACTTTTCCAAACAAAATCTTTTGGAAAAATTATTTCTTTCATCAAAGGTTCTTCTGTTCCATATTTAATACTAAAAGCTCCTAAAGAAATGGTTGCCATAACAGGAATACTTCTAGAAATAAGTTTAGCTATAATATTTTCTCCGTAGGTGGGTCTTGCCATCACAATTTGATTATCCTTTACTTCTAAACTATTTACATGGGCACAAAGTCCTACCCTTAAAGTACCTGCAATTCTTGGTGCTAAAGACATTCCTATTTTAGTTGCTGGAAAGAAAAATCCATAAGGTTGAGAAATTTTTATTATCTTAACAAGAACTTCAGCATAAAGATCTTCTCTAAAGTCTTTTAATTCTTCATTTATTACAAACCATACCTCATCTGCTAAAGATTTTTTAATTTCCTCCAGATTTTTAATGTCTTTTAAAGAATTTATTAAACAAACCAAGACAAGTTTTTTATTTGAAGTTTTTCCTATCTCTTTTAAGGGAGAAAGTATTTCTAAGCTTGAGCTATTTAACTCTCCTCTATAAAATTCTCCATAGGCTAAAATATTTCCTTTAGATAAATTTTCTAATTCTACTTTCTCAAGCATTTTTAATCTCAAAGCTTAATCAATCCTTTATCTTTAAGAATTTCTAATAATTTTTCTACAAGTTCTTCAGGATTTCCCTCTAAAATAAGTCCCTTAGCTTCTACTTTTTTTTCAAAAACTTCAATTACCTGAGTTGGTGAGCCTTGAAGTCCCAATTTTTGAGGATCTAGATTTAAATCCTTCGCCTGCCAGATTAAGGGTTCTTTATTTTTAACTTCTATTAATCTTTTTAAAGAAGGAGGTCTTATATAATCAAAAGCTGTAGGAGAAACAGATGCAACTAAAGGTGGCTTTACTTCTACTTCTTCTTCCCCATAATCAATTTCTCTAATAGCTACCCATTTATCATTTTCCATAAAAAGGTTTTTAACATTAGTAAGGGAGGGAATATCAAGTAAACTTGCTGTTTCTGGAGGAACTTGAGCTGTTTCTCCATCAATCGATTTAAGTCCCATTAAAATAAGGGAAAAGGGTGAAAGTCTTTCTATAGCTTTTGCTAAAACATAGCTTGTTGCAAGAGTATCTGAACCAGCAAAAGCTCTGTCAGAAAGAAGTATCATTTGATCAGCCCCTAAAGCGTAGGCATATTTTAAAAGAGGAATTACATTAGGAGGACCCATAGAAATAACTATTACTTCAGTATTATAGGTATTTTTTAATCTTCCCGCCATCTCTAAAGCTGCTCTATCATTGGGATTTAGAATAAGTTCTATACTTTCTCTTTTTAAAGTATGAGTTTCAGGATCAACTTTTGTAGTTCCTGGTTTAGGAACACCTTTTATACATACTATTATCTTTTCCATTTTTAGAGCCTTATTTGTAGTATTTGATAAGCTCTCTTGCTATTATATTTCTCTGTATCTCATTTGTTCCTTCATAAATTTGAAGACATTTTGCATCTCTAAAATATTTTTGAACAGGATAGTCTCTCATATAGCCAAAACCACCCATCATTTGGATAGCCCTTTCTGTAATCCACATAGTAACATCGCTGGTGAAGCATTTAACTATAGAAGATATTCCTGTAATATCTTTAGCACCACTATCAATATATTTAGTGGCATTATAAACTAAAGCACGTGCTGCCTCTAATTTAATAGCCATTTCAGCAAATGTATGACTTACTGCTTGAAAATTATAAACGGGCTGACCAAATTGTATTCTTGAATTAGCATGTTTTAAAGAAACTTCCATAGCAGCTTGAGCTATTCCAAGAGCTTGGGCTCCTACTCCGCATCTTCCAAAATCTAAGGTTCTTAAAGCAACTACAAATCCCATGCCTTCTTTTCCAAGAAGTCTATCTTTAGGAATTTTACAATCATTGAAGAAAAGTTCAGTAGTAACAGAGGCTCTTAGCCCCAATTTTTTTTCTTTTTTCCC
This sequence comes from uncultured Thermodesulfatator sp., assembly GCA_964464535.1. Taxonomy (GTDB): domain Bacteria; phylum Desulfobacterota; class Thermodesulfobacteria; order Thermodesulfobacteriales; family Thermodesulfobacteriaceae; genus Thermodesulfobacterium. The sequence goes on along the minus strand of CAYXGJ010000004.1, from coordinate 51,622 downwards.
TACAGAAAAGCCAGGATCACTTTTTTCTACAATAAAAGCACTTGCACCTCTTGCCCCCTTTACAGGATCAGTTATTGCAATAACAATGTATATATCTGCAATACCTCCATTAGTAATAAAATGTTTCATTCCGTTAAGTATATAAAAATCACCTTCCTTTTTTGCTACAGTTTTTATAGCAAAGGCATCACTTCCTGCTTGAGGTTCTGTTAAGGCAAAGGCACACAATTTTCTTCCTTTAGCTATTTCAGGAAGATATTTTTTCTTTTGCTCTTCATTTCCAAAAAGAATAATAGGATAACTTCCAAGAAAAGCTGCTGCATAAGTAGTGGTAACTCCTGCACAATAATAAGAAAGTTTCTCAACTGTAAGACACATTTCAAAACTTCCCCACCCTAATCCACCGTATTCTTTAGGAATAATTATTCCAAAAAGATCCGCATCTGCTAAAGCTTTGATAGGTTTTTCATCAAAAACTTCCTCTTCATCCCATTTTAATGCATAAGGTTTTATATATTCCTCTCCAATCTGAGTAACTAAATCAATTAAAATTTTTTGTTCTTCAGAAAGAAAATATTTAAGCATAAATCTTTACTTTTTTAAATTTTAAGTTAAAAAAAAAATTTTAAAAATTTAAAAAGTTTTAAAAAATTTTACTAAAAATTTTTAATAAAACAAGTATAAATATGAGAAAAGTTGTAGTTACAGGAATAGAAGTTATTACCCCCCTTGGAGTAGGATTAAAAAATTGTTGGGATAATTTAAAGAATGGAGTTTCTGGTATCAAAAAGATTAGCTTTTTTGATCCCAAGGATCATAAATGTCAAATCGCTGGTGAATGTAAGAACTTTAAAGCAGAAAATTTTTTAGATTCCAAGTTTATTAGAAGATATGATAGGATGTTTCATCTTTTTGTTTCTGTAGCATTATTAACAGCTGAAAATTGGAATTTTCAAAAGGATTCTGTAAAAAATCCTTTTAGATTTTCAGTAATTGGAGCAAGTGCATTGGGAGCTCCTTCAACCTTTGAAGAAATAATTTTACAGTATTTAAATTTTGGTCCTAAAAAGGTCTCACCTTTAGCTGTTATTAATTTATCGGCAAATACCGCAGCAGGAGAAGTAGCAAAAATTTTAAATGCCAAAGGTCCTCAATATTTTTTACAAGAAGCCTGTTCTGCTGGGACAAAAGCTTTAGGATTAGCTTATGAATTAATAAAAAATAATGTAATTGATGTTGCCTTTGTTATAGGAGCTGATTCAGGGATTAGACCAGCCATAATAGCGAGTTTGGAAAATTTAGGAGCTATTATTGATGCAAAATGGAATGAAACTCCAGAAAAAGCAAGTAGACCCTTTGATAAATTACGAAGTGGATTTGTACCAGCAGAGGGCTCAGGCTGTGTGATTTTAGAGTCTTTAGAAAATGCTTTAGAGAATGGAAGAACTCCACTTGCTGAAATAATAGGATTTGGAGCAACTTGTGATGCCTATCACCCCACCGCTCCTGACCCTTCAGCTCAAAGTATAATAGAATGTATAAAAATGGCTTTAAAATCTGCTCAAATTAAACCAGAAACAATAGATTATATAAATGCTCATGGAACAGGAACACTTTTAAATGATGTTGTAGAAACAAAAGCAATAAAGGAAGTTTTTGGAGAATATGCCTATAAAATTCCCATTTCTGCTAATAAGTCAATGATAGGACATACTTGGGGAGCAGCAGGAATCATTGAAACAATTTTTTCTATAAAAACTATCTTAGAAGAAACTATTCCACCAACCATAAATTTAGAATATCCTGATCCAGATTGTGATCTAAATTATGTTCCTCAAAAAGCAATTAAAAGAAAAGTCAAAACTGTTTTAAAAAATTCCTTTGGTTTTGGAGGAATAAATGCTTGTTTAATAATAAAAGCTTGGGAAGGGGGTGAAAAATAATGTATACCTATGATTTGGAATATTTTAAAAAACTTTTTGATAGAAACTTCCTTTATATTAGAACTTTTATGAGGAATGTAGAAAGATATAAAAATAAAATTGCTCTAATTGATGCAGAAAAAGATAAAAAATGGAATTACGAAGCTTTAAATTCTGAAGTTAACAAACTTGCTTATGCTTTACTTGAAAGTGGTATAAAACCAGGAGATGTAATAGTTTATCAATTAATGAATATACCTGAATTTGCTTTTATCTATTTAGCTTCTCAAAAAATAGGAGCTATAAATTGTCCCATAAATTTTAGACTTTCTCCAGGAGAGATTGCTTATATTTTTGATGATTCAAAACCTTATGTTTTTATTTTCCAAGCTTCTTTAGGTGAAAGAGTTAAAAATGCCTTGGAGATATCTCAACATAAACCAAAAGTATTAATATATGTAGAGGATGAAACGTGTGATTTAGGAATTTCTTACAGTGAATTCATTAAAGATAAGCCCCTATCTGAACCACCTGAGCCTTCTTATGATGCCTGGGCTGAAGTTACAAGACTTTATACTTCAGGAACAACAGGAAAACCTAAAGGAATTCCCTTTAATAATGTCAACGAAATATTAAGTTGTTTAGATATAATTATCTATTTAGGATTAAATAGAGAAGATATTCTTCTTAATCTTTCTCCTTGGTTTCATAGAGGAGGTATTCATTTAGGTGGACCTGGTCCTGGTTTATTCTTGGGAGCTGCAATTGTGGCTATGAAAACCTTTTCTCCTAAAAAGGCTTTAGAAATCATAGAAAAATATAAAGTTACTTTTACTGTGGGTGTTCCCAGTATGTATAAATTATTAATAGAGGAACAAAAGAAGTTTTCTTATAATATAAAAACTCTTAGAGGAGCTTTAAGTATGGGGGCTCCTCTTGATAGGAGTCTTTGTATAGAAATGAAAGAAATTTTAACACCTAATATTTTTAATGCCTATGGAACTTCAGAAACTTTTTTAAATACTTTACTTGTACCAGAAGATTTACCTGAAAAAGCTGGAACTGCAGGAAGAAATATAACCTTTTTTGCTGATGTAAGAGTAGTAAAAGTCTATCCAGATAAATTTGCAGAACCCGAAGAATTGGTGGAAAAAAATAACCAAGAAGTAGGGGAAGTGATTATGAGAAGTTTAACAGGACCCTATGACTATTATAATAAACCTCAAGAAAGGGCAAAAAGAGTTTATAAAGATTGGTTCTATTGCGGTGATCTTGCTACTTGGGATGAAGAAGGATACCTTACCATAGTTTCAAGAAAAGATGATATGATAATTGTGGGAGGAGAAAATATATATCCTGTACAAATTGAAGAAGCTATTCAAGAACATCCTAAGGTACTTCAGTGTGCTGTTGTAGGGGTGCCTGATGAATTGAGAGGACAAGCTATAGTTGCTTATGTGGTTAAAAAAGACGAATCTTTAACTTTAGAAGAACTCAAAGAATTTATTAGTAAACATCCTATGATTCCACCTCATAAAAGACCTCGCTACTGGATATTTGTTGAGGAACTTCCAATGACTGCAACAGGGAAAAAACAACATTATAAACTTAGAGAAAAGGTTTTAGAAGATCTTAAAAAAGGTCTTTTAATGCGCTAAAAAATAAAGGGAGGTGGGAAATGAAAAGATTATTAATACTATTATTTTTAATTCTTTTAACCTCTTTTTTTTATAAAGTTTTTTTTGCTTTTTGTATAGAGCATCAACCAGGAATAGGAATTAGATTAAGAGAAGAAACCTTAGATAATTATCTATTTTTAAAAACTGCTCCCTTTTTAACTTTTTGGGATGATTCAAGTGTCTTAAGATTTAAAGTTAATTTATGGGATAAAATAAAAATAAACAATAGCACCTCAGTTTATTTAAGAGTGGGAACTGAACCAAGATATTATATAGGACCCCATGAGGTAACCCTTGATCACGCTACCAATATTAAAAACTTTGATCAGGACGAATTTTTAATAGATAATTTTTATTTAGAAGTTAAAAAACCTTTTAATCTCCCTTTAGACTTAAAAATAGGAAGACAAGATTTTCTTGGAGAAGATATGTATGGAGAAGGTTTTTTAATCTTTGATGGAACCCCGGGAGATGGATCAAGAACTTTCTTTTTTAATGCTATAAGGGCAAGATGGTTTATACAAAAAAATCATATCTTAGATTTTGTATTTATTTCAAATCCAAAAATAGAAAGATATTTTCCTATTATTCACCCATCTTATAAAGATTTTACCTCTGAATATTTTATGCTTTATTACCATGGTAAAAAAAGACTTGTTGCTACTGATGAAAAGGGATTTATGATTTATGGAAAAAGCAAGCTCTTAAAAAATTTAACCTTAGAGCCCTATTATATTTTTAAGGAAGAAGAGAGTTGGGGATTTAATCCAAATTTACATTTACATACTTTCGGCATAAGAGGAGTTTTAAATTGGAAAGAATGGGGATTAAGAGGTGAATTTGCTATTCAAAATGGAAGATATTCAGGGACAAAAGATGTTTCGGGGTCAGGAGGATATATTTATCTTAATAGAACTTTTAAAGAAATCCCTTTTTCTCCAAAGTTTGAAATAGGTTATGTTTATCTCTCCGGAGATAATCCTCATACTAAAAAAGATGAAGGTTGGAATCCTTTGTTTTCAAAAGGTGGATTTATAAATGAGTTATACAGTTATGTAATTTTAGTTGAAAACATTTTTAAAAATGGTCCCATGCCAGCATATTGGACTAATTTAAGAGGTTTAGTTTTTAATCTCTTTTTACTTCCTTATAAAGATCTTAGATTAAGAGTTTCTTATCAAAAAATGTGGGCTGTAAGAACACCTTACTTTCCTTTAACTACGGAGCAAATGGCCATAGATCACGAAGCAGCACTTTTAAAATATTTTTTTTGGGCAATGATTTCAGGGGAGGATAAAAATAGAGGACAGGGATTTACCATTGAAGGAAGTTATAAATTTAAACCTAATATAACTGGTCTTTTAAAGTATGAACACTTTGATCCAGGTGATTTTTATACTCCTGAGGCAAGAGATGCTAAACTTTTAAGAATTCAATTAGAGATGAAATTTTAATTTTTGTGTAAAATAAGTAAAAAATTATTAAAAATTTTGAGGCAAAAAATGGAAAAAAGAGAGATTTTAAATTTGTTAAAAGAAAATCCTAAGGAAATAGATGGTCTAATTTATAGAGCTGTTTTTGAAGATTCGCAATTGCTTGAAACCCTTCAAGAAGTTTTAAAAGATTTTAATTATAAAGGCTTTTCTATTTATCCTCTTTATAAAGAATTTTCTAAAAAATTTTTAGGATTTACCGTTCCTGCAATCAATATAAGAGGGATGACCTATGATGTTGCAAGAACAGTTTTCAAAGTAGCAAAAAGGCTAAAGGTTGGGGCTTTTATTTTTGAAATTGCAAAATCTGAAATGGGTTATACTAAACAATCACCTTTAGAATATGCTACAGTTATTCTTTCTGCAGGTTTTAGGGAAAATTTTGATGGACCTATTTTTATTCAGGGAGATCATTTTCAATTTAATAGAAAATCCTATTTTACAGATCCGGAAAGAGAGAAAAATAATATTAAAAATCTTATAAGTGAAGCTATTTTTTCTCAGTTTTATAACATCGATATTGATGCTTCAACCCTTGTCATTCTTGAAAAAGAGGATCTTTATGAACAACAAAAGCATAATTATGAAGTTACTGCTGAAATGGCTGAATTTATAAGAGCTATAGAACCAAAAGAAATAAATACAAATCTTGGTGGAGAAATAGGAGAAATAGGAGGATACAATAGTACTCCTGAAGAATTGCGAGTATTTATGCAAGGATTTAATAAAGTTTTTAAAGGGATAGTAGGAATTTCAAAAATTAGTGTTCAAACAGGAACTTCCCATGGAGGTATAGTTTTACCTGATGGAAAGATTGCTACTGTTAATCTTGATTTTAATACCTTAAAAATCCTATCTAAAATTGCCAGAGAAGAATTTGGTCTTGCAGGAGCTGTTCAACATGGAGCATCTACTCTTCCAGAAGAATATTTTAGTCTTTTCCCAGAATCAGAATGTGTAGAAGTTCATCTGGCAACAGGTTTTCAAAATTTTTTATATGACCATCCTGCCCTACCCTATGAATTTAGAGAAAAAATATATAGTTATCTTAAAAATCAATTTAAAAATGAATGGAAAGAAGATATGACATACGCTCAATTTATATATAAAACAAGAAAAAAAGGATTTGGAGCTTTTAAAAAGGATTGGTGGGATTTACCTTCTGAGGTGAAAGAAAAAATCTTGTCTGACATGGAAAACCTTTTTGAAAAAATATTTAAAGCTCTAAATGTGGTTAATACCTTAGATCTTGTAAAATCTAAAATATCTTCAAATTTTTAAAGATCCCATAAAAGTTTGAATCTTTTTAAATGTTGAATTTTTAAATATTAAATGATATATTTCAATTCTATGAATGTTTTCAGGATAGAGGTTTCTTCTAAACCCTCCTTTAAAGATGCAATAGGTGCTAAGATAAAAAGAAAAATCAAACACCATTTGAATATATCTTTAGAAGATCTTTACTTTATAAAAGTTTATTTGGTTGAAGGAAATTTTTCTGAAGAAATTATCAAAATTTTTGCTGAATCTGCCCTTTGTGATCCTGTAATCCAGACTTATAGTATTAATGAACATATATCCTTAAAGTTAAATTTTCCTTTTAACTGGGTTTTAGAGATTGGTTATCGTCCGGGAGTCACTGATAACGAAGGGAAAACTGCTGAAGAAGCCCTTAGCTACATTTTAGAAAGACCATTAGACACAAGTAGAGAAGGGGTTTATTTTGCTCGTCAATTTTTGATAAAAGGAGACATTTCAAAAGAAACTGTTGAAAGAATAGCAAGGGACCTTCTTGCTAATGAACTAATAGAAAGGTGGTTCATTCTTCCTAAGGATGAATTTTTAAAAAAGGGGCTTTCTTATTCTCTTCCCAGAGTAACAGAATATTTTCCTCCGGTAGTAAAAAAATTTTTACTTAGTAAATTTTCTGACGAAGAACTTATAAAATTATCTCAAGAAAGATTACTTGCACTTAATCTTAAAGAAATGAAAAGTATACAAAATTTTTTTTCTGATCCCAAGTTTATAAAAATTAGAAAAAATTATGGACTTGATGAAGCTATTACTGATGTAGAGCTTGAAAGTATTGCTCAAACTTGGTCTGAACATTGTAAACACAAGATATTTAATGCTAAAATCTTTTATAAAGATTTAGACACTGGAGAAGAATTAGTTATAGATAGTTTATTTAAAACTTATATTAAAAAAGCTACTGAAGAAATTAGAAAAGAAAAGGAAGAAAAAGACTTTTGTCTCTCTGTTTTTGTTGATAATGCAGGTGTTATAAAGCTTGACGAAAAATGGGCTTTAGCTTTTAAAGTAGAAACCCATAATAGCCCCTCTGCACTTGATCCTTATGGAGGTGCTTTAACAGGAATAGTGGGTGTAAATAGAGATCCTTTAGGAACTGGAAAGGGTGCAAAACTTATTTTTAATACTGATGTATTTTGTTTTGCACCTCCTGATTGGGATAAAGAACTCCCACCAAGAATTTTACATCCAAGAAGAATTTTTGAGGGAGTAAGAGAAGGGGTTGAACATGGAGGCAATCAAAGTGGTATCCCCACTGTAAATGGTTCAATTGTTTTTGATCCGAGATATCTTGGTAAACCCTTAGTTTATTGTGGAACAGGAGGAATTTTACCTCTATATATAAATGATGAGCTCTCTTGGAAAAAAGGAGCTAAACCCGGAGATTTGGTAGTAATGATTGGTGGAAAAATTGGGAAAGACGGAATACATGGTGCTACTTTTTCTTCTGAAGCTTTACATGAGGGTTCTCCTGCAACAGCAGTACAAATTGGAGACCCTATAACCCAGAAAAAAATGGTTGATTTTTTAATGAAAGCAAGAGATGAAAGTTTATATAATTCTATTACTGATAATGGTGCAGGTGGACTTTCTTCTTCTGTTGGAGAAATGGCAAGAGAATCAGGAGGTGCTGAAATAGACTTAGCTAAAGCACCTTTAAAATATCCTGGTCTTCGTCCTTGGGAAATTCTTCTTTCAGAAAGCCAAGAAAGAATGACTCTTGCAGTGCCTCCAGATAAAATAGAAAGATTTTTGAATTTAGCAAAAAAAATGAATATTTTAGCAACTATTTTAGGAAAATTTACAAATTCTGGATATTTTCATATTTTATATGAAGGAAAAACAGTAGGACTAATACCTTTAGACTTTCTTCATGAAGGAGTTCCTCAACTTGAATTATATGCTGAATGGAAAGCACCATCTTATCCTATAAACCCAGAAGTAAAGATTCCTAAAAATTACGGAGAAACTCTTAAAAAGATTTTAAAAGCTTATAATGTATGTTCAAAAGAATATGTAGTAACTCAATATGATCATGAGGTTCAAGGGGGGAGTGTAGTTAAGCCTCTTACAGGAATAAATAACGACGGCCCAAGTGATGCAGCAGTTTTGAGATATGACCTTGAAAGTGAGAGTGGAATTGTGGTTGCTCATGGTATTTGTCCTAAATTTTCAGATTATGATACTTATTGGATGGTTGCTAATGCTATTGATGAAGGAATAAGAAATGCAGTTTGTGTAGGTGGAGATATTGAATACATGGCAGGTTTAGATAATTTCTGTTGGTGCGATCCTATTGAAAGTGAAAAAAATCCAGATGGAAAATATAAATTAGCCCAATTAGTAAGAGCAAATCAAGCCCTTTATAAATTTACTAAAATTTATGGAGTTCCTTGTATTTCAGGAAAAGACTCTATGAAAAATGACTATCTTATGTATTTAGGACTTAATCCTGAAAGTGAAAATCCTTTTGGAATAGGAACTATCCTTTCTGATGGGAGTTTAAAAATTTCTGTACCCCCTACCCTTCTTTTTTCTGTAGTTGCTAAAATTCCCAAATATTATCTTGCTCAAACCATGGAGGTTAAAAAGGAGGGAGACTTGGTATACATCCTTGGAATAACTAAGGATGAATTAGCAGGTTCAGAATATTTTAATCTTTTAGGAATAAAAGGTGGGAAAGTGCCCAAACCTGACCCTTATCTTAATAAAAAAATTTATCTAAAATTAAGAGATGCTATTTATAATGGTCTTATTGAATCTGCTCATGATATTTCTGATGGCGGTTTAGGAGTTGCATTAGCTGAAAAAGCCTTTTCTGGAGGATATGGAATGATGATAGATCTTTCTGCTATTCACTATGAAGGAGAATCTTTAAGAGATGACTTTATTCTTTTTTCTGAAAGTGCAGGAAGAATAGTTGTAACCGTAAGGAAAGAAAAAAGAGAAGATTTTGAAGCCCTTATGAAAGATGTTCCTTTCTCTTTAATAGGGGAAGTAATTGCAGAACCATTTTTAATAATAAAAGGACTTAACGGGAAGATTATAATAAAAGAGGATATAAAAGAATTAAAAAGAGTTTGGCAAAAACCTTTTAGTAATTGGTAAAAAGGAGAAAATTTTATGAAAATAAGAGTACTTCAATATCCCTCTAAAAAAGCTGAAAAATATTTACAAAAAATTATAAATAGAGTTGAAGAATTTCCTAAAAAAATAGAAAGAGAAGTAAAAAAAATAGGCGATAAAGTTAAAAAAGAGGGAGATAAAGCTTTAATTGAATATACTTATAAATTTGATGAAGTTTTTTTTGAAAAAAAAGACTTAAAGGTAAATAAAGAAGAAATTGAAAAAGCTTATAAAGAAATCTCACCTGAGCTTTTTTCAGCTATAAAGTTAGCTATAGAAAAGGTTAAAAAATTTCATTCTCAAAATCTTCCTCAATCTTGGTTTATGGAAGAAAAAGGAGGTATTCTTTTAGGCCAAATGGTAAAACCTATAGAAAAAGCAGGTCTTTATATTCCCGGAGGAAAGGGGGGAGAAACTCCTCTTATTTCTACAGTAATTATGACAGCAATTCCTGCTAAAATAGCAGGTGTAGAAAAAATTGTTATGGTTTCTCCACCGAGAAAAGACAAAACTTTACATCCAGCTTTACTGGTTGCTGCTAATGAAGCGGGTGTTGATGAAATATATAAAGTGGGAGGTCCTTGGTCTATTTTTGCTTTAGCTTACGGAACCGAAACTTTGCCTAAGGTTGACATTATTTGTGGTCCAGGAAATATTTATGTAACTACAGCCAAAAAACTTGTTTCCTCTTTTGTAGGAATAGATATAATCGCTGGTCCCAGTGAAGTATTAATTATTGCAGATAATATAGCAAATCCAGAATTTATAACCTATGATCTTCTTGCTCAGGCTGAACACGATCCTATGAGTCTTTCAATTCTTATCACTACTTCTAAAAAAATCGCTAAGGAAGTTAAAAATTTAATTCCTCAAGCTTTAGAAAAAGGAATTAGAGGTGAAATAGCTAAGGAAGCACTTTTAAAAAGAGGTAGTATAATAATGGTAAAAGATATAGAAACTGCTTTCTTTTTGGCAAATCTTATTGCTCCTGAACACTTAGAAATTATGGTTAAAGAACCTTTAGATTATCTATCTTTGGTTAAAAATGCAGGTGCTATTTTTCTTGGTACCTTTACTCCTGAAGCAATGGGAGATTATTTAGCAGGTCCTAATCATGTATTGCCAACTATGGGTTTTGCAAGATTTACTTCATCTTTATCTGCTGAAAAATTTCTTAAAAAGATAAATTTTCTTAAATATTCTCCTTCAGCCTTAAAAAAAGAGGCTAAAGAGGTTATTTTACTTGCGGAGACAGAAAATCTTCCCTTTCATGCTGAAGCAGTTAAAATAAGGCTATAGGGGTATATAAATGAAAGAATTTTGTAATTATTTAGAATTTACAGAAGAAATTATAGAAGACATTGATACTTCAATTGAAAATTTAGGACCTTGCAAAATTCCTTCTCCTTTAAATCTTAAACCCCAATGTTTTGTCACAGATGAAACAAGAGTAACTTTAAGAGTAACTTATAATTATTTGAGGGAGCAATTCTCAAAAAATAAAGAAATTCCTTCTTTAGAACTTGCAGGACCAAGACCCTATATATATTTTGACCCCTCTAAAGTAAAGGTAGGAATTGTAACCTGTGGAGGGCTTTGTCCAGGGATTAATGATGTAATTCGTTCTATAGTAATGACTTTATATTATTCCTATGGAGTAAATAAAATAATAGGGTTCAAATATGGATTGCAAGGGTTTATTCCTAAATATGGACACGAGGTAATTGAGCTAAATCCTGAAGTAGTAAAGGATATCCATACTATGGGAGGGACTTTTCTTGGCACCTCCCGTGGACATCAATCAATTGAAGAAATTGTAGATACTCTTGAAAGAATGAATATTCAAATACTCATTATGATAGGAGGAGATGGAACTTTTAGAGCAGCTTATAAAATAAAGGAAGAAATTACAAAGAGAAATCTTAAAATTGCTGTAGTGGCAGTTCCTAAAACTATAGATAATGATATTTGGCTTGTTTCAAAAACTTTTGGTTTTGATACAGCTGTTGAGCTTGCTTGTTATGCTATTAGATGTGCACATACAGAAGCTATAGCAGTTCCTAATGGAATAGGTTTAGTAAAACTTATGGGAAGACATTCAGGTTTTATCGCTGCTGCTGCAACACTTGCAACTAAAGAAGTAAATTTTTGTTTAATTCCGGAAATGGATTTTGATTTGGAAGGAGAAAAGGGATTACTTGCTGAATTAGAAAGAAGGTTAAATAGAAGAAAACATGCAGTTATTGTAGTAGCAGAAGGAGCAGCACAAAAATATGTTCAAAAAGATCCTCCCGAATATGATGCCTCAGGAAATATAAAATTGGGAGATATTGGTAAATTTTTGAAAGATAAAATTACAGAATATTTTAAAAACAAAAATATAGAAGTAATAATAAGATATATTGATCCAAGTTATATTATAAGAAGTGTCCCTGCTAATGTTGAAGATAGAATTTATTGCGGATTTTTGGGACAGTATACAGTTCATGCTGCTATGGCTGGGAAAACAGGAATAATGATAAGTTATCTTAATGATCAGTTTGTCCATATTCCCATTAAAGAAACTATAAAGAGAAGAAAACAAATTAATCTTAACAGCAGATTTTGGCTTTCTGTATTAGAATCAACTGGTCAAGGTCCTTTAAAAAACGATTAAATTTAAAAAGGAGGATCTAATTTTATGAAAATTAAAAAAATTTTAATTTCCCTCTTGTGGGGGTTAATTTTTCTTTTATTTAGCTCAAATTTTTCTTTTTCTTTAATACCAACCGAGACTTATAATGAGATTAAAAAAGACTTTACTCCTTTTTCTGCATTAATTATTGGTATAGAAGATGGTAAAATTATTATAGATAAAGGGAAAGTTCAAGGTGTTAGACCTAAGGATATATTTACAGTATATAAAAGAGGTAAAAAAATTGTTCATCCTGAAACAGAAAAAACTTTAGGTTTTCTAAAAGAAATAATCGGAAAGATTGAAATTACAGATGTAGAAGAAAATTTTGCTATAGGAAGAGTTATTTTTCAAAAAGAACCTTTTCCGGTTCCTACTCCTATTGAAAGATTTACTGATTTAAAAATTCTTATAATTTCTGAAACACAAACTCCTGATAAAAATTTATTTTTAATTCTTAAAGATACTCTACCTGAATCGGGAGTCACTTTTAATCCTGATTTAAAATTTAAAGACCTAACCCCTCAATACCTTTTATCTCAACAATATGATATGGTTTTTGTTGTGGAAGAGGATATAGTAAAAATATTTAATTACAATTTAGATTTAGTAAGATATTATGGAAGTTTAAGTTATAAAAAAGCTATAACACCCTCAACAGTTACAACCACTCAAAAAGTTTATAAACCTTCTACTGTAGGTATTTTCTCTGTTAATCCTCCAAATATTTTAGGAAAAATGAAGGGAGAGGTATTTCAAGTAGAGTTTGCAGATATAGATAATGATAATAATCCTGAAATGGTTTATTTTAATTCTCAAGGGCTTTTTATAGTAAAAATAAAAGGACCCCTTTTAGCAAGTTATAATCCCAAGACTGGTAAAATTGTAAATTTCTCTGTAGGACCATCTGGTTGGATAGCTTTAAATATATTTGACGAAAGTGTAGGTATGAGAAGTGAAATTTTAAGATACACTGAACAAGGATTAGTTCCAGTAATTACAAATGTAAATTTAATTTTAAATTTTGTAGATTATACAACAAGAGGAATAAAAGACACCTTAATAGGGCAGATTTTCGATTCAGAAAACTTTTTTGGAAAAGAAATATATATCTTAAAAAGAGAAAATAATCAATTAATATATGCAACTCAATTAAAGGTCCCTCCAGATTATAAAAACATTGGAAGTGCTTTTATTGATTTAGATGGGGATGGGAGTCCAGAAATTATTAATTATACTTCAGATGGAAAATTAGCAGTTTATAAAGATTCTAATATAGTTTGGGTATCTCCTTATCCTGTAGCTAATCATTTTTATGAAATAAAACTTATTAAAGGCAAAAAGGGACAAGAAGTTGTTAAGAAAATCGTTTATCCTCTTATAACACCAGTTATAGCTGACATAAACAAGGATGGCAAATTGGAAGCTCTTTTTGTTTCTGCTAACTTTCCTTTAGAATCAGTTAAAGGTGATTTAAAATATATTCCCTTAAATAGTGCTACTTCTCAGGTGTTTGTTCTTAGCTTTGAAGGCACCTATTTTTTTAGAAATTTATGGGCTTCTCAAACAGGATTTATTACGGGTTTAGGAGTATTTGAAAATGGAATTTATTATACTTTAGTTAAAGGAAATTATCCAGGAAATGTAGAGAGTGAGCTTTATCTTAGTATTTTTTAAATTTAAGGTTTTTCTATAGTAACAATGGTATGAACATTTCCTCTTGGATGAAAATCTGCAACTACTTTAAGTTTTTTAGGTTGAAGTAAATTCCAGAGTGCATCAAAGATTTCATTAGTTGCTGCTTCATGAGAAATATAGCGACTTCTAAATTTATTTAGCCAGAGTTTTAGAGATTTTAACTCTATAATTTTATCCTTAGGAATATAAGAAATTTTTATTACTGCAAAATCTGGGTATCCAGATCTTGGGCAAAGACAAGTAAATTCAGGAAAGGTAATTTCAATCAAATAATCTCTATCTGGATAAGGGTTATCCCATGCCTCAAGTTGAGCCTCTTCTATAGCAATTTCTCCATACTTTTTTTCCATAAAATTCATTTTATCAAATTCTTTTCAATTTGACAAATTTAAAAATCTACCCTTGACAATTTTTAAAATTTATTTTAAAAAATTAAAAATGACTGCAAACTTCCTTCTAAAAATCGGAATCTAAAAACTCTGTATCTCCTATTACATCTCTTATCAATTTCTACCCTTTCAAACTTACCTATAAAGAATTATAAAGAATTATAACTTAGGAATTAAAAAGATTAAATATAGTTCTACTTATAGTATTTTACATGAGGAGGGTAAAAATGTGTATATAAAAAGAAAATCATTATTTTTAATTAAACTAATTTTTTTATTAGTTGTTTTTTTCTTAAAATATTCTTTTTGTGAGACTAACCAGCCTTCAATTGAACCACCAAAAATAACACCAGCACCAAAGCAATTGGAAATAAACCCCTCTCAACCACCTTTACAACCCCAACAGGCTCCATCTTTACCATCTCAAATGAACACATCTTCGCCTTATTTTTTATCTGTCACAAGTTTTACAGCTGCTTCTTCTGTAATCAATTATGGAGATGATTTAACTTTAAGTTGGGTGATTACAGGAAAGAATCTTAGAAATTTAAAATTAGAGATAGAACCTTATATTGGACAAATTCCTTTAACAAAGACTGATTATTCTAATGAATCCTTTAGAATAGAAGGATCTAAAACTATCAAACCATTACAAGATACAAAATATGTTTTAAAGGTTTCTGCTTCAGATCCATTTAAAATAGATGTGGATCCAAGAACTGGGAGAATATCACAGCATTCTTTAATTGCAAGTAAAGAGCTATTTATAACTGTAAAGAAGCCTAAAATTGAAAATGTTAAGCCGTCAGTTGATCAGAAAACCATGAAAATAAAATTTTTTGCAAAAAATACAGGAAATGGTGATTTTATATCAAGTCCCATAAAGGTTGAATATCTTATAATCAGTAGTCCTAATCGTTCTTATCCTCCTTTAGCTTTAGGAGAATTTACAACTGCTAATTTAAATATTAAACAAGGTGATCAGGTTGAATTAGGAAATATAATTTTAGAAGACAAAGAAAGAGCACTAAGTTGGGGAGATAGGATATTTATAGTTGTAAAGATAGAACCTATATATAAATTACCTCTTGAGAAAGATTCTGATATTTATGAACATAAATGGGAAAAGAAAGAACTTATTATAAATAATGAACTTTTAAAGATATTCGGCGATTTCTTATCAGGTTCTATAAAAATAAATAATTACTACAGCGGGGGATGTTTTGCTGGAAGGTCAACATCAGAAACTTCTCCCTTCACAACTAAGAAACAGAAACTCACCTCTGAGGAACAGAAACGTATCTCTGAGGCATTACCGTGTTTACCAGGAGACCCTTATTACAAACAGAATGATTGTTATATAGAATTTCCTAAATTAAATTCTCGCCAAAATTTCTCTCTTCCTCGTTATGAATTAACAAAAAGTCGGGTTTTTACCTATGATTATAGAGGATATGTGCATGATTTAAATGCATCATGGTCTGGAAAAGATGCTTTCTCAATCTCGGAAGGAAAAATAAAATTTCGTATAAGTTTTGAAACAGAAGGAACAGAAATAAAAGGTTATGAATATACTCAAGGCCATTATTATGAGTACTCAGCGCCAGATTATGATTTAATAAAATTTGATATGGAAATTCATCTTACCCCTGGATTAAGATTTGGAAAAATATCATACATCGATGTCCAAATATTTCCAGAAATTAAAGGACATTTTGTTAGTGGATATCAATATATTCCTATTTCTTCTCATTGGGAAAATGAAATAGATAAAAAGCTAACTAACGAAATTCCAAATAGATTGAGAGATACAATGTTATCAGATTCAATTCGTGGGAAAATAGAAGAAGCAATAGAAAAAGCAATTACCAAAAATCCCTTACTTGATATTTTTCGAATTACTAATGTTAGAAGCGAAGGAGAAAATATTATTATTGAATATATTTATTATTGAACATATTAACAAGGGGAGAATATGATGCTATTATTAAGATACCCTTTTATCTTCTTTTTCTTTTTATTATTCTTTTTTATTAATCTATCCTATGTAGATGCTGAGGTAAAGCCTATCAGAATTATATCTCCATTACCCGATTCAGAAAACATAACTAAAAAGCCCGAAGTGAAAGTAGAATTTGATAAGACAATAGTAAAAGAGACAATTATTGTACTTTTTGATGGGCAAGATGTGACTCAATTAATAAGTTTTAATAAAAAGGGTTTTGAATTTAAACCATTTATGGTTGTTCCACCAGGGGCTCATACTCTTTCAATTACAGCTAAAGATAAAGAGGGTAGAGAGATAGAAGAAACTGTATCTTTTATCACAAAGCACTCTAAAACCTTTGATGAAGCTTGGTCAAATAATAATATAACCATAGCATATCAAGAAGTTTTAAAAAAGCCTGAATCTCTAGGAAATCTTCCTGATTCAAAAATTGAAAATAACTTAACCTGTGAAAACAAACTTAAGAATCAAACCTGGGAAGTAAATTTTAGCACAAATATAAGACACTTTGATCAAAATGAACCTCTTATGCCACCTCAAAAAAAAGGATTTGATATAATAAACTGGATATTTACAGGTCAATATATTAGAGATTTGTTCAAAGCAAAATTAAGCCTTGGTGATATACAGATTGAAGAAACCCCCTATATATTATCTGGACTTAGCAGAAAAGAAGGTTCGCTTAACTTTGAATATGATACCTTTCAATTAAATACCTTTACAGTAAAAAGTGAATCTTTTTTGGAGCAAGAGGTGGAATAGGAGTTGGGAAATCTTCTGAAGATCATATAATGGGGGTTTCTGCTGGATTAAAACTTTTTAATAAAAAAATGGACATTAAAACTGTCTATGTAATAGGAGGTGAACCTGCAACAGGATTTGGCATCTCTGGAACGGGAGGTAATGCTTTTGGAAATGTATGGGGATTTCTTGTAACATCAAATTTTTTTGAAAACAAATTAAATACTGATTTTGAGATTGATTTTTCAAAATATGACCCTGATACCTCAGATGAATTTGGCAAAAACAGTGATAAAGCTTACAGAGCAAAAATCTATGGAGCTATAGATAAATATACCTATGAGGCAATGTATGAGTATATTGGAAGAGACTATCAGGTGGTGGGTAATCCTATACAAAGAGACCTTCAAGGTTTAAGTCTAAGAGGAGGAGCTAACTGGGTAGAGCATGTGATAAATGTAAATCTTTCAAGATACAATGACAATGTAAGAGGTGATGAACTTTTCCCAAGAGTATTCAATTATCAGGGAGTGATTGATTATTCCTTCAATAAATTCCCTAATTTCCCAATTGGATTAACTTATCAAAAATCAATTCAAAAAAGTACAAAAGAATCTGAAGGTGTATCAAAAATTCACATGGATACAGATACTTTGTCAGCCAGAGTAAATTTTATAAAGGATAAATTAAACATTGGATTTGTAACCACTTATTCATTAATGAATGATAAATCTGAGAATAATGCTGATACAACCTCAATTACCTATACACTTACACCAGTATATAATAATGAAAAATATTCATTAAGTACAGGTTTTTCTCTTAATCAGTCTAAGGTTAAACCTACTGATGTAAGAACTGACATATACACAATAAATGCTGATTTAAGAACAAAATTTCTTGATCAGAAATTATCTCTTGATATTGCTGGCACATACACAATAACAAAAGCCAATGATGGTTCAGTCAATACAAAGAACCTTGATGGTACAGCCCAGCTTTCTTATGATCTTGCAAAAATAGTCAAAGAATATATGAAACCTGTTATTGCACTTAAAGCAACCTATTCAAAAATAACTGATAAGGTTAATCCTTCTTCTAATAAGGATGAGTTTGTACTTTATTTTGTATTTACAACAAATATACCATTTTCCTTTTGAGGAGGGTAAAAAATGAGAAAGTTAACTTTATTGTTTATACTGATTGCTTTATTTTTCACTCAAGATACAGCCTATTCTTCTATAACAGTAAGTGCTTCTAAAAGCAATATTCCCAGAGGACAGGCTTCTGTAGTCACTCTGACATATCAATTTACTGTTTTAGGTGCACCTCTAAATTGTTATGTTGAGTCTGATAAAGGACTTTTTATGGCTGGAAGCGAAATAATAGAAGTTAATCCAAAATATTTAAAAGCAAATATTATTAATAACTATGGCACAGCAGTTGAGACTTTAAATATTCCTGTCAAAGTTTTAGAAAGAGCTATAAAAAAGGCTACAATAGTTTTCAATATGAAAGACATTTTACTGATAACGGAAGTTGTGCTGGTTACTTTATTCCAACATCTTCCTTTGTAAACTTTTCTATAACTACTGGGGCTTCAGCAGATTTTGATATAAAAAGGATGGAGCTTTATTTTGAAAACAGAAGAGCAGAAATTACTATACCCAAATATTATGAAAGTCTTAAAGTCTTTGTAGACATTATATTTATAGGCTCTGGACTATTACAAGGATATTGGGAGGTTGATGGAAGAATTCTTTCCTATGTTAATCAACACATACCTTATGGAAAAATATTTACCCTTCAAATACCAGAAACTCCTCCTTTGCCTACCTTTGAACCAGGCGCTCACATTGTAAGGTTTGTAATTACAAGACCAGAAATTCAAATTCCTATTCCTTTGGGAATATACTTTGTAACTACAGAAGAAATAAAAAGGATCTTCAAAATTAAACTTTATAGTCCCGAAAATGATGCTAAGCTTGATTTTGCTTCAGTAAAATTTGAGTGGGAAAAGCTTGAAACTCCCTTTATTTATATAATTCAGTTTTTTGAATCAGAAGACTCTGTTCCAATTTTTTCAGCCTATACAAAGAATGGAAATTATACTCTTTCAGAAGTAATTCTCAACAAAATATTTCAACCTAACAAAAAGTATTTCTGGAAAGTAATAGGCTTTGACTCCGAGAATAACATAATTGCAGAAAGTGAAATTAGAAACTTTTCTTTTAAAAAGATTGAAAAATAGGAGGTACAAAATAAAAACAAAGATAGGAAGTTTAGTGACATTGATTGTATTATTAATGGTAGTTCTCGTAAATGCTCAACAGCCACAGATAACAGCTACTTTGAAAGCTATCCCAGACTCTTATGTAGGCAAATGCCCAGCTACAATAAAGTTTGAGGGACAAATAACAGTAAAGAACCTTAAAGAAAAGTCTTTAAAGATTCAGTATAAGTTTATGCGTAGTGACGAAGCACTCTCACCTATCAAAACAATAGTTTTTGATAAAGATGGAACAAAAAGTGTAAGTGATACATGGACATTAGGTGGTCCAGATTTACCTACTTACTCTGGTTGGGAAGCTATTAAAATTGTTTATCCACAAGATGTTGAATCCAATAAAGCCAATTTCAAATTAACTTGTAAAATACCTATCACATTTAAACCAGAAATAATAGGATATAAAGAAGCATGTGGTAAAAAGGAGGAAATATAACCATTCTGGGTAGAAACTTTGGCACACAAGAAGAAAAAGGAGTTGCTCTTGGTAAACATAGAATTCATTCAGGAGGAACAGTAGGTCCTGCTTGTCTTGTCATTACTTAGTCTTATGGAACAGGAATTAGACCTGAGAAAGTCATAATAGATGTCCAAAGAGGAACAGAGGGTTCTGTGCTTATGCCTTGGGGAACTTTGGTTGAGGTAGGCAGAACTGAAACAAGAAAAGATGTAACAATTTTCAGATTATTTGATGTTCCTTATACCATAATATTTAAAGCAATTTGTCCTTTAGGAGATAAAAAGACATATACCTTTGTTAAGCGCTGTGGCGAGTAGAGATTAGTTTTAAAAAGTACGGAAAGATTGAACTTAGGATTAAAAAATTTTGAAAGGAAGTGATGGATATGAGGGCTTAATGATTAAAAATTATAGGCAGATGGGATTTAGCTTTAAAAGGAGGTAATATTATGAAGAGAGAACATATTTACATAATAAATTTGGTTTTAATAGGAATAATTGCCTTTTTAGGCATTATAAATTTATTAACAGTAAAAGTATATGCAATATCAGAAAGGGAGAAATGTTATGCAATATGTGCTTCGGGTTTTGAAGGATGTAAGGCCTCTTGCCCGATGGATCCTCTTGGTCCAGTAGGCCCTACATATGTGTCTTGCGTTAAAAAATGTAAAGATAAGGCAGATGAATGTCGTAAGAAATGCGATATGCCAGACTTAACAATTAAGGATTGGTGGGTAGTGCCTGATGCAATGCCCGAGAATTTGACTAACGAGGTTGAATCCGGCCAGAGTTATAAAATCTGCTTCATTGTTGCAAATATTGGCATGGTTCCGAGTGATCCCTTTACAGTAAGTGGAGGTGGGCTTGGTATGTCATATAATCCAACCCAGTCACATGCAAGCCTCTCTCCAGGGCAGACCCGTGAAGGTTGTCTTGAATACCCTACCACACCATCACCCGGTGCCTATAAATTGGGAGTAAAAGCTGATGCTTCTAATGTAGTGACAGAAAGCAATGAGAAGAACAACGAGCGGATTGAAGATATTACTATTCTTCATCCCAAAAAACTTGAAAAGGAAGCTCAACATGTAGCAGAACCCGTTGGTCTGCCAGACCTTGTAATTACAAATATTTATTGTAGTCAGAAAAATCTTGCTTTTGTAATTAAAAACCAAGGTTCGGGATATTTTGGTAAATCTGTCCGGGGAGGATACCGAACAAGTGTTAAAGTATGGATATCTCCTCCTGGTAATGAAAATATTATAGATCTTGACTCTTTAAGCGAAATTAAAAAAACTGAAGGAGGCGTAACCCTCCCTGGTGGAAGTAGTAGCTTTGTAACACCAATTGAAATAGGAACAGAATCCTTTGTAGAGATCACTATTGATCCTGACAATAGAATAAGAGAAAGCAATGAAAATAACAATGTCTATGGACGTAGAATAGGTCCATGTGAGATTAGAGAACATCCAAAAACACAAGCTATACCAAAAGAATAATGGCATGAAAAAGTTTACTCCTTGAGGTTTTAGTGAGAGGGAGGATCTAGGGAAGGGAAATGGTTTGTTATATTCATTCATTTGACAAGGTTGGAAATATATCCCGAACAAATATGATTAACATTGCTTTTGAAGAAGCACCATCACCTCCACCAGGAGGAGGGATAAAAAGAGAAACTATTAGAAAACCCATTAGTCTAAAATAGGAGGATAAAGATGAAAAGTATAAATAAAATATGTTTAACATTAATTTTAGTATGTTTTATCATCATTCCTGTTATTGCACAAGAGAAGAAACCCCTTACTACACCAACAGTGACTCTTAAAGCACCTGACTTAGTAGTTAAAGAGATTAAATGTGGTCCCGGCAATAAGCTACAGTTTACTGTAGTAAACATTGGCACAGGACCTTTGCCTTCTGGGTGGAAAGCTGTGGCAGATGTGCTTTTTGATGGGAAGAAGATGGGATTTATTGACCTTAGCAAACCAACATCAGGAGACATAACACCTCCTGGAGGTACTGCCATTTATCTTGTTCCCTTTGACATTGTAAAACCAGTTGCTGTCAGAGTAGTTGTAGATGCTACAAATTCTATCAAAGAGACTAACGAGGAAAATAATGTCATGACAGCAAAAGTTGCACCCTGTGAAAAGACTGGATTACCTGATCTGAAAGTCGTTCATACAGATCACCAACCTGCTGGTGAGATTCGTCCTGGCCAGGTTATTAGGTTCAGCGTGACAGTAAAAAATTTTGGTACAGGAGTTGCTAATGGAACTGTAAAACCTGATGGGAGCACAACTTCAAATGGTTATATGATAGACCTTAGCCTTCATAAAAAGCCGATTGGAGATCCTGCAAAGCCTCATATTCTTCCATCTCCATATATTTTTACAGAAGGTATGCTTCTAAAAGGAGGTAGGATATCCCGTACAGTGGATTTAGCTCCTGGAGCGTCAAAGGAGTATTCTACATCTGTGGAGATTCCAAAGGATATAAAACCTGGTGAATACTGGATTGGAGTCTCCCTTGACCCATTTAATAAAGTAATAGAGGGTCCGCCAACAGGAGAAGAAGATAATGTGGTGAATCACGGGATAATTATTAAATAATAGATTTACACCGTTAAGGAAATCTACTTTCAAAGACTTCAAAAGGTGATGGATATGAGGGTAGAATAAATCTAAAATTATAAGCAGATAGAATTAAAATATTAGAAAGGAGGATAAAAAATGAAAAAGATTTATTTACTTATTATTAGTTTTATTTTATTTCTTTTGTCAAATCCAATTTTTGCTCAATCTTTAGGAGAGTGGAAAATATCTCGACTCTGGACAGAACCAGCCTGCTACACTAAATTGCCTGATAAGGATACTACAATAACTGTTAAAGCTGAATTTCAGTGTGTAGGCCCAAAAGTTTCAAAATGCCAAGATCTTACCTTAAAATCCTACTGGGATAGCAGTATAGAGCATGTAAAAAAGGAAATAAACTTAACACAAGCAGTAATTGATACCTGTGGACCATCTGCAACAACCTGCACAGTATTAATAGATGGCGAAAAGATGGACGTTAAAATACTTCCAATGAATCGAATTTTAATAAGTAAGACTGGATTTATCAGCCCAAGATTAACAGGTGATATAAAACTTACTCTTGAAGCTTATACAGGAAAAACACTTACTGATAAAAAAATAATTATTATTAAACCCTGTGAGCAAACTGGACAAGCAAAACCTGATCTTGTTGTGGAAAGGGTTGAACTTCCTGAGATTTTCACGGTAGGACCTGATAAAATGGCTGATATAAAAGGAATTTTAGTTGTCAAAAATGCTGGTTCAGCTCCTTCTTCAAAATGCTATGTGGATATTGTATTTGAAGGAACAAAAACTCATAGAAAAGAAAATGCTCGCTATCCTGTTCCAAATCTCAATCCTGGTGCGACCTACTCTATTACCATATTTATTAAGCTACTGGAAGGAAATTACAAAGCATGCGCTTTTTTAGACCCCACAAATGTAGTTGCAGGATCTAATGAAACCAATAACAAAACTTGCCGGAGTTTTAGTGTGAGAGGTAAATAAAAAGATAAGGAGGTGATGCAAATGAAGGCAAAAATTTTGATAGTATTATTAACTATCCTTTTTATTTCTACTTTGATTTATGCCCAAACCCAGATAAAAGGAGGTGTAATTCAAAAAGGAGCACCCCAACAACAAAGAGGAACTCAAATTTCTGATGACCCTGTAATTCGTGAGTTTTCTTTAAATCCCACTTTTTGGCTACAAGGTCAAAGTGGAGAAATGACCTTTAGTTGGAGAGTTGACCCTACTCCGGGAGGGACTCCAATTACTCGTATTACCATTACTAAAACTTCTGGTAATGGTCCAGCAATAAATTTTTCCAGTTCTGATTCTCGTGGTCAATACAAACTTCCCATTCCTTCTTCACTTACTCAGGGAAGAACTACCTATGCACTTACCGCAGTAAATCAGGCAGGAAGAACTAAAACCGAAACCGTTGATTTTGAAGTAACTACTTTAGATAATTTAAGAGGGCAAATTACTATCACTGATGTTAGGTCTAACCCTATGGAATTTGAAAATACACTTTGGGGAGGAGCAGCTCCTACCCCTGCTGATTTTACTATCACCGTTAATAATCGTAGTGGGGTAACTATTACCGGTGTGGAGGTAAAGATATCAGACTGTGGTGGATTGGGGGATTGTGGTATTCATCATGATACCATAGCTCTTCATAATCAAACCATAAGACCAGGTATCAATACATTTACTCTTAGAGCTAACGCTGGACGAAGAAAGATTGTGAGGTTGACCTTGCAAAGAGATTTTGATTGGATAGCATCCCGAGAACTTAATATGGTTGAAAGCCGTAAAGTCATATATTATAGATATCAATTAGGTTATTAGATATAAACTATATTGAACCTAAAAAATTTTTAATATTGAGTAGCAAGACTCAAAAAAGTGTTTGTATCAACTTAAATTTATTGCAGGAGGAAGAAAAAAATGAAAAGAGAAATTTATCAAATGGTAAAATTCTTACTTTTATTTTTCTTTTTTTCTTCTTTTTGCTTTGCTCAGCCTATACAATTAAGCCCGCAAGAGCCAACCCAAACTCTAAATCAGCCTAAACCCCAAGAAATTAAGAAAGCTCCTTCTTCTGTAAGTGCTCTTCCTGATTTGATTGTAGAAAGTATATGACTTAATAATCAAAACCGCATCTGTTTTAAGTTAAAAAATATCGGCTTAGGGTCTCCACAAGAGAAAGATTTTTCCTTGGCAAAATTAAAACTTATTTATGGTTCAAGAGAAAGAGAATATAACCTCTCTAACATAGATCCCCAAAGACTTTTATATAGACCCTCTGGAAACAGTTTCATTTGCTACGGATATAGAACTTAAAGTGCCCTTAAGGGTATCTATAGAGGTAGATTTCCGAAATAATATCCCTGAGACAAAAGAAAATAATAACCTTCTTTCCTTAACCCTTATGCCAAGAAAAGATTTAAAAGAGAGTCCTGTTGGGCAACAGATTTCTTCTACCTCGGAACAAATAGTTAGCAAAGAAGAAGAAATTAAAAGCAAACTTAGAGAAGGAAGAACAATTAAAATAGAAGAATTACAACCTGTCTCACCGACTCTTAAGGTGATTTATCCTAATGGAGGTGAAAAATTTACGATTGCTGTGGACAATGTTAATATTCAGTGGGATTATAACGGTCCTCCTACCGTTTTTAAAATAACAATAAAAAGTAGTAAAGGTCAGCAAATTCTCCTTACTTATCTATCATCTGGCTATAAAGACACGCAACATAAATTTGATTACACGATACCACCTGGTCGCTATAAATTAGAAATAGTCAGTGAAGATGGTAAGATAAAGGATGAAAGCGATGATTGGTTTCAAATTGTTCCTGCCGAGGTAGATTTTGGTTTTGTAAGATTTGCAACTCAAGTACAAAACCATCCAAATAGACCGGGGGTAAGACAAATAAGATTTATGGTTGCAAATAGAGGAACAAAGACTTTACGTTATTTATTTTTTAAATGGATAATATTAACCCAAGGGAATGTTTATTTAGAAGAACATTCAGCAGGTTTTGATACGGTGTATCCTAATACTAATTACTATACAAATTGGATTGACATTCCAAAAGGTTGCAAGATTAGGATATTTTTAGACCCTGATAATAGCCAGCAAGAACCTGAAGTGCTAAGGGATGATAATTATATGGAACATGAATTCCAAAATTAATTTTTATTTAAAGATAAATATCTATTTCCTTTATTTTTTGTTTTTTTTATTTGTTGAGCATAAGGATGAGTTGTTTTCCCTTTTGGGATTATGGTAGGACTCATCAAAATATGTAGACAGATTTATTTCCCAGCCACTCAGAAAGAATTGCTCGTTATCTTTCTATTTCTAAAGGTGTTTTATCACAAGCTCTACAAAAAGCAAAATAACTTTTAGAAAAAGCTAAAAGAAAAGTTGAAAAGATTAATTGATAAAAGATTAACTTTTTGGTAAATCTAAAAAAATTTTGGCAAAGTTAAGCAAATTCTAAGAAATTAATTAAAGCGATAAAATTATGGAGCCAGAAAATATTTTAAAAGGTAGAATGGCTGAAAGTTTGGTAGAGAAAATACTTAAAAAAATGTGGAAATAAAGTCTATCGCTTTGTTACGAGTGAAAAATATTACCTAAAGGCGCTCCGTTGAATTATTCTTAATTCTAATTAAAATAACTCTTGTTGAATTTTAACCTAGATTTGCAAACTTATTTACGAAAAATTGAAATAAACATGTTAGAGAGGAAATGGGATGAAATTACTTTTCATTATCTCAACTGATGATCCAGAAACAATGTATAATGCTATGAGGCTTGCTAATGTGGTTTTTAAAAAAGGAGATGAGGTTGGTGTTTTTATGCTTGGTAAAGCAGTGACTTTTGAAAAGCTACCTTCAGAACCTTTTAATGTTATGGAGCAAATAAATGCTTTTCAGGGAGATTTTTTTGTTTGAGGTGTTTGTGCAAAGGCCCATGGTATTGAGGCCTCACCTACATGTCCTGTTGGGTGGATGAGATTTATGAACTTGCAAAGGAAACCAACAAAATTTTTACATTTTAAATAAATATCTTTCTTATCTAAAAAATAATAACCTCTTCTGCCTTTATTTTAGTATTTATATCTCTATATTATAAACTTGACCAATATAAAAATTTGATTTATACTTTTTTTAAAATAAAAATTTTTAAAAGGAGGGCAATATGCATAACGATATGGAAAATGCTCTTAATGAACAGCTTAAATGGGAATTATATTCAGCCTATTTATATCTCTCTATGTCTGCTTATTTTGATAATATAGGCTTAGAAGGTTTTGCTCACTGGATGAAGGCACAAGCAGCTGAAGAAATTATGCATGCTATGAAGTTTTATAAATTTATTTTTGAAAGAGATGGAAGAGTTATTTTGCAAGAAATACAAGCTCCTCCAAAAGAATGGAAAAGCCCTGAAGATACTATTGCTTATGCTTATAATCACGAAAAAGAAGTTACTAATAAAATAAATAATCTTATGAGCTTAGCAAAAAAACTTCAAGACTATGCTGCTGAAAATTTTCTTCACTGGTTTGTAGAAGAACAGGTTGAAGAAGAAGATTCATTTA